>JAGOHA010000026.1:0-31926 GCA_017996395.1 Acidobacteriota bacterium | reverse complement strand
TCGCGGCACGATCACACGACAGCCGCCCGACGGATAGCGCGACTGGATAAGACTGCACCGGAAACCGCGGGAGCCGGAGGACGCATGGAGCCAGCCAAGGCCGACCGGATCATCCAGCTGGCGCTGGTGCGCGGGCACCTCTCCGCTGCGGCGCTGGAGCAGGCCCGCCAGGACCGCGCGCCGTCCGACGACACCCAGCCGTCGTCCGGCGCTAACCGTCCGCACCCGGACGCTGCGGGCCTGCTCGACACCCTGGTCCGTCGCGGCTGCCTCGACGAGTCGCTGGTCCGCCGACTGGCCGAGGAGCTGGACGGTGCGCCGCGCACGCCCCCGCCCAGTGGCCCCGCCTCCGATCCGACCCCCACCGCCCCGGCCGGCGACGGCGGCGATCCGGCGTTCGGCGCACGAATGGCGGAATGGGACCGCTACCGGGTCATCCGGCTGCTGGGCCGCGGCGGCATGGGCGAAGTGTTCCTCGCCGAGGACCCGCGGCTCGGGCGCCGGGTGGCCATCAAATTTCTGCACCGCGACGATCTGGAAACGGTCGAACGCTTCCTGCAGGAGGCGCGCATCCAGGCCCGCGTCCAGCACGAGCATGTCTGCCGCGTGTACGAGGTGGGCGATCTGGAGGGGCGGCCCTTCATCGCCATGCAGTACATCGATGGTCCGTCCGTGGCCGCGCTCCGCAACGAACTGGGCTGGGAGGAGAAGGTCCGGATCGTCATCCGGGCCGCCGACGCCCTCCAGGCCGCGCACCGGGAAGGGTTGGTCCACCGGGACGTCAAACCGGGCAACATCCTGGTGGAGCGCCGCACGGACGGCGCCCTCCACCCGTATGTGGTGGACTTCGGCCTGGCCCGGGAGCTGTCGACCTCCGGTCTCACGGTCACCGGCGCGCTGCTGGGCACGCCGGCCTACATGTCGCCCGAGCAGGCCCGCGGCACCCGGGAGGGTGTGGACCGGCGCGCCGATATCTACGGCCTCGGCGCCACCCTCTACGACCTGCTGGCCGGCGTTCCGCCCCTGACCGGCCCCACCGCCCTGGCCACCGTCGTTCGGATCATCAGCGAAGAACCGGTTCCGCTGCGTAGTCGGATGCCCGACCTGCCGCCCGACCTGGAGACGGTGGTCATGAAGTGCCTGGAGAAGGATCCCGCCCGTCGCTACGATTCGGCCTTCGCCCTGGCCCGGGATCTGGAAGCGGTGCTGGCAACTGAGCCGATCCTGGCCCGTCCGCCCAGCCTGCGGCAGCGGGCCGTCAAGCTGGCGCGGCGCCACCGGACGCTGGCCGCCGTGCTCGCAGCCGTGGCCGTCGTCACCGTGGTGCTGGGCGGCTGGCTGGCGGCGGAAAAATGGCGGCTACAGGCCCAGGCCCGGCGAGCCGCCGAATTCGGTCAGGAGGTATCGGCCATCGAGCAGGCGCTCCGCGTGGCCTACTTCGCCCCCACCCACGACGTGACCGCCGAGGAGCGCGAGGCACGCGCCGCCCTGGTGCGCCTCGAGCGCCAGGCGGATGCCATGGCCGACGCCGCGGCCGGGCCGGGCCACTACGCCCTGGGCCGCGGTTTCCTGGCCCTGCGTGACTGGGCGGCGGCCCGCCGACACCTGGAGCGGGCCTGGGACGCCGGCTACCGCGGCGGTGAGGTGGCCGCCGCGCTCGGCCAGGCGCTGGGGGCGCTGTATCTCGAGGAGATGGACCGGGTGCGCCGAATCCGCGGCAAGGAACTGCGCGAGGCGCAGGAAGCCGCTGCCGGCCGCGCGTTGCGCGAACCGGCTCTCGGGTACCTGACCCGGGCCCAAGGGAGCGCGGCCGGGGCGTCCGACTACGTGGCGGCAACCCTGGCGCTCCACGAGTCGCGCTGGGACGAGGCGCTGGTCCGCGCCCGCCGGGCGGCAGCGCGTACCCGATGGTTTTTCGAGGCCTGGGTCCTGCAGGGGCGGGCGCTGCAGTTGCGGGCGGGCGATGCCAGCGGCCGCGGTGACCTGGCGGCGGCGAGCCGCGACCTGGACGCCGCGACGGCGGCTTTCGACCAGGCGACCGCCATCGCCCGGAGCGCGCCGTCCGCCTTCGTCGAGCGGGTGGTGAACGCGGCGCAGCGCCTGGAGCTGGAGGCGGTGAGCGGCGGCGACGTGTCCACAGCCTTTGCGGCAGGTCTGGCCGCCTGGCGGCAGGCGGCGGCGGTGGCCCCCCACGACAGCCGCCTGCACACCCAGCGGGCCGTCCTGCAGTGGCGGCTGGCCGAGTACCAGGCCAACTCCGGCGAGGACCCGGCCCGCGCTCTGGATGAAGCCGTGGCGGCCGCGCGGGACGCGGTAAGCGCCGATCCGGCCAACGATGACGCGCACCTGAACCTCGGGCAGGCCTGGTGGCGGCGGGCCGAGCACGACCAGGGCCGGGGCGTGGATGCCCGGCCGGCCCTGCGCGAGGCCGTCGTCGCCCTCACGCACGCCGTGGAACTCAATCCCAACTCCTCGGGCGCCGAGAACAGTCTGGGCCTCGTGTACTGGACTTTGGCCGACACGGAGGCGGCGGAAGGGAAGGATCCGCGCGCCAACCTGGAGCGCGCGCTGCGGCACCTGGACGAGGTGATCCGGATCAACCCGCACCTGGCCACCGTGCACAGCAACCGCGGCGGGGTCTACAGCTCCATCGGCACCTGGGAGATCACCCACGGCCTCGATCCCTCGGCCACCCACGCGCGGGGCGCCGCGGCTTGTCGCCAAGCCATGGCCATCAATCCGGCGCTGCCCCATGCGTGGATCAACCTGGCCAACATCCAGCTCCGGCAGGGGTCCTACCTGCAGCAGTTGAACCAGGATCCCCGCCCCCTGTTCCGGGAAGCGATCGAGGCGTACCGGAAGGCCATCGAGCTGAACCCGCGCTTCGCCGCCGGTTACACCAACCTGGGGACGATCTACCAGCGCCTGGCCTACCAGGTCCTGCTGGAAGGCGGCGATCCCGCCGCCCACCTGCGCGATGCGGTCGCCTGGTACCGCCGCGCCCAGGAGGTGAATCCGGGCAATCTCACCGGTTTCGTCAACGAGGGGGCGTCGCATACCATCCTGGCCCGGCACCTGCTGGAGAGCGGCCGCGATCCGACGGCGGAGCTCGCTGCAGCCCGGGTGGCATTGGCCAAAGGCCGGGCAATCAATCCGAACAGCCCGTCGCTCCACCGCGAGCGGGCGGATGCGGCGCTGGTCCAGGCCCGGTGGAACGTCCGGTCGGGCGGACGGCCCGAGGCGGCGTTCGACGAGGCGGAGCGCGCCGCCGGCGAAGCGCTGCGCCTCAACCCCGACAGCGCCGACGCCGCGCTCTGCCGGGCCCAGGTGCGGCGGCATCGGGCGGCGTGGGAGCTGGCGTGTCGCCGCCCGCCGGAGAGCTGGATCAGTGGCGGAATCGCCGATGCCACGCGGACCTTCGCGATCGACCCGGAACAGTTCGAAGCATTGGCGGTGCGCGCCGCCCTCCGGTTGCTGCAGGCGCAGTCGGAGCGGAATCCGGAAGGAGCGCGCCTTGCCGCGGCGGCTGCAGTGGCCGACCTGCGCGCGGCCCTTCCCAAAGGTCCTTTCCTGGACCGCAGCCTGGCGCCGCTATTGGCCGAGGCCGAGCGGATGGCCGGGGGAAAAATGAAGTCAGGAGATGGGAGATAGGGGGTTTGAAGCTTCTCCGGCTCGTAATCGTAACCGTAATTCGTAATCGTAATTCGTGATCGTAATCGTCATCGAGACTCGAGACTGGAGGCTCGTTCCCGTAACGCGGACATCGGACTTCGGAAATCGGATATCGGACATGTGAAATCGGACGTTGGACCTGGATTCTGAGCCCTGGATCACGGAGCCCAGATCCGAGACCCATTCACCGATTCACCCAGTTACCCATTCATCCATTCACCCATTCAGCCATTCACCGACACACCTCGATGCATGCGCTGCGCTGCCGCCACCATGATGGAATGGCGTCGCGGCGCTGCCGGAGCGTTCGGCCATCTCAGGCCTTGACGGCCCGGATGGTGAGACTGGAGGCCACGCCCGCCAGCTCGTCACCCACCTCTCGGGTGACCGGATCGGTGATGCTGCCCCCGGCCGTGTAGGTGACGTCATTCAGGATCTCCACCTGCGCGAAGCCGGCCGTCCGGATGGCTTCAAGGTAGTCCTCGCGCCGCAGCGCCCCGGCGATGCAGCCGGCGTAGAGTGCGTCGTTGTTTCGGAGCGCCGGCGGCAGGTCCCGGTTCAGGACGATGTCGCTCACGATCATTCGCCCGCCGGGCTTGAGCACCCGGAACACCTCCCGGAACACCGCTGCCTTGTCAGGCGACAGGTTGATCACGCAGTTGGAGATCACCACGTCCGCCTCGGCGTCCGCCACAGGCAACGCCTCGATGTACCCTTGCCGGAACTCGGTGTTGGCCAGCTCCGTGGCGGCGGCGAACTGCGCGGCGTTGCGGCGGGCCAGCGCCAGCATGTCGTCGGTCATGTCCACGCCGATGACCCGTCCGGAGGCGCCGACGATCCGGGCGGCGATGAACACGTCCCGGCCGGCGCCCGAGCCCAGGTCCACGACCACGTCGCCGGGACGCACCGCGGCGAACGTCACAGGGTCGCCGCACGACAACCCAAGGTCCGCCTGGGGCAGGCCCTTCTCCATCGGAGCCGCCGCGGGCGATCCGCAGCAGCTCTGCGGACCGCAGCAGCAGCCGGACTGCTGCCGCGCTACCGACGCATAGGCCTGCTGCACCATGTCGCGAATGTCTTTCTTTTTATCCATGAGTGTTCTCCTGTTATAGACCAGCCGGTGTGGACACCGCGCCGGCGCAGCGGAAGTACTTCCCGCGGATCTTGAAGGCCACGTTCACCAGGGCGATCATCACCGGCACCTCCACCAGCGGCCCGATCACGGCGGCGAAGGCCTCGCCCGAGTTGATGCCGAACACGGCCACGGCCACGGCGATGGCCAGCTCGAAGTTGTTCGACGCCGCGGTGAACGACAGCGTCGTCGACTGTCCGTAGTCGGCGCCGGCCCGCTTGCTCAGCCAGAACGACACCAGGAACATGAGGACAAAGTAGATGAGCAGCGGGATGGCGATCCGCACCACATCCAGAGGCAGCTTGACGATGAACTCGCCTTTGAGGCTGAACATGACCACGATGGTGAACAAAAGCGCCACCAGCGTGATGGGGCTGATGACCGGGACGAACTTCGCGTCGTACCACGCCTTTCCCTTGAGCTTCACCAGGACCAGGCGGGTGAACATGCCCGCGAGGAACGGGATGCCGAGGTAAATGAACACGCTCTCGGCAATCTGGCCGATGGAGATGTCCACCACCGAGCCCTTGAGGCCCACGAGCGGCAGACCGACGGTGATGAACAGGTAGGCGTAAAGAGAGAAGAACAGCACCTGGAAGATGGAGTTGAACGCCACCAGACCGGCGGCGTACTCGCGGTCGCCCTCGGCCAGGTCGTTCCAGACAATGACCATGGCGATGCAGCGAGCCAGCCCGATGAGGATCAGGCCCACCATGTACTCGTGCTTGTCGGCCAGAAACGCCACCGCCAGCCCGAACATCAGCACCGGGCCGATCACCCAGTTCTGCACCAGCGACAGACCCAGCACCTTCAGGTTCCGGAACACCCGGGGAAGCTCCTCGTAGCGCACCTTCGCCAGCGGCGGGTACATCATCAGGATGAGCCCCATGGCGATGGGGATGTTGGTGGTGCCGGCACTGAACCGGTTCCAGAAGTCCTTGATGCCGGGGTACAGGTAGCCGGTGGCCACCCCGACGCCCATGGCCAGGAAGATCCAGAAGGTGAGATAACGATCCAGAAAGGACAGTCGCCGGGAGATGCCGTCAGTCATGGAGTGTTCTCCTGAATCAGTTTGAATTGCGAATCGTCGGGCGGCTCACCGCTCGTGGAGCGCCTCGGGCAGTCTCTCCACAAACCGCCGAATCTCGTCGCGGACCCGCCGGTAGTGGGCCATCGCTTCCTCGTCCGAGGCCGCGTCGCACGCCAGCGCCGGCGGGTCGTCGAAGCCGGCGTGCATCCGGCGGACGTGGCCGGAGAACACCGGGCAGGTCTCCGCCGCGTGGCCGCACACTGTGACCACCCAGTCGAAGGGCCCCGGCGGCAGCTCGACCACGGTCTTGGACCGCTGGCCGGAGATGTCCACGCCCGCCTCGGCCATGGCCCGCACGGCGCGCGCGTCGAGGCCCCTGGCCACCGTGCCCGCCGACCAGGGCTCCAGCACGTCGCCCTTGAGGTGCCGGGCCCATCCCTCGGCCATCTGGCTGCGGCACGAGTTGCCGGTGCAGAGGAACAGGATCTTCATTTTGTCCATTTCGGCGGCTCCTTTGGATTCACGGGTCGTAGCTTGCATGAACACTGCCCTCTGAGTTCGTAGTTGGGATCCCGCAGGACCGGCATCCCGTCCCGAACCCAGTCCACGATGCCGCCGATGATCCAGGTCACGTCCGAAAAGCCCTGTTCCGACAAAAAGCGCGCGATCTCCCGACTGCGCACGCCCACGTTGTCCAGCACGATGAGGGCGGCGTCCCGGGGGATGTCGGCCCAATGATCCATAAATGTTTTGTGCGGGAATTGGAGGATGGCAGGAACGTCGGGAACCCGGTAGTTGGTCTCATACGCCTCGCGAATGTCCAACAGCACGGCCCCCCGGTGGAGACGCTCCAGCGCCACCCGTGGCGAGACTGCCGAGGATCCGAGGCCGGTTGGGATGGACGTGTTCATGCTTTCTCCTTGACCTGAATCATTCGGATGCGTTTGCGCAATCGCGCACAAGTCACTCCGCCATGAACCGGTCGATCGCATCCTGCACGTAGCGGGCGAACTCGGTTTCGTCGCCATCCACCAACTCCCAAACCCGCTCAAGTTTCGCGTAGCCGGCCACTTTGTCGCCGTTCAGGCGGGCGACGGCCAGGGTGGAGGTCTCGAGCTCGAACTCGTCGGAATAATGCCGGTGTTCCGGCCGGTCAATGTCTACGGCCCGCCACTGGACCTTGCCCTGCTCAAGGTAGTCGGCGTAGGCGTCGCGGACCGCCTCGGCTGCCAGCCGCTCGATCTTCAAACAGGTGGGGCACCGGAATTTGCCGTGGAAATAGAACACCACGTAGTGCGGCGAAGCCGGATTCGCCGGTTCGGGCCGGGCGGTCGCCGCCAGGGCGGCGAGCCCGCCGACGGCCGCCAGCCACAGGCCCAGGCCCAGCGCCGCCGTCAGGCGCCGGCTCATCGCCGCACCGCCTGCCGCCGGCAGGTTGCGGCGGGCGTCGTCGAAGCCGCCGCGCATTCGGATGTCTCGGCGGGGTGGCGGAGGCAGCTCAGGAATGTCGTCACGCAGGGAAGGGTCAGGTGGTAGTACACCCACTGCCCTTTCTTTTCGTCGGCAATCACGCCGGCGCCCTTGAGCACCGATAGGTGCCGCGAGACGGTGGACATGTCACCGCCAACGATCTCGTGGAGTTCGCAGACGCAGCGCGCTCCGGCGGCAAGCGCCTCCGCCACCGCCAGGCGACTCGGATGGGCCAGCGCCTTGAATACGAGCGCCTCCTTCCGCAATTCGGTCCAGTCCATTTTCACTTCAGCCTCCACGCAGATGAATCAGGCGGTGTAGACCAGGTACACGCCGCCCAGCAGCACCAGCACGCCGCACACCCGCCGCAGGATCACCGCTCCGCGCGACCGCTCGTTCCAGCGCAGGTACCGCTGCACCACCTCGGTGAAGGTGCCCGCCGCCACGATCACGCCGCAGTGCCCCAGGCCGTAGCAAGTCAGCAGCAGGGCGGCGAACACGGCGTGGGTCGCCGCCATTTTCACCGTCACGGCCAGCACCGGCGCCATGTAGGCGAAGGTGCAGGGCCCCAGGGCGATCCCGAAGACGAGGCCCAGGACGAAGGCGGCCAGCAAGCCGCGGCGCTTGAGCGCAACCTGGCCGGGCCCGGAGAAGGGGAGCGGGATCACGTCCAGCAGGTGCAGTCCCACCAGGAAAAAGATGGCCGCCACGGCGTAGTTACCCCAGGGACCCACGTCGCCGAGCATCCGGCCCAGCGCGGCCGTGACGGCGCCGATCAGGGCGATGGTGACCAGGATGCCCAGACTGAACAGCCCGGCGATGGCGAACGCGCGCCGGGCGGTTTCCACCCGTTGCTCGCTGATGAAGCCCACGATGAGGGGAATGCTGGCCAAGTGGCAGGGGCTGAGCAGGATGCTGAGCACGCCCCACAGGAACGCGGCCGCCAGGGCCACCGGGATTGAGCCTTCCACCGCGTGCGTCAAAGTGGTGAACAGCGATTCCATGTGCCTGCCTCAGTCCGAACCTTGTCGGGTGCGAAACGTCGCTCCCGATGATCGATCCGGTCAGAACGTGATCCCCTTCTCCTTGAACCGGGCCAGGATGTCCTCTTTGGGGTAGAAACCCACGTGGCGGAAGAATTCCTTGCCGTCCGCGTCGTAGAAAATCTGGGTGGGGATGCTCTGGATGCCGTACTGCTCGGCGGCGCCCGGATTTTCCCAGACGTCGATGAACTCCACGTCCAGCCGGCCCTGGTAGTCCCTGGCCAGTTCCTCCAGCAGCGGCGCCATCATTTTGCAGGGAACGCACTTTTTCGCGCCCAGGTCCAGCAGCTTCGGCAGCCGCTTCTCCGGCGCGGGCGGGGCCGCGGCTGGAGCCGGCGGATCCGGCTTCGCCGACTGGGCCGCGTTCTGGCCGGAGGTGTTCGAACGCGCAGCCGGCGGCGCCGTGACGGGTTTGGTCTGCGCCGCTGTCCGAACCGCCGTTTCCGATGCGGGGACCGCGGGCTCAGCCGGGGACGCCGGTTGTTCCACCGCCGTCTGCGGTGGCGCCGCGGCCCGGGGTTGCGTCGACGCGTCCGCCGGCACGGTGGGTGCCACCGGCCGGTGCTTCGTGGCCAGGATGACTCCCACCACGGCGACCAGCGCCGCGACGATCAGGATCTTCCACCCGTTGGTCTTCATGGTCTCCTCCGTCGGGCTCAGTGGCTCAAACCAAGATCTTTTTAATATCGTCAGCCGAAAGCAGTTTGCCGGCTGACTTGACCACGCCGTCCACCGCCAGGCCCGGAGTCATCATCACGCCGAATTTCATGATCTCGTTGATCTCGGTGACTTTGACCATCACATACTCGAGGCCCAGTGCGTTGGCGGCTGCTTCGGCGTTTTCGGCCAGTTGTCTGCACTTCGGGCAGCCGGTGCCCAGGATCTGGATTGTCTTCATGGTCTTCTCCTTAGGCGAAAAGTGCGCCATAGATCATTCCGGTAACGGTGGCCATGGCCACGACCAGACAGACGAACACGGCTGTTTTTTTCGTGCCCATGACGCCGCGCAGCACCAGCATGCTGGGCAACGACAAAGCCGGTCCCGCCAGCAGCAGTGCCAGCGCCGGCCCTTTACCCATGCCCGAGCCGATCAGCCCCTGCAGGATGGGCACCTCGGTCAGCGTGGCGAAGTACATGAACGCCCCGGCCAGCGAGGCGAAGAAGTTGGCGGTCAGCGAATTGCCGCCCACAGCCGCCGACACCCACTCGGACGGGATCAGTCCCTCCTGGCCGGGCCGCCCCAGCAGGAAGCCGGCCACCAGCACGCCGGCCAGCAGCAACGGCAGGATCTGCTTGGCGAAGTTCCAGCTTTGGCTGAACCACTCGCCGCCCTCTCCCGAGCCGGTGCTGGCTGCCCATGACAGGCCGATCACGCCGGCCGCGAAGGCGATCATGGGCTCGTGCGGGAAAATGGCCGCCAGCGCCGCCGTGGCCGCTCCGGCCAAAACCACCTTGAACCAGGCCAGCCGGATCCAGAACACCAGGATGAGCCCGAGACCCGCCGCGCATAGCCCCGTCAGGAGCCACTTGACCGAGTGGACGGCCACCCAGAAACCGTCCGCCTCCGCCGGTTTGCCCCAGTTGGCGAAGACCAGCACGCCCACCATGGCGGCGAAGAAGAGCGCATTCTGCCAGAGCGGCCGGCCGGCTTCCGGCTCGGGCAGATCCGCCTGGTTGTTCGCCTTCTCCAGCTCTTCCTTGCGGAAGATGAAGTGCATGGCGAGGCCCACGAATACCGAGAACACCACGGCGCCCACTGCCCGGGCGATGCCGAGCTCCAGGCCCAGGATGCGCGCCGTCAGGATGATGGCCAGCACGTTGATGGCCGGCCCCGAGTACAGGAAGGCGGACGCCGGTCCCAGCCCCGCCCCCATCCGGTAGATGCCGGCGAACAGCGGCAGCACCGTGCAGGAGCAGACCGCGAGGATCGTCCCCGAAACAGACGCGACCCCGTAGGCCAGCACCTTGTTCGCCCTGGCGCCGAGGTACTTCATGACCGCGGCCTGGGATACGAACACGCCGATGGCCCCGGCGATGAAAAACGCGGGCACCAGGCACAGCAGCACGTGCTCCTGGGCGTACCAGCGGACCAGATACAGCGATTCCCAGACCGCGGCCTTGAGGCGGGTCCAGCCCTGCAGGTATTCCACCGGCAGGTAGAAACAAACCAGAAAAGCGACCGTCAAAAAAGTCAGGTTTTTCCACTCGCGCCGCCACATAATTTGGTTATTTTACAAAACAACCAAATATTGTCAATCAAAATATCCGATCCCGGTTTCAGGAAGCTGTCGGCGAGGTTCAATCTACAAGGGATAGGGCTGGTAAACCATGCTATAATCCGGCTGATCCAGCGTGTGGGATTTCGACTAACATGATCAAAGATATCGTCCGTGAGGGCGAAACGAGCGAATCAGCGGACACCGTGTTAGATTCTGCTTGCCTGGACAGGCGGATCTTTGATGTGGTCGATCTGAGTCGGTCCGGTCATGACGTTCCGTTCTGGCTCACCCGAACGGGTGCCGAGCGGCTCTTCGCTTTGGAACTGTTGCGCAGGGTCTGTTACGGTTATGATGAGATTGCCGAAGGACTTCAAAGAGTTCTAGTCGTTGCTGAACGCGACGGGGGTTGACTACCAGTTGGTCGGCGGGTAGGCGATTGCTAGGCACGGGTATCCGCGGGCGACGGGCGATCTCGATATCTGGGTGGCGGCTTCGACAGACAACGCCCAACGACTCGTCACTGCGTTGAAACAATTTGGCTTCAACACACCCCAACTCTGCCCGGACATTTTCCTCGACCCGAATAAAGTGATTCGAATGGGAAACCCGCCGTTTCGGATCGAAATCATCACATCCGCTTCAGGTTGCCGTTTTGAAGACTGCCATGGGCGTGCCGTCCGAGCCGTCATCGACGATGTGCCGGTTCCGGTCATCCATCTGGAGGACCTGAAAGTCAACAAGCAGGCTGCCGGCCGCCTAAAAGATCTGAACGATTTGGAAAACCTGCCCTGATCGAATCCTGATAACTCCAGCGGCAGTAAGGTGTCGGGGAGACTATGGCATGGCCGGCAACGCGACGGTGACGGTGGTGCCGGCGCCGGGCTCGCTCCGGATGTCGATGGCCCCGCCGTGCTGCAGGACGATGTTCTTGACGATGGACAGGCCCAGGCCGGTGCCCCCCGTTTCGCGGGAGCGGGACTTGTCCACCACGTAGAAGCGCTCGAAGATCCGCGGCAGGTGCTCGGCGGCGATGCCGATACCGGTGTCGACCACCACGACGACGGCGCGTGATGCGTCGCGGCGCAGCCGGACCGTGATCCCGCCCCGCTCGGTGTAGCGGGCGGCGTTTTCCAGCAGGTTGACGAAGACCTGCTCCAGCATGAAACGGTCGCCTTGAACCCGGGGCAGGTCCGGCGCCGCTTCGATGGCGAAAACAAGGTTCTTCCTGGCCAGCAGGGCCTGAAACAGCCGACCCGTGCTCTCGGCCAGCTCCCGCAGGTCCACCGGGCCCAGATCCAGCGCCTTGGCCGGCTGCTCCAGCCGGGCCAGCAGGAGCAGGTCGTCGGTGATGCGCGCCAGGCGTTCGGCGTTGCGCCGGATGATCGCGACGTACTCCCGGTTCAGAACCGGTTCCTCCTCCAGCGCCTCGGCGAATCCGCGGATGGCGGTCAGGGGTGTCTTGAACTCGTGGGAGATGTTCACCGCCAGCTCGCGTTTGATCTCCTCGAGGCGTTTGCGCTCGGTGATGTCCACGAACAGCGCCACCGTGGCGGCGTTTTCAGGCAGGGGATTGAAACCGCAGAGGAAGGTCCGGTCCCCCAGGGCGATCTCCTCGGCGGCGCCGGCGCCGGTGGCCTTGACGGCGCGCAGGCCCTCGGCGAACTTCGGCGACCGGACCACCTCCCAGTACGGTCTGCCCGGTGCGGGGTCGCAACCGAGGATCCTCCAGAGCGCGTCGTTGGCGTGAGCGATTCGGGCGTCGGCGTCCACCACCACCAGACCCTCGCGGATCGAGGACAGGATGACGCGCGACTCCTCGCTCCGGCGCGCCGTCTCCTTGAACAGCCGGCTGACCTCGGCGGACATCCGGTTGAACGCGTCGGCCAGGGCTTTCAGCTCGTCGCGGCGGTTCAGGAAGACGCGGGTGTCGAAGTCGCCCTGCGCCACCCGCTCGGCGGCCCAGGCCAGCTTGCGCACCGGCCGGGTCAGCAGCCGGGCGAACAGCAGCGCCAGCAGGAGCGCCAGCAGCAGGCTGACGCCGGTGATGCGGAGGATGGAGCCCAGGAGCTGCTGCCGGAGGGCGACGACGCTGTGCAGCGGCTGGCTCACCCGGATCACGCCGCGCACCGGCCCGTCCTCCGGAAAGGTCCGGGCGACATACAGCAGATCCTCCTTCAAGGTGTCGCTGTGGCGGACGGCGCGCCCCTCGCCCTGCGTCATGGCGCCGACGATCTCGGGGCGGCTGCCGTGGTTGTCCATGCGGGGCGGGTCAGCCGACGAATCGGCCAGCACGACGCCGTCGGGATCCACAAAGGTGATGCGGACCAGCAGCCGGCCGCCCAGGATCTTGACTTCCCGGTCCAGCCGCTCGCGGTCGCCCGATTCCGCGATCGGACCCAGCTCCCGGCCGATGGTCTGGCAGAGCGACCGCAGCTTGGCCGACACGCTCTCCAGGTTGTAGTCCGTGATGCGGCGGCTCATGAAGTAGAGCCCGCCCAGGGCGACGACGGCCACCACCAGGACGTAGCTCAGGAAGAGCTTGACGGAAAAGGGAATCGTCTTCATTCCTCGATCTTATACCCCACGCTGCGGATGCTCTTGATGTATTTGCCGGCTGCGCCGAGCTTGTCCCGCAGGTTCTTGATGTGGACGTCGATGGTGCGGTCCACCACGTACTTCTCGTTACCCCAAAGCGCATCCAAAAGCTGGTCGCGGGAAAAGGCCCGTCCTTTGCCCTCCAGCATGACGCGGAGCAGACGGAACTCGGTGGAGGTCAGCTCCACGCGGCGGCCGCGGACGGTGACGGTGAACGCCTCCGGATTCAGTTCCAGCAAACCGGCCAGCTCCAGGACGGCGCCGGCGGTGATGGGCGTCTTCTTCCGCCGCAGCAGGGCGCGCACCCGCGCCAGCAGCTCGCGCGGCGAGAACGGCTTGGTCACGTAGTCGTCAGCGCCGAGTTCCAGACCCAGCACCTTGTCGGTCTCCTCACCCTTGGCGGTGAGGATCAGCACGGGCATCTGGGCGGTCTCGGGGGCGGCCCGGAGCTGCCGGCAGATGCTGAGGCCGTCGGTGTCGGGGAGCATCAGATCCAGCACCACGGCATCCGGAGTGCGCCGCTTCGTGTGGCGCAGGAAATCATCCCCCCGGGTGAAACCCAGTGTCTCCAGCCCGCCCTTGTCCAGCGTTTCGGTTACCAGCTTGAGGATGTCGGGGTCGTCTTCGACAATGGCTACGATTTCCCTCGGACTCATGGGCAACACCTTCCTCCCGGCGCTCAGGGCTCGTCCCGGTGGCCATGCTTGACCACGCGGCCCTGCACCAGGTAAATGACGTTTTCGGCGATGTTGGTGGACAGGTCCGCCGCCCGCTCCAGGTTGGCGGTGACGCGCATGAGGTGCAGCGCCCGCTCGATGGTGGTGGCGTCGGATACCATGTAGGTGATGAGCTCGCGATAAATCTGGTCGCGGTACTCGTCGATCCGGTCGTCGCGGGTCAGGATGCCCTCGGCCAACGCGGCGTCCTCGCGGATGAACGAGGTGATGCTGTCCCGGAGCATGGCCCGCGCCTCGGCGGCCATGTTCGGGATGTCCACCAGCGGCTTGACCGGCGGGCGCTCGATGAGAAACAGGGCGCTCTGGGCGAGGTTCACGGCGTGGTCGCCGATCCGCTCCAGGTCCGTGGCCATGCGCAGGGCCAGCAACACCAGCCGCAGGTCCCTGGCCCGCGGCTCGTGCAGGGCGATGATCGTGGCGCACTGCTCGCCGATCTCGATCTCCAGTTCGTTGAGGCGGGCTTCGCTCACCGTGAGGAGTTCCCGCAGCAGCCGGCCGTCCTGCTCTTCCAGGCCCCGGATGCTCTGGTCGATCATCTCCTCGGCCAGATTGGCCTGCTCCATGAGCCGCTCGCGCATCTCCCGAATTTTCTCAGCCAACATCCGTGTATCTCTCCCTAACCGAATTTGCCCACCAGGTACTCTTCGGTGCGCTTGTCCTGCGGCACGGTGAAGATTTTTTCGGTGGTATTGTACTCCACCAGCTCGCCCAGGTACATGAACGCCGTGTAATCGGACACGCGGCTGGCCTGGGCGATGTTGTGGGTGACCAGGCAGATCGAGACGCTCTTCTTGAGCTCCTCCATCAGCTCCTCGATGAAGGCGGTCGCCTTCGGGTCCAGGGCGGAGGTGGGCTCGTCCAGGAGGATGATCTCCGGGTTCATGGCCAGCGCCCGGGCGATGCACAGTCGCTGCTGCTGCCCGCCCGACAGGAACGTCCCCTTCTTGTGAAGGTGATCCTTGACCTCCTCCCACAGGGCGGCCTTCCGGAGGGATTCCTCGACGATCCGGTCCGCCTCGCCCCGCTTCATCCGGATGCTGTTCAGGGTGTAGCCGGCGATGGCGTTTTCGAAGATGCTCATGGTGGGGAACGGGTTGGGGCGCTGGAAGACCATGCCGATCATGCGCCGGACTTCCGTGGGTTCCATGGTGTAGAGGTCCTTGTCCTTGAGGAACACCTTGTTTTCCACCCGGGCGCCGGGGATCAGCTCGTGCATCCGGTTCAGGCAGCGGATCAGGGTGCTCTTGCCGCAGCCCGACGGGCCCATGATGGCGGTGAGCCGCTTCTCCGGCACGGCCATGGTGACGCCCTTGAGCGCCAGCTGGCCGGCATAGTAGGCGTTGAGGTTTTCCGTCCTCAGAATTGGATTTTCCATCGCGTGATCACGACCCTTGAAATGATGTTGGTGGCCAGCACCAGCACGATCAGCACCACCG
The DNA here is from genome assembly GCA_017996395.1 of Acidobacteriota bacterium. Lineage (GTDB taxonomy): Bacteria > Acidobacteriota > JAAYUB01 > JAAYUB01 > JAAYUB01 > JAAYUB01. The sequence continues at coordinate 16,592 of JAGOHA010000026.1, read as the reverse complement.
AGGCGCCCCAGGCCTGGGCCTGGAGGTCCTGGTACGGGCTCATGGCGTAGGTGAAGATGGTCAGCGGCAACGAGCCCACCGGCTTGAGCGGGCTGAACTCCAGGAACCGGTTGCCGAAGGCGGTGAACAGGAGCGGCGCCGTCTCCCCGGCGATGCGCGACACGCCCAGCAGCACCGCCGAGATGATCCCCGGCAGGCCGCACGGAATGATGACGCGGAGCACGGTGCGGTAGTGGGGGACGCCGAGGGCCAGCGACGCCTCCTTGATGTGCGCCGGCACCAGCTTGAGCACCTCCTCGGTGCCGCGGACCACCAGCGGCAGCATCATGAGCCCCAGCGCCAGACCGCCCGACAGGGCGGTGAACTTGCCCATCACCCGGACGAGCCACAGGTAGGCGATGATGCCGATGACCACCGAGGGCATGCCCTGCAGCACGTCCACCGCCAGGCGGGTGAAGTAGGCCAGGCGGGACTTGCGCGCCTCCGACAGGTACACTCCCGCGGCCACGCCGAGGGGCACCGCCATCGCCGCCGCCAGACCGATCAGCATCAGCGAGCCGACGATGGCGTTGGCGATGCCGCCGCCCGTCTCGCCGGTGGCCCTGGGCATGCTGACCAGGAAGTTCCAGTCGATAACCGGCAGGCCCTTGCGGAACACGTCGAAGAGGATGAGGAACAGCGGCAGCAGCGCGCCGAAGGCCAGGCCGTAGATCCCGGCGCGGAAAAGCCCGTTGACGAAGAGCCGGCGATGGAGCTTCGGTGCGCGCATGTCAGGCCTGCACCGTCATTTTCTTGATGATATACGTGCCGATGAAATTGATCACCGTGGTCACCAGAAACAGCACCAGGCCGACGGCCACCAGCGATGAATAATGAATGGCTGTGGTGGCTTCGGCAAGCTCGTTGGCGATGACGCTGGCCATGGTGTTGGCCGGCGCGAAGAGATTGGCGGGCATCTCGTTCGTGTTGCCGATGACCATGGTGACGGCCATGGTCTCGCCCAGCGCCCGGCCGAGCGACAGCAGGATGCCGGCGAAGATGCCCGAGCGGGCGTACGGGACGATGACCGAGCGGACCACCTCGTAGCGGGTGGCGCCGAACGAGTAGGCCGCCTCCTTGAGGTCGCGCGGGACCAGCTCGAGGACCTCCCGGGCGATGGCAGCGGTGTTGGGGATGATCATGACCGCCAGCACCAGCGAGGCGGTGAGCACGCCCACGCCGTAGGGCATGATCTCGATGCCCACGCTCTGCCCGAGGGGCATGAGCCACATCTCCGCCTCGCGGACCAAAGGCACCAGCACCATCAGGCCCCAGTAGCCGAAGATGACCGAGGGGACGGCGGCGATGAGGTCCACCAGGCTCTTGAACACGTTGGACAGCCACCCTACCCGGAGGAACTCGCCGAGCAGGATGGCCATGGACAGCGACAGCGGCAACGACAGCGCCAGCGCCAGGAACGAGGTGGCCAGCGTGCCGGCCAGAAACGGCAGGGCGCCGAATTCGTCGGTCACCGGGTTCCAGTGGCTGCTCCACAGGAAACCGAGACCGAAATGGCGCAGAGTGGGGGAGGCGCCCCAGAACAGGGTGATGGAGATCACCAGCACGTTCAGCCCGACCAGCCAGGCCGCCAGCCGCAACAGGTTCCGGAACAGCCTCTCCCGCCTCATGCGCGCGCTCCGCCGTTTACTTCAGGATGGGCTGGCCGTTGAAGGTCATGGACTTGATGATCTTCTCGGCCTTGGTCTTGACTTCACCGGACAGGGGGGCGTACAGCAGGTCGGCGTTGTACTTCTGCCCCTCGTGGGTCATCCACCAGAGCAGCTTGGCCAGTGCCTTGGCCTTGCTGGCCTTGCGGTCGCCGTACGCCTGCTCCTTGTAGACCAGGATCCAGGTGAAGGCGCTGATGGGGTAGCCGTCCTTGGCGTCGGTGTCGGTGATGGAGACGCGGGTGTCGTCGGGCATGGAGGCCCCGGCCGCCAGCGACACGCTCTTGATGGACGGGACGATGAAGTTGCCGGCCCGGTTCTTGACGACGGCGTACGGCAGGTTGTTCTTCTTGGCGTAGGAGAGCTCGACGTAGCCCACGGCGCCCTTCATCTGCTGCACCAGGCCCGCCACGCCGGGATTCCCCTTGCCGCCGAGGCCCAGGGGCCACTTGACCGCAGTGCCGGCGCCGACTTTTTCTTTCCACTCGGGGCTGACCTTGCTCAGGTAGTCGGTGAATACGAACGTGGTGCCGCTGCCGTCGGAGCGGTGCACCACGACGATGGGATCGCCCGGGAGCTGCACGCCGGGGTTGAGTCCGGTGATCCGGGAGTCGTTCCAATTTTTGATCAGGCCGAGGAAGATCCCGGCGATCACGTCGGGAGTCATCTTGAGCTGAGGCTTGCCCGGCAGGTTGTAGGTGACCACCACGGCGCCCATGGCGGTGGGGATGTGGAGGAGCGGGTTGTCGGGGGACTTGGCCAACTGCTCGGGAGTGAGGAAAGCGTCGGTGCCGCCGAAGTCGACGGTCTTGCCCAGGATCTGCTGGATGCCGCCGCCGGAGCCGATGCCCTGGTAGTTGACCTTGTTGCCGGTCTGGCTGTAGTAGACGTCGAACATCTTGGAGTAGAGCGGCTCGGGGAAGGTGGCCCCGGCCCCCAGCAGCTCCTCGGCCGCCAGGGCCGCGCCGCCGAGGCACAGGACCGCCAGGATGGTCAGGATCGTCGAAACTATTTTCATGATTCCTCCTGTTTGATTTCTTGATCATGAGATCCGGGCGGGCCGTCGAGCCCGCCCGGTTTGCATCAGAACTTGTACTCGAGGTCGATCTGGAGCCGGGTCCATTCGTCGGAACCCATGATCTTGTCCGTCATCCAGAACGCTGCACCGAAGGACAGCGGGTCGTAGATGTTGTACTTGAACTTCAGCTCGGATCCCTTCCGGTTGTTGTGGCCGAAGTCGGAATCGCTGAAGGCGCCGATCACGGAATTGGCCTCGATGTGGGCGTAGCGGTAGGCCACGGACCAGTCCTTCTGCTTTTTGTTCTGGCCGATCTGGCCGCCCACGCTCCAGGCGGTGTCCTGGTCGGCGTGCGGGCCGTCGGCGCCGGTGTTGATGGCATAGTCCACGAAGAATTCCAGCGGGTACCGGGCCTTGTAGGTCACTTTGCCCAGCACTTCGAAGATGTTGAAGTCCACGGCGTCCAGGGTGGTCACGCTGTTGACCGTCTGGGTCGTGTTGCCGTTGGCATACTTGTAGTTGGTGTCGTAGCGGACAAAATCATAGTAAGCCAGCGCGATCGAGGCGCCGAACTTGTCCATCTTGGCGTTTACGCCGCCCTGGTAGGCCAGCGCGTAGGCATCCTTGCCGGAGCCGTTTTCCTTGATCAGGAGCTGGCCGAGGGTGAAGAAAGGCTGCACGTTGCCGAATTCATAGGCCAGGTTTTGGTAGAAGCCCTCGGGATTCACGTCGGTGTCCCAGATCATGGGGGTTGATACAAACGGGTTGGCGTACTTGCCGCCGCCGAAGGTGAAGAAGTGGCCCTCGATGTCGGGCGTCCAGGTGATGTAGGCCTGGTCGAGCCAGATGCCCTTCTTGTCGAAGCTGTCGGTGAGCGTCTGATTGGTGGATGTGGCGCCGGCCTCGGAACCGGAGGCGAGCTGCAAATACCCCGTGACGCCCCAGCCGATGTTCTTGGTGACCTTGAACCGGCCGCGCAGGCGGAACCGGTTGCGGTCCTGACTGGACTCGCTCTCATAGTAGGTTCCCTCATAGCGGAGCCGGACGTCGCCGCCGAACTTCCAGCCGGTCAGGTTGTGGGCCTTGGTCTCCTTGGTCACTTCCTTCTGGGCGGTTTCCAGCGCGGTTTTTTTGATCTCGGCCGTGGTCTCCGCTTTCTGCGCCTCCATCGCCTGCTTCATCTCTTCCAGCATGGCCTGCTGGGCGGCGATCTGTTCCTCCATTTTCCGGATCTTCTCGGCCATCTCCTCTGCGGAATCGGGCCGAGCCCAGGCGGGCGCGGCCGCCAGGGCCAGCAGCGCCGCCGCCAGAATGACACGCAGCAGTCTCATGGTGATAACTCCTTGAAAGGGATTTGTGCGTTCAGGCACACTCTGCTCCGGCGCGCGCATTCTGGTCTCGGACCGTAAGTTTCAGATGAGGATTAAATCAACTTGAGGACAGGATTTAATGAGGGATCAGTTAAGAACCGATTAAGAAAGATGACATCCGGCGGCGGGATGGACCGGGGCAGACCCGGCCGGCGGGCAGCCGGTCCGGGTCTGGGGGAATTCGGGTCTGCGGGGGGATGGAGTGCCGGGCGCCCTCACCGCGCGGGCGGCGGACCGAACAGGTACGAGGTCGGGAAGAGTTCGTTGCTGGAGAACGAGCCGTCGCGCTGGGTGGGCTGGCCCGTCGTCGGGGTCAGCACCAGGTTCCACTCGCCCAGCCCCTCGAAAAAGTGGTAGCCGAATCGGTAGGTGGTCGTTTCCCGCTCCGCGGGCATGGCATCGCCCTGCTGCTGACCGGTCTTGTTGCGCAGGATGCGTCGGGCGGTGCGGGGCGTGACGGTGAGGGTGTCGCCGGCGACTCGGTAGGCGCCCGTTTCCTCGTGGAACCAGTACTCCTGGTACTTGTTCATGGACCAGAACTCGCGTGTGAAGGCGTACGTGCCGTCCGCGTTGAATATGTAAGACCAGCGCGTGTAACCCTGGTTGCCGATCTTGGCGATCTCAGCGGCCGAGGGGTTGTAGCCCCAGTTGGAATAGGAGGCCACCGACTTGTACCACTCCCGGCCGGCGAGGGGCGGCTGGCCGCCGGCGCCGGCCGGCGCCGCGGCCACCGTCGTCGCGGGGGCGGCCTGAGGCGGCGGTTCGCGCAGCTGGATGCTCTCGAGGAACGCGTCCACCTTCGGCTGGAAACGCTGGTCATTGAGGTTCACCAGCACGGACACCTTGACGCCGTGGCCGCTGAACACGGCCAGCATGGACACGAAGCCCTGCGTCCCCTCGGCGTGGACGGGGGCGCTGCCCATGGTCAGCTTCCAGCCGCCGTCGAGGTTGGCGGTCTCGGTGTTGAGCTCGCCGAGCACGCGGTAGCGCCGGGTCACCAGATCGTCCCACTCGGCGGCGAAATCGCGGGCCGCGTCGCCGCTGCCGGGGGCGCTGCGGTAGACCGCGAGCTGGAGGAACGCGTTGCCGGCCGTTTCGGTGAAGCCCACGTGGTCGTTCCCGCTGCTGCGCTGGCCGGCCGGCGTGGCGAACGTCACGAGGTCGAACGTCTCGGCCTGGGCCGGCGAGGCGGGCGTGAGGACCACGAGGGCACCGGCTATCAGAAAATACACCAACTGTTTCATCGGGCGCTCCACTCGGGAGATTTCAATCAACATCCAATTGTTGCGTTTAGAGGATCGTCGGACGGCGGCGGATTCACGGAATTCAGATGCGCCGCAGCCGAGCGCAACTCAGATGGGGGAACGGAAAGCGACGCCGGTAGGGGTGCACTGGATCAGTCGGCGCGCAACACGCGCGCTGCCGGTGGGCATGGCCCGCCGGCCCAAGAGACGGCGGGACCCCGGCATTGGATCGCCGGGGTCCTTGCGCGGGCCGATCGTGGATGTTCGCTTCAGAGCCGGTTCGTGTTGAAGGTGTCGCCCCGGTTCATGTCGCCGGTTTCGTAGCCGAGCCGGAACCAGCGGGCGCGCTGTTCGGATGTGCCGTGGGTGAAGGAATCCGGCACGACATAGCCCTGTCCGGCCTGCTGCAGGCGGTCGTCACCGATGGCCGCGGCGGCGTTGAGGGCCTCCTCCAGGTCGCCCGATTCGAGCAGGCCCCGCATCCGCTGGGTGTGGTGGGCCCACACGCCGGCCAGGAAATCGGCCTGCAGCTCGAGCCGCACCGAGAGCTGGTTGGCCTGCTCCTTGCTGACGCGCTGCTGGGCCTCGTGCACTTTCTGGAGGATGCCCAGCTGGTTCTGCACGTGGTGGCCGATCTCGTGGGCGATCACGTAGGCCTGGGCGAAGTCGCCGGGGGCGCCGAAGCGGTTCTGCAGGTCATGGTAGAACTGCAGGTCAATGTACACCTTCTGGTCGGCGGGACAGTAGAAGGGCCCGGTAGCCGAGCCGGCGATGCCGCAGGCGGACTGAACCTGACCGGTAAAGAGCACCAGCTTGGGAACCTGGTAAGCCATCCCTTCCTGCCGGAACTGGTCCACCCAGACATCCTCGGTGCTGGCCAGGACGACCGATACGAATTCAGCCAGCTTGTCTTCTTCCGGGTTGGTGGCCACCTGGCCGCCCTGGTCGCTCGACATGGACGTGGTGCCCACCTGCTGCAGCAACTGCATGGGATCGGCGCCCATGAGCAGGGCGATCACGATGAGCGCGATGCCGCCCAGGCCGCCGATGGCCAGCCCCGCCGGCCGCACGCCGCGCCGGTCCTCCACGTTGTCGCTGCGCCGTTCGCCTCTCCACCGCATCGTCCACCTCCAGTCGCAAAAATCCTGACTGCCAATAAGATGCCACAATAATTGTACTCTAAAAAACACGACCTGTCTTCGGGTGATGCCGGGACGGGCAGTCGGCTGTCTGCCCGACCACCGGTCGCCGCCCCTCAGAGGAAGGCGCTGCCGAGGGTGAAGTAGACGAGGATGGTGGTGATGTCCGTCAGGGCCAGGGTGAGCGGCCCGGCGGCGATTTTCGGGTCGAGACGCAGCGAGTGCAGGAGCGACGGCACGCTCAGCCCGTACAGACAGGCCGACGCCAGCGACAAGCCGATGCTGGCGCCGATCACCAAGGCCTGCGCCGACGCGCCCCAGCCGGCCCAGACAATGCCCGCCACCGCGCCGCCGCAGCCGAGGCCGAGCAGCACCGCGGTGGCCAGCTCCCGGGTGGCGGTGGCGGTGTACCAGCGCCAGGTGGGGCGGACGAAGCGCAGCGACTGGATGGCGATGGTCATGGACTGGATGCTCACGCTCTCGGCCAGGGCCAGCACCAGGGTCAGGAAAAAGGCCAGGATCAGCGCCCGGGCCAGGGTGTCGGCAAACGCGCTGGCCAGCCAGGCGCAGAGCGTGCCGCTGAAGATGGTGGCCAGCAGCCACGGGAAGCGGATCGCGAACGCCGCCGGCGCGCCGGCGCGCCGCAGCTGGCTCACGCGGAAACCGATGGCCTCGAACGCCTCATCCACCTGGGCCCGCGCGGCGATATCCTCGATCTCGTGGGCGAACAGGTCGATGTCCACCACGCCGACGAGCCGCCGCGCGGCGTCCACCACCGGCAAGGCCAGGTAGCGGTGCGTGTGGAAGTGCTCGCAGGCGTCCAGGACGGTGGCGGTGTCGGGAATCGCCACCACCCGGTCGATGGCCAGGTCGCCGATGAGAGCGTCCAGCGGCGCCGTGAGCAGACGGCGCACCGGCAGGACGCCGGTCAGGCGGCCCTCCGCGTCCAGGAGGTAAAAGTAGACGATCCGCTCGCCGAGAACCTGCGACCGGATGGAGTCCATGGCCTGGGCCACGGTCATTTCCCGGCGCAGTGTGGCGAAGTCCCGGCGGGCGTGCCGCACCACCAAGTCATGGGGGTGCCCGCCGCCCTCAGTCGGCGGATCGGTTGTCACCTCTCGACGGCGTAACCAGCGGTTCCACATGCGATTTCTCGCCTTCTCTCAGGCAGCGGGGCTTCTCCGGCGCAGGCCCAGGATCGCCGCGCCAAGCACGCCGGCGGCCAGGGACGCCAGCAGGATGCCCATCTTGGCGGCGTCCACGATGATCGGGTCGGCAAAGGCCAGCCCGTCGATGAAGATGGAGACGGTGAAGCCGATGCCGGCCAGGGCGCCCACGCCGGCCACGTCCCGCCAATCGGCGCCGGTGGGCAGCCGGCCCAGCCGCAGCACCACCGCCAGCGCCGCCGCCGCCAGGATGCCCACGGGCTTGCCCACCACCAGGCCCAGGATCACGCCGCCGGCCGCCGGTTCCCGGAGCACCGTCGCCAGGGACATGCCGCCGAACGAAACCCCGGCGTTGGCCAGGGCGAAGATGGGCAGAACCACCCAGGCGCTCCACGGATGGAGCACCGCCTGGAGGCGGGCCAGCGGCGGCACCGCCTCCCGCGCCAGACCGGCCACCTCCAGCAGGGCCGAGTGGCGCGCCTCGCCCGGCGGCATCGCGCCGACGCCGTCCAGGATGCCGCGCGCGGCGTCCGCCGCGGCCGCCGGCTTGTGGAAGGGCCACACCGGCGTCAGGAGACCCAGCACCACCCCGGCGATGGTGGGGTGGATGCCCGCCTTGTACAGGAACAGCCAGAGCGCGGCGGCCAGGATCCGGTAGGGGGTCATGGACCGCACCTGAATCCGCTGCAGGATGACGACCGCCACGCAGGCGCCCGCCCCGGCCGCCAGCCAGGTCCAAACGATGCCCCCGCTGTAGAACAGGGCGATCACCAGGATGGCGCCGATGTCGTCGGCGATGGCCAGGGTGAGGAGGAAGACCTTCAGCGAAGGGGGCACCCGCGCGCCGAGCAGGGCCAGCACGCCGAGGGAGAAGGCGATATCGGTGGCCATGGGGATGCCCCAGCCGGCGGCGGCGGGCGTTCCGGCAGCCAGCGCCAGGTACAGCGCCGCCGGCACGGCCATTCCACCGATGGCACAGATGATGGGCAGCGCCGCTGCCTTTGGGTCGCGCAGCTCGCCGTGGACCAACTCGCGCTTGATCTCCAGCCCAACGACGAAGAAGAACAGGGCCATCAGCAGGTCGTTCACCCAGTGGTGCAGGTCGCCGCCGAGCTGGAGCGGGCCCAGGCGGAACTCCAGCGGCGTGTGCCACAGCGCGTGGTAGGCCGACCCCAGGGGCGAGTTGACCCACACGAGGGCGATCACCGCGGCGCCCAGCACCAGGGCGCCACCCGCCACCTCGGTGTGCAGGAAGTCCTGCAGCGGCCGGACGATCCGGCGCGGGATGGCTTGGTCGCTGGCCGACCAGGGTCGGCCCAGGCCGTCAGGTGGGGGAGAGAATGTCTCGGGTCGTTGATCGGTCATAACCTGAATTCTAAAGGAACGGCCGGGGGAGTCAAGCCGTTTCGGCCTCGCCGACCCGAGGCGGGCGTCGTCCCTTGATTCGAGTTCCAGCCGCTGAGTCCGGTCCGATCTGGTACAATCATCCCAGTGAATTGACAACCCGACCCGATGGGGGGTGGACCGACACGTTCCCACCATCCCTCACAGGAGGCATCCGATGAACCGTGTCACAATGCTGCTGATCCTTGTCGCTGCGTTGGCCGGCGCCGCGTCCGCCGACGTCGTCACCCTGGCGAACGGCGACCGGATCACCGGCGCCATCGTCAAGGCCGACGCCACGGCGCTGACGCTGAAGACCAAGGCCATGGGCGACGTCACCATCGCCATGACGGAGATCGCCACCATCCAGTCCGACCAGCCGCTGTACCTGGGACTGTCCGACGGGCAGACCGTGGCGGGGACCGTGGCGACGGCGGGCGCCGACCTCCAGGTCGCCACGAAGGAGACCGGCACGGTGACCCTGAACCGCGCCGCCCTCCAGACCATCCGCAACGAAGCCGAACAGACCCTGTACCTGGCTGAGGCGGAACGCTACCGCAACCCGGGCCTGCTGGACCTGTGGAGCGGATTTGCCGACGCCGGCCTGAGCCTCGCGTCCGGCAACACCGACACCCTCACCTTCACCCTGGGCGCCAACGCCGTCCGCGAGACCCGGCGGGACAAGACTTCCCTGTACATCGGCTCGCTCTACAGCCGGTCGGAGGTGGGGGGCGAAAGCCAGACGACGGCCAAGGCGGTCAACGGCGGGGCGCGCTACGACATCTTTCTGTCGGACCGCTTCAGCGTGTTCGGGATCACGGACCTGGAGTACGACGCGTTCCAGCAGCTCGACCTGCGGCTGGTGCTCGGCGGCGGCGCCGGCTACTACCTCGTCAAGAACGACGTCACCCGGTTCCAGGTGTTCGGCGGCGGCAACCTGAACAAGGAATACTTCTTCGTGGACCCCGACCGCACCACGGGCGAGCTGATGCTGGGCCAGAACTACGCCACCAAGCTGGCGGGGCGGTTCGGTTTCACCGAGAGCTTCGTCGTCTTCCCGAACCTGAGCGAGACGGGCGAGTACCGCTTCGTCTTCAGCGCCGCGGCGGTGACCACCCTCAACAAGTGGCTGGACTGGCACCTGACGCTGACCGACCGCTACAACAGCTACCCGGCCGCCGGCGCCGAGTGCAATGACGTCCTGCTGACCACCGGGGTGCGGTTCAACTTCAAGCGATGATCCCCGGCCGGAGCGGCGCGGCGGTTGTCTCGTTGTCGGTCGCGTTGCGGCTGGGTGTGCTGCCCGGGACGAAATCCTGCTGAAATCGGAGGCGTTCATGAATGGCCGAATCATCGGAATGGGCCTGTGGATCTGCCTGCTGGCGGCCGGCGTCCTGGCCGTGGAGGCGGCGGAGGCGGTGCCGCCGGCGCGGCTGGAACTCGCCGCGCAGTTCGAGGGCGGCCGCCTGTACCGGGCCGGCGACATCCGCGTGGTGGAGTTGACCGGCAGCTACCGGCAGATGGGACGGCAGTACGGCGCCTTGTTGCAGGCCGAGATGGCGGCCCTCTACGAGACGGCCATCGAGGGGTACTATCTTCAGACGGCGGGCTTCGCGCCCGAGCGCCTCGACACCATCGCCCGGTCGCTCTACGACCGCTACCCGCGGCGCTACCAGGAGATCCTCCTGGGGATGGCGGAGACCTCGGGCCTGGACGTGAACCGCCAGCTCCGCCTCAACGCGCTGGAGTGGTACACGAAGATCAACCACCTGAACTACGGCCGCTGTTCGGGCGTCGCCGCCTGGGGACACTCCACCGCCCGCCGGCCCCTCGTCTTCGGGCGCAACAACGACGACTCGGCGTTCTTCAGCACCTTCGCCCGGGTCATGGTGGTGGCCGTCTTCAAGCCCGGCGACGGGAGCATCCCGGTGGCCCTGATCAACTACGCCGGGGTGATTTACGCGGCCACCGGGATCAACCGCGACGGCCTCTTCCTGGAGCTCAACGCGGGCCCCTGGATGGGCTTCAGCCTCGGTCGGACGTCCGTGTTCACCACCCTGTTCGGCATCCTGCAGGACTACTCCAGCCTGAAGGCGGCGCAGCAGGCGCTGCTGGCCACCCTGCCGGACATCTGCTCCATCGTCAACGCGGCCGACCCCACCGGCGCCTGCTCGTACGAGATGTCGCTGTACGACAGCCGGCCGCGGGGGGGCAACGAATTCGAATTCCTCGCGGCCACCAACCACTTCGTGGGGGCCACGTGGCCGCTGTCGCAGATGGACGAGCAGGTGGTCGCCGACACCAGCCAGCGCCGTTACGACAACCTGGTGCGCCTGGGCCGACTTCACCGCGGCCGGTTCACGCCGGAGGTGATGATGCAGGTGCTGGACACCACCATCCCGTTCGGCGGCCCCACCGAGGTCGAAACGACCATCTACCAGGTGGTCGCCGAGCCGGCGAGCCTGCGGATCTGGCTGAAGGTGCCCCGCATCCAGAACTGGACCGGCCTCGACCTGGCGCCGCTGCTGACCGCGGATTGAGAGCGACCGGCATCCGGGAACCGGGCGGGTCGTCTAGAACCGGGGGCTGACGACGTGGCGCGGGATGTCACAGTCGATAGCCACCGGGCGCGGGCGGCGGACCGCGACGTGCCCGTGGCGGGACAGGCCGGTTCACTTGATGTTGTCGATGATGTCGTCCTTCGTGTCCCCTGACTTCTTCGTGATGTTGGAGATGGTGGAGACCATTTTTTCATTGCGGTCCATGCGTTGCTGCAGCTCCAGGGCTGCTTTCTCCGTCTCGTCGGAGACATCCTCGGAATTCCGGAGCCGGTCCCCCCGGATGTCGTCCGGCCCGTCGAGGGAACCGGCCGCCGGCCGCGGCAGCGGTCCGGGGACGGTGGCGATTTGCCCCAGGGCCGGCTCCGGCATCGGTCCGGGGATGGTGGCGATTTGCCCCAGGGCCGGCTCCGGCATCGGTCCGGGGACGGTGGCGATTTGCCCCAGGGCCGGCTCCGGCAGCGGTCCGGGAATGTTGGCGACCTGGCCATGTAACTGCTGCTTCACGATTTCGGCCTGGAAGGCCATCTCGGCCAGCTTGGCCTGGGCCGCAGACCCGACCAGCGGCGCTTCCGCCGCGATGTCCGACTGGAGTTCCATCCCCTCGCCGCCCGCCGGCCGCGCCACATCGGCGACGGACGGAGCCGTCCGGGCCTCTTCGAGTCCCGGCGCGAGTCCGTCTTCGATGGGCATGTCGGGTGGTAGGCCACCGATTTTCATCACGCCCTCCTGATCAGACGACTATTTGAATATTTATCGACCCATCCGGTCCGAAAGTTGTTCGAAATATTGCACTTTGACTGTTTTCGTGGCCGCGCCCGGCGCGGCTGGCACTCGCGCCGCCGGGCGGTGTTCCCCTGAAATCATATCGATCCGCCGGCGCATCGGGCGGCGGCAGTCAGCGGATATTGTCGAGCACATCTTCGCCGGATTCTTTCTTGGTCTGGATTACGTTGGTGAGGATCTCTTTGAGTCGGTCCTCTCTTGCTTTTTCCTCTGCCGTCCGGAGATCCTGCGGTTCTGCGTTCTCAGGGATGTTTTCAGGCAGCGGGGCGGACTCGGCTGGGGGGCCGGACGGCGATTGAGAAATGGTGCCGGGCAGATCGCCGGGCGGTCCCGACGCAGGATTCGGCAGCGGGCCGGGCATCTCCGCGAATTGCTTGAGCAGCCGATGCTTCATCGTGCTGGCCTGAAACGACATCTCACTGCGGTGGGTCTGGGCCGAGGGCACGACATCGGGCGGAGTCTCGGCGGCGACATCCGCCGTGATCGCCCCGGCGTCCAGGCCGGCGGGCCGGGTGATCCCCGCCGCGGGCGGCGCTCCGTGAGCTTGCTCCGGTTGCGCGATGGCCTCGGTGTCGATGGGGACATTGCTGGGAATGCGGCCGATACTCATCCTGCACCCCCTCAAAGACGATCTTTATTCAATTATCGGCGATAAGACGCGGATGTTGTGTGAATTCTAGTCGATGGCAGCAGCTCTATTTGTCCGCCTGCATCTGCCGGATGAAGGCGTTCGCCTCGGCGATGGACGCTTCCATGTCGCGCACCAGGCTCCCCACGTCGCTCTGGATCCGGTCGGCGTTCTGCTGCAGCGACGAGATGGCGCGGGCGTTCAGGTTGTGCTTCAGGAACAGCACCTGGTCCTTGAAGGCGCCCAGCACCGGAGTCATCCGTGACTCGGCCGTCTCCATCACCTCGATGAGCCGGTCGTACTGGCGGCGGGTGTCCGCGAGCTGCCGCTCGCTGTGGCGGCGCAGTTCGGCGCTGGTGTACTGGTCGAGCTCCTGCCGCCACTCCTTGAACAGCGCGTCGGCGACCTGCCGCACTTTCCCGATGCGGTTGTGCACGTCCTTGGCGCGGCTTTCGCTGCGCTCGTACTCGCGGTTCAGCTTGTCGTACTGCGCCTCCAACTCGCGCAGCTCTGCGCCGGAGACCTCGGTCACCGCCAGGAACTCCTTGAGCGCCGACTCGAACTGCTGCTTGGCCGCTTCCTGCCCGTCGCGGGCGTCCTCCACGCGATCCACGAGCTGCTCGCGTTTGGCGTAGCCGAATTTTTCGGCCAGCGCGATGCGCTGCGACGTGCAGCCGGCCAGGGCGGCGATCGCCAGAATCCCCAGCACCATGCCGCGGACGCAGGATGCGATCATGGGGCACCTCCACATGGTGATCCTATTATAGTACAAGAGTGCGCGATCCGCCCCGCGGGGCGCTCGGCGACGGGCGCTGTGGCCGGGGCCGTCCGTGGGACCCCCTCGGGTGTGATGCAGAGGCTGAGGGCGGTCCGAAAAAAAAGTTGCCAGTCGGAGGGTCTGCTGGTAAGATACGCACCGCTCCACGGGGCGGCCGGTGCGTGGTTTTCCGTTAGCCGGGCGGCGCTTCCGCCTGAGCGGTATTCTGATGCCGGCGACGGCACGCGCGATTGACATCGATATCCACGGTGGGTATAGCTCAGCTGGCAGAGCACTGGATTGTGGCTCCAGGTGTCGTGGGTTCAAATCCCATTACCCACCCCAATATTATCAAGGGTCTACGCGAGTAGGCCCTTTTTCTTTTCCCCCGTTTTCTCCACTTTTTCTCCAGTTCGTTCAGAAAACCGTGGTATGATTCAATCAAAAAGTGGCGGTGATTGAGAGGTAAATCATGGCCAGGATTCAATGCAAAATCTCCCGATCGGGTCGCAAACGATGGTACGTCACAATCCGGATGAAAGGCTGTCCCACCATTAGCGCGGTATTCGACACGAAAACGCACGCCAAAGAGTTTGAAGCGAAGACGGAGAGCGAAATTCGCCAAGGGCGGTATCTTCCCCAGCCCTCGAGCGGGCGGTACACCCTGGCGGATCTGATCGATCGGTACGCGCGCGAGATCCTCCCCAGTAAGGCGAAGTCTACCCAGGAGTCCGATCGGGGGCGTCTGGTGTGGTGGCGGGAGAATCTCGGCCATGTCGTGATGAAGTATCTGACGCCGGAAATCATCCAGGAGACTCTTCCTAAGATCGCCGCCAGCGGGCGGGGGAATGGTCCCACGTCCATCCGCCGGCACGTCGCCGTACTCTCGGCGGCGCTCCAGACGGCCAGAGAATGGAGGTGGATCAATACGAATCCGGCACGAGAGGTACGGCTTCCCAAGGAGCCGAAGGGACGCCTTCGCTACCTCACCAAAGAGGAGTACGCCAGGTTATTGAAGGCGGTGAATCAGTCCCGAAATCCCATGCTGGCGCCCGCCGTGTATTTGAGCCTCTGTACCGGCGTACGGCGGGGCGAGCTCCTGTCGCTCACTTGGGATCAGGTGGATTTGGAGCGCGGTCACATCACGCTCCTCAATACCAAGAACAAGACGGACCGTGGAGTCCCGCTGACCAAAGAGGCAATCCAGGTTCTCCGGGAGTTCAAAAAGATCCGTCGCATCGACACCAACCTTGTGTTTCCTGGGGCGAGCGGGAAAAAGGGAATCTATCTGAACCGCCCTTGGCATGAGGCGTTGCAGGCGGCCAAGATCAAGGATTTCAAATGGCACGACATGAGGCATACGTGTGCTTCCTATCTTGCCATGAGCGGAGCCGCTCTGTTGACGATCGCAGAGATCCTCGGTCACAAGACGCTGCAGCAAACTAAGCGATACGCGCATCTGAGTGCGGATCACGTCCGGGGCGATTTGGAGAAAATGAGCGGAGCTTTTCTTGCGGGTAGATAGACCCTCTTTAAGCCTCCGCTGGGTTTTAGGGTCTTATCCGCTACGCGATTGATTATAAAAATAATAACTCGAAAATCGATCCGCTACACAATCCGTCATGTAGCGGCAAAATTTGAATGTAAATCTTTTAAATTCTATTATGTAGCGGTGTAGCGGATCGGCGGGCGGATTTCTTGTGATTCTCGCGTGTTTTTAAGTTAGGGAACAAGATGAGAAAGGGATTATGACAAAACGGAACGTTGAAGGAACGAGGAGTGGAACCTTGATGGGAGAGACGATCTTCGATCACGCGCCGACCGCGGAGGAGCTGGAGGAAGTCGTCGGGGATCCCACGCTGACCCGCGAGCAGTACCTCGCCGTCACCGCCGGCGCCGACGCGATCCTCGCGGATCTCTGGGATCTTTTCTCGCTCCGCCGCGACGAGCGTCGCGCCCGGAAATACTTGAATCGGATCCAAGATGAAGAGCTCAAGCGGTCACTGACTGATCGAGATGTGATTATCTGACTGTATGAAATGAAAAGGCAGAAGCGCGTCTTTTTTCAGTATCTAACAGAACTCGGAAAATGCGTCTTAGGGTATAATAAGTCGACTCGATTATCTGGAATGAGTAGGGAGACTCTTCATCGACAAGGGGTGCGATGAGTCATCTCTATTTCGGAAATAATCTTCAGGTTTTTCAGGATCATAATATCGGCAAGTCCGTTGATCGGAGACAAGATCAGCGGGCTTGTTGTCCTTGCGTCTATTCATTTAAACACAACAGGTTCCAATACAGGAGAGAAGCATGAAAATTTCAACTTCGATCATCATTTTCTTTCTGTCGATGGTCGCTCTGGTCGCAGAAATTTTTCTGTACATGTTTGTTGCGGTCGGTGCGGGCATGTCCGGTGCCGGGGGTTCCACCATCTTGATTCTGGCCTCGGTGCTCATGGTGGTGATGGTAGTGACAGGCGCGGCCGGCGTGCTAGCACCGGTGTGTGCGTTGATTGAGTACGGCACGAAGAAAAAGAACCTCGCATACAAGATCTATCTTCCTGCCTTACTGGTGATTGGAGTGGGAGTTGCCGTTCTGTCCGTGATAGGTGTGATCAGCATGGAATCGATGAAGCCTGGAACTGGAGAAAAAGCATCGGTCGGTTCGGCTCGGATTGAAGAAGGATCGGCTACTCCTGCACCGACAGAAGAAGAACAATACCGCTCTCAGGTAACCATTAAGGATCTGAAGGTGGCTCCAACGGTATTTCGGGGAAAGGGAGTCTTTGGTGAAGTGCACAATGGTGGTCAGCGGACGTTGAATGAAGTACGGATCAA
>JAGOHA010000143.1 GCA_017996395.1 Acidobacteriota bacterium | reverse complement strand
GCGGCGCGCATGAGCGCCGTGCCCACGAGCACGGCGTGGGTGTCCAGCCGGATGATGTCGGCCAGGCTGGCGATGCCCGACTCGCTCACCACCAGGCGGTCGGCGGGAATCAACGCCTTGAGTCGCAGCGTGGTCTCCAGATCCACCTGAAAATCGCACAGATCCCGGTTGTTGATCCCGATGATGGCCGAGTCGGCGGCCAGGGCTTTTTCCAACTCCGCCTCGGTGTGCACCTCCACCAGGCTATCCATGCCAAGACCGGCAGCGATGCCGATGAAACGCCGCAGGTCCGCCGCCGACAACAGCGCGGCGATGAGGAGCACGGCGTCGGCGCCCAGCGCCCGCGACTCCAGAATCTGGGCCTCGTCAACGATGAAATCCTTGCGCAGCACCGGCAGCACCGTGACCGCCTTCACCCGCCGGATATCCGCCGGGTCGCCACCGAAGAAGCGGCGATCGGTGACCACCGATATGGCCGAGGCGTAGCGGTCGTACTCCATCGCCAATTCACGGACTGACCGACTGCCCAGTTCGCCCGCCGAAGGTGACCGCCGCTTGATTTCGGCGATGAGATGGTGCCGCCCCCGCAGGTGGGCGCGGAGGCTCCGCGCCGCGGGCTTGAGCCGCGTGAAGTCGGCGCCGTTCGGCAGCTCGGTCCGCTTATGGGCGACGATCTGATCCAGAATCATGACTGTACCTCCTCAACTCTTCCAGCTTGGCCGCAGCCCGGCCCGAATCCACGGCCGCTGCGGCTCGGGCGATGCCATCGGCGAACGATGCGGCCCGCCCCGCGACCAGCAGGCCCGCCGCCGCATTGAGCAGCACCACGCTCCGAGCGGGACACCGCTCACCCGCCAGCACGCGCTGCACAACGGCGGCGCTGGCCCCGGGCCCGTCCACGGCCAGCGCTTCCCGGGAGACGCACCCCAACCCGGTCTCGGCCGGGTGGAGGATGAACGTCTGCACGCAGCCGCGGCACAACCAGGCGATCCGGTTGGGACCGTCCAGGGTGAGTTCGTCCAGGCCGTCGCCGTGGACCACCATGGCATCCTCCAGTCCCAGCCGCGCCAGCGTCTGGGCAAACAGGTTTGTCAGCTCGGGGTCATAGACGCCGATGAGCTGCGCGCTCACTCCGGCCGGGTTGAGCAGCGGCCCCAGCAGGTTGAACACGGTGCGGATGCCCAGGTCCCGGCGGATTTCTCCCACCCGCCGGAACGCCGGGTGGTGCGCCGGCGCGAACAGGAAACCGATCCCCGCGGTTTCGATGCACCGTTGAACGCCTTCCGGAGGCAACTGCACGTTCACGCCGAGCGCCTCGAGCACATCAGCGCTGCCGCAGCGCGACGAGACCGAGCGGTTGCCGTGTTTGGCTACCGCTACCCCGCAGCCCGCCAACACGAACGCCGCGGCGGTGGAGATGTTGAACGTCCGACAACCGTCGCCCCCCGTGCCGCAGGTGTCCATGAGCGGCCGCGCCCGCGGCGCGATTCGCACCGCCGCGGACCGGGCCAGTTCCACAAAGGCGGCTAGCTCCGTCACCGAAACCCCCTTCAGGTTCAGCGCCATCAGCGCCGCCCCCACGCGGGCGTCGGACCAGGAGCCGTCCATCACCGAGCGCATGAAGCCGAGCGACTCCTCGCGGGTCAGGTCTTGCCGCCGGCTGAGTTTCGTCAGGATGGCCTCCGCGGTGCTCATGGCAACCTCCGCAGCACGTTGGCCAGGATCCGGCTGCCGTGGGCGGTGAGGATCGACTCGGGGTGGAACTGCAGCCCCGTCAGCCGGCCGGCGGAATCCTCCACCGCCATGGGGACATCGTCAGCGGTGGCGGTCACGCGAAGGGGCGGCGGAATCACCGTTCCGCACAGCGAGTGGTACCGGCCGGCGGAAAACGGTTGCGGCACGCCGTCAAACAGCGTCGTGCCCGAGTGGGTCACGAGCGACTTTTTGCCGTGCACCGGCACAGGCGACCGGCCCACCACGCCGCCGAACGCTTCGATGAGGCACTGGTGCCCGAGGCAGATGCCCAGGATGGGATAGTCCGGATGGTACCGCCGAATCAGAGGAACGCAGATGCCGGCCTCGGCGGGGGAGGACGGTCCGGGCGATAGCACGACCAGCCGCGGCCGCAGCTCTCCGAGCACCCGTTCCAGGTCGGCCGGCGCAATGTCGTTCCGATGGATTTGGACCGCCGCACCCAGGCCGCGCAGCTCATCCACCAGGTTGTAGGTGAAGGAATCGAAGTTGTCGATCATCAGAACGTTCATGACATCACCCCCAGGGCCTCGAGGCAGGCCCGACTCTTGCGCCACGTCTCCTCGCACTCGCGCTCGGGCACCGAGTCATAGACGATGCCGGCGCCGGCGCGGACTTCGGCCATGCCGTCCCGCAGCAGGATGGAGCGGATGACGATGCAGGAATCAAAGTCGCCGCGCGGCGTCAGGTAGCAGACCGCCCCGCCGTAAAAGCCCCGCGCGTCGGGCTCGTAGCGGCAGATCAGCTCCATCGCCTTGATCTTGGGCGCCCCGGTGAGCGTGCCCATGTTCATGGTGGCCTTGTAGGCGTGAAGCGCGTCGAGATCGGCCCGCAGCCGACCCCGCACCGTGGAGACCAGGTGCTGGACATGGGAGTACTTCTCCACCTTCAGCAGCTCGGGCGCGTGGCGCGTACCCGGCGCGGCGACGCGGGCGATGTCGTTGCGGGCCAGATCCACCAGCATGCAGTGCTCGGCCAGCTCCTTGCCGTCCTGGAGCAGGTCCAGCTCGAAGCGGGAATCCAGTTCCGGATCGATGCGGTCGCCGCGGCGCCCCCGGGGAAAGGTGCCGGCGATGGGCCGGATCTCCACGGTGCGCTCCGGGCCGGCCGAAACCTTCAGGCAGGTCTCGGGACTGGATCCCAACAACGCATACTCCGGCGCCTGGAAGTAGAACATGTAGGGCCCGGGGTTGATCGCCTTGAGCCGGGCGTACACCTGCAGCGGCGGCTCGGCGGCGGGCACACGGAAGCTGCGCGACAGGACGCACTGGAAGATGTCGCCCCGGCCGATGTGCTCCTGGATCCAGGCGACACGCTCCCTGTAATCGGTGTCGGACACCGCGACCGCCGGCGGACCCGCTGCCGGAGCCGGCGGGCAGTGATACGGCTTCGCCGTCCGGACCGCCTCCTCCAACCGGCGGATCGTCTCCATGCAGTCGTACCGGGCGTCACTGTCCGCGCCGTTGAGCACCGGCAGGTTGGAGATGAGATAGGTCTTGTTCTGCAGGTGGTCCATCACGAACAGGTTGTCGGCGAAGTAGAAGTCCAGGTCGGGCAGGCCGCCGTCGGGCTGGGGCGGCAGCGTCTCGAATGCCCGGACCGCGTCATAGGCGATGACGCCGTAGAGACCGCCGAAGGGAATATCCAGCCGGATGCGCGGCTCCAACCGGAACACCACGGCGCGGAGCACGTCGAAGATGTCGCCCGACTTCAGCCGCGCGTCCTCATCCTGAAAGCCCGCCGCCACGGGCACCCGTCCCGTGATGGCCTCGTCGGACACCGCCACCTCGACGGCGAAAGGGAATGCCCCGCCCAGGTGCGCCAGGTAACGGCGCCCGCGGGCGTTGAGCGCCCGCACCGCAAAGCGGCCGTTTTTCGCGGTGATCCGCAGGGACGGATCGACGCAGCCGGTGCTCTTGTCGCCGTACTTCTCGATGAGGTCGGCGGATTCCAGAAGAAATGCATGCGGGCCCCGCCGCAAGCCTTGGAAGAGGCCCACCGGATCCACCGTGGTGTCCAGCACCTTGTAGACCGTGTCCAGCGTGCCCGGCGTGATGGAGGGCGGCATCACAGAACCCTCCCTTCGGCCTTGGCCAGCCGCCGGAGCCCTCTCATCAGCTCCTCGAACTGAGCCGGGTACAGCGACTGCCGCCCGTCGGACAGGGCGCGCTCCGGCTCGGGGTGGACCTCGACGATGATCCCGTCGGCGCCGCACACCAGCGCCGCCTTGGCCAGCGGGATGACGTATTCCCGGTATCCGGCGGCGTGCGACGGATCCACGATCACCGGCAGATGGGTGCGGCTCTTGAGCACCGGCACGGCCGCCAGGTCCAGCGTGTTCCGGTAGGCCGTCTCGAATGTCTTGATCCCCCGCTCGCACAGGATGACCGCCGGGTTCCCCTCGCTGAGGACGTATTCCGCGCTCATGAGAAATTCGTCCAGCGACGCCGCCATGCCGCGCTTGAGCAGCACCGGCCGGCCGGCCTGCCCGACCTCCCGCAGCAGACGGAAATTCTGCATGTTCCGCGCACCCACCTGGAGCACGTCGGCGTAGGCGGCCACAAGCGCCACCTCGTCGGGCGCCATCACCTCGGTGACCACGGCCAGGCCGGTGGCATCGCCCGCCTGCCGGAGCAGCCGCAGCCCCGCTTCGCCCAGCCCCTGGAAGGAATAGGGTGACGAGCGCGGCTTGAACGCCCCGCCGCGCAGGAAGGTCGCCCCGGCGGCCTTCGTCCGGCGGGCTGTGTCCATGATCTGCGCCTCGCTCTCCACGGCGCAGGGACCGGCCATGACGGAAAAATTCGGAGCGCCCACCAGCCGGCCGCCCACGTCGATGACTGTCTCCGACGGGTACAGCTCCCGGCTGGCCAGCTTGTAGGGGGACAGGATGGGCACCACCCGGTCCACCATGGGATGGCTCTCCAGGTGCAGGCCCGCCAGCACCCTCTCGTCGCCGAGCGCGCCGAGCACCACCCGCTCGGTGCCGGGCATGTACAGGGGTTTGAGCCCCTCCCGGCTGATGGCCGCGAGGATGGCGTCGGCGTGCGCCCGGGTCGCCTCGTGTTTCAGAACGATGATCATGCCGTCACTCTCCTGTGTCCGCTCCACGGCGGCCGCCGCACCGGTTGGGGTGGGCGTCGGAGAGGCGACAAAAAACCCACCCTCGCGGGTGGGTTGTCGTCAGCTGGATTGGAGGTTTAGATCAGAGGGGGCGATGCGAAACCCACGCCGCGTCGGTAAAATGCCAAGGCCACCAAAACCAGTTGGCGCAGGACGTGACCCGGATGTCGGCGAGCTGATTACGCATCATCGGCGGGATTGTAAGGTTCGACCCGATCGCTGTCAAGAAACTTTTTTCAGCCGACTGCGCCCGGGGTTATTTCCGCCAGAACATCGGCGTGAACAGAATCAGGACGGTATACAGTTCCAAGCGGCCGGCCAGCATGGCCAGACTGAGCACCAGTTTCACCGCCCCGGGCAAATACGCGTAGTTTTCAGCCGGACCGATCGCGCCGAAACCGGGACCGATGTTGCCCACCAGGGTCAGCGCGCAGGAAAACGACGTGACGATGTCCTGGTCGGCCAGGGCCATGACCAGGGTCACGCTGCCCAATGTCAGCATATAGAGAAAGAAAAAGCCGGTCACGGCATAGCCGATGTCCTTGCGAATGATCTGGCGGTTGACTTTCAGAGTGAAGATGCCCCGGGGATGCAGCAGGCGTTTCATCTCGTGGAGACCCTGCTTGAACAGGATCATGATGCGGATCACCTTGATGCCGCCGCCGGTTGACCCGGAGCACCCGCCGACGAACATCAGGAGGAACAGGACGCTCTGGGCCAGGACCGGCCACCCTTCATAATCAGCGGTCGCGAATCCGGTGGTGGTCATGATGGAAGCCGACTGAAACGCCGCGTGACGCAGACTCGTGCCGAGCTGCGCGTAGGTGCCGCCATACAGGCTGACGGTGGCCAGCAGGGTGGCCGCGGCGAAGATCGAGAGATACACCAGCAGTTCGCCGTTACGAAACACGTCGCGGAACCGGCCGGTGAGCAGACGATAGTGGAGAATGAAGTTGGTGCCGGCCAGCAGCATGAACACGGTCACCACGCCGTCCACAAACGCGGAATCAAATTGCCCGACGCTGGCATTCTTCGTGGAAAAACCGCCCGTGGCCATCGTGGCGAAGGTGTGCGTCAACGCGTCGAACAGGTTCAAGCCGCCGCACATCAACAGAATGGTTTCGACGATGGTGAAGACCGTGTAGATCAGCCAGATGATCTTGGCGGTCTCGGCGATGCGCGGCGTGATCTTGTCCACGGTGGGGCCAGGGGCTTCGGCCTGGATCAGCTGCAGGCCGCCCACTCCCAACAGCGGCAGGATGGCCACGGCGAGCACCACGATGCCCATTCCTCCCAGCCAATGAGTGAAGGAGCGCCAGAACAAAATCGCGGCGGGATGGCTTTCGACATCCGTGAGAATCGAGGCGCCGGTGGTGGTCAAGCCGGACATCGTCTCGAACAAGGCATCGCTGAACGCGGGGATCGCCCCCGACAACATGAACGGGATCGAGCCGAACAGGGCGGCCGCCAGCCAGCCGCCGGTCACCAGGAGAAAACTGCTGCGGGTGGACAGGAAATCGCGTTTTTCACGCTGCAGTCCGATGATCGCCGGCAGGCACCCGCCGATCCCCAATCCCATCGTCACGCCGAAGGCCCAGGCGCTGCGGGCATCCCCGTGGAACAGGGCCACCGCCAACGGCAAGACCATGCAGCCGGCTATGATGAGAACGATGAACGCGATGAGACGGACGACTTGGCGGATGTTCATGCTGAACCGGTGAAGAGCTGCTCAATCTCGGCGCTGTTTGCCAGCAGGCTGATCACGATGACATCGTCACCGGCCTGCAGGCTGAAATTACCATCCGGGAGATGGTGCTGATTGTCCCGGATCACCGACAAAATCAGCGAGTTCTCGGGCATCGACACGTTTTTGAGCGGCGACTGCAGCACCGGGCACTGCTCGTCCAGCGTCATCTCGACTACCTCCGCCTGTCCGTTGGCGATGGTGTGCACCGATCGGAACTTGCCGCCGGTCAACAGGGACAGGATCGCGTCCACCGCGCTCCCTTTGGGACTCACCGTGGAATCAATCCCGATCCGGGAAGCGATCCTGACGTAGTTGGAATTGTGCACCAAGGCGATGGCCTGCTTGACGCCCAACGACTTGGCGTAAGCGGCCGAGAGCATGTTGAGTTCCTGGTTGCCGGTGGTGGTGATGATGAGTTCGTAGTTGTGAAGTTGCTCCTCGTCAAAGATCGACTCGTCGGTGATGTCCGAGTGGATGACGGTGACGTTGGCCAGCTCCTCGGACAGTTGCTTGCATTTGGCGTAGCTGCTCTCGATGATCTTGACATGGCGTTTCCGCTGCTTGATCGACCGGGCGACCTGCCGCCCGATCCGCCCGCCCCCCACGATGATGACTTCCCGCAATTTGTCGATCACGGAATGGCCCGACCGCGCGAACAATTTTTCGAGCGTTTCCTTGTCCGACACGATTTGCAGCAGGTCGCCGGCGCGCAGGACCGTGTGCCCGGTGGG
>JAGOHA010000142.1 GCA_017996395.1 Acidobacteriota bacterium | reverse complement strand
CCACCTGCCGGGTGATCCAGGGTCCCGAGGCGCGGGTGTCCCGGGCCACGAGAAAGGGGCGGCCGGGGAGTCGCGCCGCGGCGCGGGCGGCCGCGGCCTCCGTCGCCGCCTGGATCGTGGAGGCATCCAGCGGGTATACGCCGGCCCGGCCGCGGATGCCGTCAGTGCCGAACAGTCGATTGGCCATGGAGTGTCGCCGTCAGTTGCCCGCGCCACTGATCCGGATCGCCACTTTTTCCGGCACGATCCGTTCCACCCGAAGGGCGTTGGCGAAGGCAGGATTGAGGATGCGGTAACGCAGGGGCACGTCCTGAAAGTCGCTGGTGGGCGCACAATCGGCGCCGTCGATGTAAACCTCCAGATCGTCGGCGGTCAGGCGGTCCCGCAGCGACACGGTGACCGAGGTCCGCGCGTCGGCGGTCTGACGGCGCAGACGGTAATTGCCGGACACGCCGCGCACCTGGACGGGGAGGCGGGTCAGGATCACCGGCACCATGCGCTCCTGGATCCGGATTTCCACCCGGACCTTGTCGGAATATTCCAGGGTGACAAACGGGCTGTCCAGCGGCACGTTCACAAACTGGACCAGTGTCTGCTGCCGTCCGGTGACATCCACCGTCTGGGTGGGCAGCTCGCTGTAGTTGCGCACGTGCGACGACGGGCCGGAGATGCCGACGCGGGGCGGCACGGCCGCGACGCCGCGCACCTCAAAGTTCTCGGCCGGCTGGCCCGAGTATTTCACCATCACGGGCACGGTCTTGCGCTGGAGGGGGTCCAGAACCACGGTGATCGTCGCCGGACGGATGTTGACGATCTTGATGCCCGAGGGCGTCCGGAAGTTGCGCGGCTCCAGGGCGATCACGTTCTCCCCTTCGTGCGCGGCGCGCAGGTCCAGCGTCGCCACCAGGTTTTTGACCGCCGCGTCCTTGCCGAGTTCCGAAGACTGGATCTGCACCAGGACGCTCTTGACGAAATCGTTGGAGATCTCGAGCGACGCCGGTTTGTTGATGATCTCCACGGGCACTTCCAGAATCCGCTCCACCTGCTGCTCGGACGAAACCAGCAGCCACATGGAGAAGCCGATGAACAGCGAGAGCACTTTCAGCCCTGCGTTCTGGAACAGGGTCCGGCGGAGGACGCCCCACATGGAATTCAGGAGGCTCACGGCTCGGTCTCCTTGCGCTTCCACCGCCAGCTGAACCGGCTCCGCTCGCGGCTGGGGGCGAGCAGTGACTTCAGGAACGCGGTGAGGGTTTCAGAATCGGTGAAGCGCTTCAGCCGTCCGCCCACCGCCACCGACATCCGGCCCGTCTCCTCCGACACCACCACGGCCACCGCGTCGGTCTCCTCGGTGATGCCGATGGCCGCGCGGTGCCGCGTGCCGTACTCCTTGCTCAGATGGGGC
This sequence comes from Acidobacteriota bacterium, assembly GCA_017996395.1. Classification (GTDB taxonomy): domain Bacteria; phylum Acidobacteriota; class JAAYUB01; order JAAYUB01; family JAAYUB01; genus JAAYUB01. The sequence goes on along the minus strand of JAGOHA010000142.1, from coordinate 5,973 downwards.
TCCAGCGTCAACGGCAGAAAGCACGACGCGGCGGCGATCCGGTCCCGTTGCACGATCACCGCGCCGTCGTGCAGCGGCGTGTCGGGCTGGAACAGGGTCACCAGCAGGTCGTAACTCAGGCGGGCGTTGAGTTCGTGGCCGTTCTCCATGTAGCTCTTCAGGCCGGTGGCCCGCTCCACGACGATCAGGGCGCCGGTGCGCTTCGACGACAGGGTCATCGCCGCCAGCACGATGTCGTCCACGACGCCGGTCCGCTCCGGCTCGAAGAAACGCCCGAGGAAGCGCGCCTCGCCGATGTTGGCCAGAATCTTGCGGATCTCGGCTTGATAGACCACGATGATGGCGAAGACCGCGTAGGTCACGAAGTTCGTCAGGAACCACTGGATGGTGTGAAGTTGCGCGGTCCGGGAGACGAAGTAAACCAGCACCAGGAAGGCGATGCCGCCGGCGATCTTGGCGGCGCGGGTGCCCTTGAGCAGCAGAAAGAGGCGGTAGATCACGAAGGAGATGATGAGGATATCCAGCACATCGGTGACGGATATCGCATTCACCCGGATGAATCTCGCGAACTGCTCGAAGCGCTCCATGCTACACCGCCGCTTCGCTTCGGATGGCGGCCGCGACCCGGAGCGCCTGCCGGGTGGCGGCCACGTCGTGGCATCGAATGATCCGGGCGCCGTGAGCCGCCGCCAGCACGGCCGCGGCCAGCGAGCCGGGTAGCCGCTCCGCCGCCGGCAATCCGGTGATGGCACCGATGAACGACTTGCGAGAGGCCCCGACCAGGATGGGACGCCCAAACGCGCGGAACTCGGCCAACCGGTTCAGGATGACGAGATTCTGTTGGACGGTTTTCCCAAAACCGATGCCGGGATCCAGGATCATTGTATGCGGCGGCAGGGGAAGTTGCAAGACTTGCTCAAAAAAGGACTCGATCTCGGCCATGATGTCGACGGCGGGGGGGCGCTCCTGCATGTCGCCCGGCACGCCACGCATGTGCATGGCGACGACGGCCGCGCCGGCATCGGCCACTGCCCGCCGCATCCCCTCGTCGCGCAGACCGCCGATGTCGTTGATGATCTCGGCCCCCTCGGCCAGGACGACGCGGGCCACGCCCGCCTTGGCCGTATCGACGGAGACGGGCACCGGCAGCCGCGGCGCCAGCTCGCGCAGCACCGGCAGCACCCGGCCCAACTCCTCGGCCTCGGGCACCGGTCGGGCGCCCGGCCGGCTCGACTCGCCGCCCAGGTCGATCAGGTCGGCGCCATCCTCCACCAGTTGCCAGGCGCGGCGGACAGCGGTCGCGGCCTCCAGGCAGGCGCCCCCGTCATAGAACGAGTCCGGGGTGATGTTGACCACCCCCATGATCAATGCGGATTCCGGCAGCGGGATCGTTCGGCGGCTGGTGACGATCGTCCCGGATGTGTCGGCGTCTGGATCAGGCCGGCGCGGGCCCTTCCTTGGTGGTGATGATGCCGGGGACAACTTCTTCTTCCTGCTTGGTGTCGGTCGGCTTGGAGTCGGTCGGTTTGGGGACGGTCCGTTCCTTGTGCTTGACGATGGTCTCGCCCCGGATGGCCATCTCGACCTCCTCGGCGTCCAGAACCTCGAATTCCAGCAGGGCCTGGGCGATCCGCTCCATGGCCTCGCGGTGCTGCTCGACGAGGCTGGTGGCCTCGGTGTAGCTGGCGCGCACCAGCTGCTGGACTTCCTGGTCGATGAGTTCCGCGGTCTGTTCGCTGTAGTCCCGGTGCTGCGCGATCTCGCGCCCCAGGAAGATCTGCTCCTCCTTCTTCCCGAAGGCAAGCGGCCCCAACTGGTCGCTCATGCCCCATTCGCACACCATCTTGCGGGCCATCTCGGTGGCGCGCTCGATGTCGTTGGCGGCGCCGGTGGTCTTGATCTTGAGGAAGACCTCTTCGGCGATGCGCCCACCCATCAGCACCTTGAGCTGGGCCAGCAGGTAGTTGCGGGAGTAGTTGTAGCGGTCGTCCACCGGCAGCTGCTGAGTGATGCCGAGGGCCATGCCGCGAGGGATGATGGCCACCTTGTGGATGGGGTCGGCATCGGGCAGCAACGCGGCCAGCAGGGCGTGCCCCGCTTCGTGGTAGGCGGTGATTTTCTTCTCCTGCTCGTTGATGATGAGCGATCGCCGTTCCTTGCCCATCAGGACCTTGTCCTTGGCCATCTCAAAATCGCCCATCATGACGCTCTTGCGACTGTAGCGCGCAGCGTTCAGGGCGGCCTCGTTGACCAGGTTGGCCAGCTGCGCGCCGGAGAATCCCGGCGTGCTGCGGGCGATGATCTCCAGGTCCACGTCGGGGCTGATGGGGATCTTGCGGGTGTGCACCCGCAGGATGCCCAGCCGGCCGCGGACGTCGGGCAGGTTGACGACGACCTGGCGGTCGAACCGGCCGGGCCGGAGCAGCGCCGGATCGAGCACATCGGGCCGGTTGGTGGCGGCGATGAGGATAACCCCTTCGTTGGACTCAAAGCCGTCCATCTCCACCAGGAGTTGGTTCAGGGTTTGCTCGCGCTCGTCGTGGCCGCCACCCAGGCCCGCCCCGCGATGGCGGCCCACGGCGTCGATTTCGTCGATGAAGATGATGCAGGGGGCATGCTTCTTTCCCTGGTCGAACAGGTCGCGCACCCGGGAGGCGCCGACACCGACGAACATCTCCACGAAGTCCGAGCCGCTGATGGAAAAGAACGGCACGTTGGCCTCGCCGGCCACCGCGCGCGCCAGCAGGGTTTTGCCCGTCCCGGGCGCCCCCACCAGGAGCACGCCCTTCGGAATCCGCCCGCCCAGCTTCTGGAATTTTTGGGGCTCCTTCAGGAACTCCACAACCTCGGTGAGCTCCTCGATGGCCTCATCGACGCCGGCCACGTCCTTGAACGTGACCTTCTTCTGCTGGCTGGTCAGCAGCTTGGCCCGGCTTTTGCCGAAGGAGATGGCCTTGTTGCCGGTGCCCTGCATCTGGCGCATCAGGAACACCCAAAAGCCGACGAACAGGATCAGCGGCAGCCAGATGGACAGCGCCCACGTCAGCCACGAATCCTTCTCGGCCGGAACCACGTGGACGTTCGCGCCGGCCTTGACCAGCGCGTCCGCCACCTGCGCCTGGGAATTCTCCGGCACGGCGGCGGTGAAGCGGTCGCCGTTGCCGAGCCGCCCCTCCACCATGGCGCCCTTGATGGTGGCCTCCTGGATGGCTTTGGCGTTGACCTTCTCCTGGAACTTGGTGTAGTCCAGCTCCTTGACCGGGCCTTTCTGGTGGCTGTTGTACAGTCCGTAAAGCACCACCACGGTGATGATGATAAACAGCCACAACAGGATGTTCTTGATTGTATTATTCAACTCCGCCTCCGCGTTCCGTCTCGGGACCGGCCGCCCGACAATGGTTTAGATGGCGATCCGGTGAAAAAGTGGCCGCTCCCCTGCTATTTGAACGTGGCCAGGTACGGCAGGTTGCGGAATTCCTCCTGCACGTCGAGGCCATAACCGAACACGAACTCGTCGTCTTTCGCCTCAAAGCCGATGTAATCGGGCTGGATGTTGGTCCGGCGCTGGACCGGCTTGTCGATAAGGACCGCCAGTTTCACCGACTTGACGCCCTGGACCTGGATATGGTTCAGCAGGTGGTCCAGAATGATCCCGGTGTCCAGCACCGTCGAGACGATCAGAACGTGTTTGTCGGTGATGGCCAGGGTCGGGTAGATGACGGTCTCGTCAATCTCCTTGATGTAGCTGTCGTCGACGAGGGAATCCTTGTAGTACAGGTTGATGAACTGGCAGCGGACCGGGATCTCCAGACAGCGGATCAGGTCGGCCATGAAGATGAACGAGCCTCGCAGGATTCCCAGCACGTGGAGTTCCTGGCCCTGCATGTCCTGATTGATCTGCCGGGCCAGCTCGCGGACCCGTTCGAGGATCTGCTCCTCGGTGCGCCAGACCACGTAGGGTTTGCTCTTTTTCTTCATTCTGCCCGCCTTACGATGGTGATCAGCCTGTCGACACCCAAACATCCATCATCATTATAGCACAGGCCGAGCGACAACTCGGGCATTCCCAAGATATTACCGTCGGCGGCGCACACCACCACGACGCGATCGCGGTCGAACACCGGAATGCGGCGCTCCTGCAGAACCGCCTTGAGTTTGCGGGTGCCGCCGCTGAGCCGGATCCGGTCGCCGGGCCGAACGGAGCGGACGCACAGCGGGCCGTCGGACCGGGGCACCACGATGTGCGGCTCGGACAGGCCGGCCGGAGGCGACCCGTCGAGCGCCTCGAAGACCGCGCCGGCCTCGGGCACTTCCAGCCGGCCCGGCACTTCGAGCACATACTCAAACTCAGCACACCTGGCCGGGCCGAGGGCCAGACGCACCACCCCGCTGCCGAGACGAATTTCCAGGCCGCCGGGCAGCACTGTCCGCCGACCGCTCCGGCCGGCGCGCAACAGCCGCAGCGCGCGATCCACATGCTGCCGCTCCAGCCGCCGCAGGTCGCCGCGGGCCCGCCGGATGACGGCGCGCAGTGCCGGCCCCTGCAGCGCTTCCGGCAGCGCGAGGAAATCGGCCAGCGCGAAGCGGATGCCGTCCGCCGCCTCGGCGAGCGGCGGCAGCAGCCGCTCCACGGCGGCGTCCAGGGCGGCCGCCTCTTCGCGCAGCAGGTCGGCCGTACGTGCCATTACCGCCGCCGCATCCGCAAACCCCGATTCCGCGAGCACCGGGAGCACCCGGTGGCGCAGCCGGTTGCGCCGGTGACGCCCGTCCCTGTTGGTGGCATCTTCGTGCCACGCCAGGCCGTGCGCGCGCAGGTAGTCCAGGATCTCCGACCGGCTCGTCGCCAGCAGCGGCCGGATGCGACCGTCGGTCGTGGCCGGCGCCATGCCGCCCAGGCCGGTGCTACCGGCGCCGCGGAGCAGCCGCAGCCAGAAGGTCTCGGCCTGGTCGTCGCGCTGGTGGCCCAGGGCGATCCGATGAAAACCGGACCGACGGAATTCGTCGAAAATCTCCAGGCGCCGCTGGCGCATCCACTCCTCGCGGTTGGCCCGCGGCGGGGGCGCCGGTGCGATCTCCCGCCGGTGGAACGGCAGCGCCAGCCGGGCGGCGGTCTCACGGCACAGCGCCTCGGCGTCGTCACCGGCAGGCCCGCGGCGGTGGTTGATGTGCAGGACCTCCAGCTGAAAGGGAACCGTGGGCGCCAGCCGGGCGAGGAGGTGGACGAGGGCGACGGAATCGGGACCGCCGGAGCAGGCGGCCAGCACGCGCTCACCCGGCTGGATGAGCCCGTTCGACCGGATGAATTGGAGGACATCCCGGAGCCGCATGTTCCCCTCCACCCGGCTTTGGCGCTGGCCGGGATCGGCCCGGTCGCCGGCTCCGGACGCAGTGGCACAGGATCGGGTGATCGCTGACAGGTGAAACTGGACGAAGACAGCGCCCGGATGGGTGGAAAAAATGGTGCCGGTGCAGGGAATCGAACCCCGGACGCCGCGGATATGAGCCGCGTGCTCTAACCGTCTGAGCTACACCGGCACGGCGCATTAAAATACCCAAACCGCCTTGACTTGTCAAGTGAAAGCGCGGCCGAACCGGCGCCGGGCGCTCCCCCAATTTCCCCTTGCCCCGGCCGCAGCCCGATGGCACCATAGGGCGACGCGCCGCACCCGGCACGCGCGGTCGCCATCGGGGAAGTCATGGTCGTGTTAATCTCCCGCATCATCATGGTCCTGCTGATCCTGCTGGGGGTCCGCCTGCTGGCGCGCGTGCTGGCCCCCCTGTTCGCCCCCCGCGGTGCCCGGCCCGAGCCCCGGGCGCGCCGGCCGGCCCGGGCGGTGCAACAAGGCGAGATGCTCCGGGACCCGGTGTGCGGCACCTGGGTGGACCAGCGGATCGCGGTGACGGCGAGCCGTGACGGCCGGACGGTCCACTTCTGCTCCGCCGCCTGCCGGGACCGCTACCTCGCGGAGCCGC
>JAGOHA010000141.1:2798-7527 GCA_017996395.1 Acidobacteriota bacterium | reverse complement strand
GAGCCGGTCGGTGACGATCTGTATGATTGGTGCGAGGAAGACAGCGGTCTGTATCCGGAATACTATCCCCCAGCCGATGCAGCCGATGCCGGGGCTGAGTATGCAGAGGAAGTTGGGGAGCAAAAAAAAGGCGGGGCGGACGATCGGCTTCCCTTCAATCCAGACCAGTACCTGCTGGACAGCATCCGCGTGGGCGAAGCGGCGCCGGTGGCAGCGGCCATCCGCGCCCAGCACCTGCGCCGGCTGAGTCAATTCGCGGAAGACCTCATGCTCGAGGCCGCCCGGTACGGGGAGCATGAGATGCTGCGGATGATCCTGGCGGCCCAGGCGCCCGCCCGAAAACGGGTGGCCGAGATCCTGGCCGCGCAGGCGGCCGAAAGGCGGCGGAAGTCTGGAACGCCGGCGGCCCTGGGGGCTGATCGAGACGAAAAAACCGACTTGCCGAGAGAACAAGGGTATGATCCCGACGCGTCGTTCCGGCAACAGTTGAATGATTTTGGTCGGGCCGCACTGGCCGCGGCCATCTGTCGGGACGATGCGCCGGCGGTGGACCTGCTGCTGCAGGCCGGGGTGAATGTGCGACGGCCGTTCCCCGACGGGCTGACGCCGCTTCATCTGGCGGCCGACAAGGGGCCGGCGGTGGTGCGCCTCCTGCTGGACCACGGGGCGGCGGTGGACGCCCGGACCAACGCCGTGTACGGTCAGAATCTGGATGAGTTGGAGACCGGGGGCTTGAAATCCGCCGATTTTCAGTTTCTGGTGGAAGAGGACGACCGCCCGGCTCCCAGAGCAATACCCGGTGACGTCACCGCGCTGTTCCTGGCTTTGCGGTCGGGCCGGGCGGACACGGTGGCACTGCTGATCCGGGCCGGCCGGCGGGAGCCGCCGCTGGAGGAGCTGGCCGCGCCGGACCACATGGAGGGAAGCCGGCCGCTGCTCCATAACGCGGCGCTAAGGGGCGATGGGCACCGGCTGCGCCTGCTCCTGGAAGTCGGTGCGGATCCGAACCTGCTGGACAAAGACAATCGGACGGCTCTCATGGCCGCCGCCGATAACGGGTTCTTGGGGGCGACGCTGGCGTTGCTGGCCGCCGGGGCCGACCCGTCCCGGAGCGATCCTTCGGGGAGGACCGCCTGGCACTGCGCGGCCCAGAGCGACCACGCGACCCTCATCCGGGAGCTCGCCGCCGCCGGCGCGCGCCCACCAAAGTCGGACATTGCGCCCTTGATGCTGGATTACCTCCTGCGCCAGCGGGAGGATTCCGAGCCGTACCGGGGCAAACAGGAAGTGATGGCCGCCCTGCTGCTGGCGGGCGCCGACGTCAACGCGGCCGACGCGGGGGGGCGCACGCCCCTGGCCTGGGCGTGCATCCGGGGATGGGGGAATGTGGCGGCGCTGTTCCTGGATTTCGATGCGGATCCCAACCGGGCGGACGCCTCCGGCCGGACACCCCTGCACCACGCGATCGCCGATGACCGGGGTGAGCCGGTGTTCGAGCGGCGGTGGGAGCTCATCGACCTGCTGGTGAAACGCGGCGCCGACATTCGCCGCGTGGACAAATCCGGCTGCTCCCCCCTGGAATGGGCCAACACCCTGCGCAGCCGGCGGCTCATCAACGTGCTCTTCCAGGAGGAGATCTTCCCCAACCACCTGCTGGAGGGCCGGTTCTTTGGAATGTCCTCCTCGACCCCGGCCTACAGACGCTGACGGGGTGTCGGCGGGCGACAAAGCCGTCGGCCACATGGCCGCGGCTTGATATAATGGAGCCAGCAACGTTCAACCCAAACACGAGGAGTCGCCCTGATGGATGCCGACCTGCGCGAACGCTTCTCCGGCCTCTGGGCCAGGTTCTTTCCCGGCGTCGAGTTGCCCGTGGGTTTTTTCTACACCGACGATCCGGAGCTGGGCCAGCCGCCCCCTCCTCCCGCGGGGCATCGCTGCCTGATCGCCGATCTGGCCCGCGCCCGCCGCGGACACTCCCTCCGGCTCGATCCGACGGTGCTCGGCTGCAGCGGCGGGCGGCGCTATCTCGGCTTCGGCGGGGAACTGATGCCCGGCTTCGAATATTTTCTCTCCTGCGGCATCCCCGGCAAACTGGAAGGCGAACGGTACAAGAAGTCGCCGGAGCTGGTGAAGGAACATCTGAAGCACCAGCCGCCATTCACCGCCCCCGGCCGCTACATCGTGTTCCGGCGGTGGGACCGGCTGACGGCGGATGACGCGCCGGTGGCGGTGATCTTCTTCGCCTCCCCCGACGTTCTGGCCGGATTGTTCACCCTGGCCAACTATGACGAGACCGAGCCCAATGGCGTGATCGCCCCGTTCGGCGCCGGCTGTGCGTCCATCGTGGACTACCCGCTTCGGGAGGCGCAGTCATCCCGCCCCCGGGCGGTGCTGGGCATGTTCGACGTGTCCGCGCGGCCGTGCGTCGGGGCCGGCGAGCTGACCTTCACCGTACCGTGGCCCAAGTTCGTCCGGATGGTGGACAACATGCCGGACAGCTTCCTGATCACCCCATCCTGGGCCAAGGTGCGCAACAGGCTGCGGCGGGCGAAGGGGAAATCGTAAGTCGTCGATACGCTGGTGACGAGATCCGTCTCTCCGTCCGGTATGCAAGGGGACATCCGTCATGGCCCATGCCACGGCCCGCGATGCCTACCGCCGACTGACTGATCGGCTCAACCGATTCCCCCAGGGCGCGCCGCCTGGGGACCTGCTGTTCCGGATTCTGGCGCTGCTCTTCACTCCGCGGGAGGCGGAGCTGGTGGCCCGGCTGCCGCTGCGGCCGTTCACGGCCCGGCGCGCCGCGCGCGCCTGGCGCATCTCCGAGGCGGATGCCCGGCGGATCCTGGAAGAGTTGGCGGACCGCAGCCTCCTCCTCGACGTGGATCACGACGGGGAGAGCCGCTACGTCCTGCCGCCGCCCATGGCGGGCTTCTTCGAATTCTCCCTGATGCGGGTGCGGCCCGGCTTGGATCAGAAGCTGCTGGCGGAGTTGTTCTACCAGTACCTCAATGTAGAAGAGGCGTTCATCCGCGCGTTGTTTTGCGACGGCGAGACGCAGTTGGGCCGGGTGTTCGTGCATGAAGGCGCCCTGTCGGCGGAGAACGCCCTGCATGTGCTGGACTACGAACGGGCGAGCCACATCGTCCGCACCGCGTCGGCCATCGGCATCGGCCGGTGTTACTGCCGCCACAAGATGGAGCACGTGGGCCGAACCTGCGGCGCGCCGCAGGACATCTGCATGACCTTCAACGGCCCGGCCGAATCGTTGAATCGCCGCGGGGTCACCCGGCCGGTCACTGTGCCGGAGTGCCTGGCGCTGCTGGAACAAGCCCGCGAGCGAAACCTTGTCCAGTTCGGTGAAAACGTCATGGAGCGTGCGGGCTTCATCTGCAATTGCTGCGGCTGCTGCTGTGAGGCGATGCTTGCCGCGCGGCGGTTCGCGGTGCTCCGGCCCGTCCACACCACGAACTTCCTTCCCGTGGTGGACGCCGCGCGCTGCACCGGCTGCGGGCGCTGCGTGGACGCTTGTCCCGTTGCGGCGATGGGACTGGTGTCGTCGGGTGAGCCCGCCGGCCCGCAACGCCGGGCCCGCGTGGACGAGTCTCGCTGCCTGGGGTGCGGAGTCTGCGTGCCAGGCTGTTCCCGCGGGGCCATCCGCCTGGTGTCGCGGCCGGAGCGGGTGATCACGCCGGTGGATGGGGTGCACCGCGTGGTGGTGATGGCCATCGAACGAGGTAAGCTGCAGAACCTGATCTTCGACCAGCAGGCGCTCTGGAGCCACCGCGCCATGGCTGCCATCCTGGGCGCGGTCCTGCGCCTGCCGCCGCTGCAACAGGCGCTGGCGCGGAGCCAGCTCCGATCCCGCTATCTTGACCGGCTGTTGAGTCGTCAAAAGCTATATAGCCAGAAGGATCGGTAATTATGGATGTAGATGGAAACTAACGTTTTGCCTGTCAGATATGTTATGCTGACAACATGTTCCGGATATGTTTGGTGTTTTATGAAACGAAGTCCCCTTTGGCGGCATCTTTTCAGAAATGTTAAGGAAAACATTTTCCGCCATACCTTTATTCACCATCTATCTGGAGGAGCAATGAGACGCATGCGTTGGATCGGCTTGGTGCTGGCTCTGCTGGCGCTCACCCTCACAGCGTCTGCTCAGGTGAAGGACAAGCGTGTGGAGCTGTCCCCGTACATCGGCGGCATCTTCTACGACGGCGACCTGAACCTGAAAGACAACCTGTTGTTCGGTTTCCGGGTCGGCTACAACTTCAATCCGCGATTCGGACTTGAAGGCGGCGCCGACTTCTCGTTCCCGGGGGTGGATGACACGAACCTCTACCCGCTCGAAGAGGTGACATTCGGCATCCCGGCCATGAGCACCAACAACATGTTCTACCACGTGGACGGGCTGATTTACCTCTTCCCCGAATCCCGGTTCAACCCGTTTTTCGTGGTGGGGTTGGGCGGGGCGCGCTATGCGCCCGACCGGGGAGACACCCTGAACAAATTCCTCACCAACTTCGGCTTCGGAGCCAAGTACTGGATGAGCGACCGGGTGGCGCTCCGGTTTGATTTCCGCGACCTGGTGTCGTTGGATGAAGCCCGTCACAACCTGGCGGCTCAAGCCGGTCTGGCCATTGCCATCGGCGAGAAGCCCATGCCGCCGCCGCCGCCGCCACCGCCGCCGGCACCGGTAGTGGAGCAGCCGAAACCGGAGCCG
>JAGOHA010000141.1:0-2698 GCA_017996395.1 Acidobacteriota bacterium | reverse complement strand
CCGAAACCGGAGCCGAAACCGGAGCCGAAACCGGAGCCGCCGCCACCGCCGCCGGCGCCCAAGCCCATCGTACTGGAAGACGTGCACTTCGCGTTTGACAAGGCGACGCTCACCGATGAAGCCAAGGCGATCCTGTTCCGGAACATCGCCACGCTGAAAGAGAACCCGGGCATCAAGGTGACCGTGGAAGGCCACACCTGCGCACACGGTACGCCCCAGTACAACATGCGTCTGGGCGAACGGCGCGCTCAAGCTGTTCGGGAATTCCTGGTTCGCGAAGGCGGTATTGACGAATCCCGCATGACCACGATTTCCTACGGCGAAACGCGGCTGGCGATGCCGGAGACGCCGACGGCAGCCAACGTGAATTCGCCCGAATGCAACGCCAATCGGCGCGTTCATTTCGAGATCGTCGTTCAGTAACGGTTCCCGCGGGGCAGGGTGATCGCCCTGCCCCGCGTTTTTTTCAGGATTTTTCGTGGCCTTGCGACGGACGCTCTGCCGAATAGGCCTCGTCGGGCTGATGGCCGGTCTGGCCGTATCCGCTGATCCGCGATATTTTCCCGCTGGTTCTGCCGCGCAATCGCCGGGAGACAATGCCGGCCAGGACATTTCACTCGCCACTCCGCCGGGGGTGCCGGACGGGGAAGCGGTCTGGCGCGATTGCACCGCCGTCACGTTCAACCCGTGCGGCCTACCGGTGCTGCCTTTCCTGAAACTGGCGTGCGCCGACATGGACGGCGACGGCAGGACCGACCTCATCGCCGGCGGCAAGGACGGTCGCCTGACACTGTTCCGGAGCATCGACGGCATCGCCTGGCAGGCGGACCCCGACTATTTTGCCGGCGTGGGGGAAGGGGCGTTCGCGGCGCCGACGCTGGGCGATCTCGACGGCGACGGCGCCGCCGAATTGATTGTGGGTACGGGGGGCTTTTCGTCGCGATCCGGCCAGGTGCTGGTCTATACCAACACCGGCACACGAACGGCGCCGCGCTGGGAGCGCTGGCCCGACCCGGTGATCGATGTGGGCGACGACGCGGCGCCGGCGGCGGTGGATTACAATCTCGACGGCCATTGCGACCTGATCGTCGGCAACTCGACGGGTCACCTGACCATGCTGGCAAACGATGGCCGGGGGCGGCTGGCGCCGGAGGCGCTGCCGTTGGCACTCCGGCGTTCCTTCGGCATGTACGCGACGCCCGGCGCTATCCGATTGGACCGGGTGGTGTTGCTGGCGGTGGGTTCATCCGTGGGGAAGATCGCGTATTTCCAGTTAAAGCGTGGCGCCCACGGCCTGGCGGTACAACCGTTCGCCATCACGCACCCGCGCCGGGATTTTTACGCGCCGCTGTTTGTGTCGCTGCGCCAGCCGGACCGGCTGGATCTCCTGCTGGCGGACGGTGACGGCGGTGTCCAGTACTTCGAACAGAAGGCGCCGGGCGTCTGGGCGTGGACGCGCAACCTGCAACTGTTCCAAAACCGTCTGCTTCCGGGGCCGGTGTGCACGCCGACGCGCAGCCGCGCGGGCGGCCGTCCCCGGCTCGTGGTGGGCAACATGGACGGTGAGGTCCGCGCCTACGAGGCGCGCACGGAGGCCGGCAATCCGTCGTGGCACGAATGGGCCTCGTATTTCCTCGGTGTCAAGGTGAGCGGCTTCGCCCGGGCCGTCCTCACCGAATGGGAGGGAAAGGAAGTGGTCCTCGTGGGCCAGGGAAACGGGGATATCGCCGCCTGGCGGAACACCGGCACCGCGAAGACCGCCCGCTGGGTGGCCTGGCCGGCCTTCACCGCCGGCGTCCGGGTCAAAGGGCACAGTGCGCCGTGCTTGTTCGACCTCGACGGCGACGGACGCGAGGAGTTGATCGTCGGCGCCGCCGACGGCCGCCTGGCGGTGTACCGCTCCCAGTCGCCGCGCGGCGGCCCGCCGTGGGGAGTCGCATCGGACTGCCTGGGGGAAATCCGCGTCGGCGGCTATGCGGCGCCATCCTTCGTGCGCCTCGCCGACGCCGTCTGGCTGTTCGTGGGCCAGCATGACGGTCGGATCCGGCTGTTTGCCGCTCCGGCCGGCGGGGCGGCCGCGGGAGGATTCAAGGAAACCGTCATGCCCGACCATGTGCGGGTCAAAGGCTTCGCCTCACCCTGGGCGGAGGCCGGCGCTGACGGCGACGTGGACCTCTACGTGGGTGACTATGACGGCAACCTGCGCCATTTCCAGCGCCGGCTTCCATCGCCGGAGATGAGGAGACCGCCCGATGCCCACGTGGAGTGACTACCGCGCGCTGTGGCGGGCTGACTTCGCCGTGATCGCGTTCCTCGCGGCGACCACGCTGTTGATCCTGCTGTTGGGCTGGCCGGAGCCGCTGCCCCGCTGGCTGGCCGCGCTGGACCTCGTGTTGATGTTCACCGCGTTCGACGCCCTGGGGTACAAATGGGTCCTACGTTGGGGGTACCGGATCAACCGGATCCGGGACGCCCGTGAGCTGACCTATCTGGAAGACGGCGCCATGCAGCCGCTCCACCCCTGGTTCCAACAGGCCACCGCCGCCTACCGGATCGTCCAGCACGGGATTTTCATCCCCATCGGTCTGCTGGCCGCAGCGGTGTTCGGGTGGCGCCCGGTGGCAGCGTTTCTACTCATCTGGCTCACCGGGGGCTGCGACCTGCTGTTCTACGCCCTGGTGCGCCAGCGCCTGTCGCG
>JAGOHA010000140.1 GCA_017996395.1 Acidobacteriota bacterium | reverse complement strand
AGCTTCGCCGACGCCCAAAAATTTGACCACTGGCCCGTCGAAATCGTCGGCACGGTGAACTCGTCCGCCGATGGAGCGGATCTCGATTACTACTCCTTTCACCTGAACACCGGCCATACGGTTTATATTTTTCTGGTCGCCGACATCGCCGGCTCCCCCCTGGACGCGCTCTTCACCATCTACGACCCGAGCCAGGCGGCGGTGGGCGGGGCCAACACGTCCATCACCGGGCTGAATGATCCGGTCTATTCGTACACGGCGGCGACGACCGGCGACCACTACATCGCCGTGGCCAGCACCGGCGGCACCCACGGCCGGGAGTCGTTCTACCGGATGTTCGTCGAGATCAAGTGAGCCGCCCGACAGGTGCGGCGTTCGACTGATCGCGCCACCCATTCCGGGATGCCCGGCCGCCGGGCATCCCGGTCTTCTTTTCAGCAAGGCGTTCCATCCTTGCCGGTGATGCGCCTTCATTCCGGACACCTTCGCGGGTTGCCGGCGTCGTGACCGCACACCCTCACTTCATCCCTGCGTTCCGCCGCACGACCGGGTTCGGCCGCCGGTTTTCAGCAGGTGATGCTCAATTCGAGTGATGCGGAATTGGTATAATAGTCTGAGCATCACCAAACCCATTGGCTGAATCACCCGCCTGGCAGGAGGAGGTCATGAACACCGATGTCCTGATTCGTCTGATCCTGGTCGGCGGCCTGGCTGCCGCCTTGGGCGTCGCCGCCGGCGCCCAGAATTCCGTCTACTACTTCCCCCACGTCGTCGACGGCGGTTTCATCTTTGGCAGCGAGTTCTGGTTCAACAACGTTCAGGCCACGCCCACCACCATCACCCTGAGTTTTTACGACGAGGCCGGCAACCCCTGGACCGTCGACCTGCGCAGTTTCGACGGGGGCACCGGCTACAACAGCACCTTCACCTTCACGTTGCAACCGTACAGCTCCCGGTTTTACTTCACCGGGTGCGTCGATCCGCTGAAAGTGGGCTGGGCCAAGGCGGTGGCGTCCCAGCCCATCAACACGTCCGCCAGCTTCTCGTTCTACGACTTCGGTCCCGACCCGGCCGAGGTCATCTGGTCGGCCGGCGTGCTGCCGTCGCCGGTGGCCACCCAGTTCGCCTTTGCCGCCAACGTGTCGCCGGTGGAAGATATCACCAGCGACACCAAGGTGGATATGGGCTTCGCCATCGTCAACCCGAGCCTCACGGACGTCGAGGACGCCGACGCCACCATCACCGCCACACTGATCCCGACCGCCGGCGGCGCGCCGGTGAGCACCAAAACCATCACGGTCAAGGTGGGCGGCCACTATTCGCGATTCCTGTCGGAGCTGTTCAACGACGTGGCGTGGGGCACCCGGTTCCACGGCATCGTCCGGCTCAGCAGCAACGTGAACATCTCGGTGCTGGCGCTCAAGCACATCTGGAACGACCGCAGCGACGTGTACAGCACCGTGGCGGTCCAGCCCGAATCCACCTTCCGGTACAACACCTTCTACGACCTGGAGTACAACAACTCCCTGGCGGAGGCGCAACCCATCGATCCGCCGGTGGAAATCATCGGCACCCTGAATTCGACCATGGACGGGCATGACCGTGACCTGTTCTCCATCTACCTGTCGGCTGGCGAGACCCTCTACGTGACGTTCCTGGCCAATGCCCTGGGCGCGCCGCTCGAAACCGGAATGCTGCTGTACGACCCGACGGACTTTGTCGTGCTCATGACCGACACCACCGGCCTGCTGGACCCCCGCTTCATTTACACGGCCACGACCTCGGGCACGCATCGCATCCAGTGCGCCGACGGCGACGGCACGTACAGTCGTGAATCGTTCTACCGGATGTTCGTCGAGGTCCGGTGAGCCGCCGCCGGCCGTGCCCGGCGTTCAATTAGTCGCTACGCAGATCACGGGGTGCCCGGCCGCCGGGCATCCCGGTCTTCTTTTCAGCAAGGCGTTCCATCCTTGCCGGTGATGCGCCTTCATTCCGGACACCTTCGCGGGTTGCCGGCGTCGTGACCGCACACCCTCACTTCATCCCTGCGTTCCGCCGCACGACCGGGTTCGGCCGCCGGTTTTCAGCAGGTGATGCTCAATTCGAGTGATGCGGAATTGGTATAATAGTCTGAGCATCACCAAACCCATTGGCTGAATCACCCGCCTGGCAGGAGGAGGTCATGAACACCGATGTCCTGATTCGTCTGATCCTGGTCGGCGGCCTGGCTGCCGCCTTGGGCGTCGCCGCCGGCGCCCAGAATTCCGTCTACTACTTCCCCCACGTCGTCGACGGCGGTTTCATCTTTGGCAGCGAGTTCTGGTTCAACAACGTTCAGGCCACGCCCACCACCATCACCCTGAGTTTTTACGACGAGGCCGGCAACCCCTGGACCGTCGACCTGCGCAGTTTCGACGGGGGCACCGGCTACAACAGCACCTTCACCTTCACGTTGCAACCGTACAGCTCCCGGTTTTACTTCACCGGGTGCGTCGATCCGCTGAAAGTGGGCTGGGCCAAGGCGGTGGCGTCCCAGCCCATCAACACGTCCGCCAGCTTCTCGTTCTACGACTTCGGTCCCGACCCGGCCGAGGTCATCTGGTCGGCCGGCGTGCTGCCGTCGCCGGTGGCCACCCAGTTCGCCTTTGCCGCCAACGTGTCGCCGGTGGAAGATATCACCAGCGACACCAAGGTGGATATGGGCTTCGCCATCGTCAACCCGAGCCTCACGGACGTCGAGGACGCCGACGCCACCATCACCGCCACACTGATCCCGACCGCCGGCGGCGCGCCGGTGAGCACCAAAACCATCACGGTCAAGGTGGGCGGCCACTATTCGCGATTCCTGTCGGAGCTGTTCAACGACGTGGCGTGGGGCACCCGGTTCCACGGCATCGTCCGGCTCAGCAGCAACGTGAACATCTCGGTGCTGGCGCTCAAGCACATCTGGAACGACCGCAGCGACGTGTACAGCACCGTGGCGGTCCAGCCCGAATCCACCTTCCGGTACAACACCTTCTACGACCTGGAGTACAACAACTCCCTGGCGGAGGCGCAACCCATCGATCCGCCGGTGGAAATCATCGGCACCCTGAATTCGGCCGTGGACGGGCCCGACCTCGACTTCTTCGCCGTCCACCTGAACACCGGCGAGACCCTCTACGTGACGTTCATGGCCAACGCCCTGGGCGCGCCGCTCGAAACCGGAATGCTGCTGTACGACCCGACGGATTTTGTCGTGCTCATGACCGACACCACCGGCCTGCTGGACCCCCGCTTCACGTACACGGCCACGACCTCGGGCACGCACCGTATCCAGTGCGCCAGCGCCGACGCCACGTTCAGCCGCGAATCGTTCTACCGGATGTTCGTCGAAGTCCGCTGAGCCGCCGGCCGTACCCGGCGTTCGACTGATTGCACCAACGATTCCGGGATGCCCGGCTGCCGGGCATCCCGGTCGTCCATCCCGAAACACTGCCTGCGACGACCGGTCCGTCCCGATTACTTGGTTCCTCCCGAAATTCGGCCACAATTTGGCAGAACGTTTTTCGGCTCATCTTACCCAATGTATCGACAGCACCCACGCCCAGGCCGGTTCACCGGCCTTGGCTGAAACCAGTCCGTCGCTTCAGCGACGGGTAAGCATTCGTTTTTGTTCAATCGGCAGCCCCCTTCAGGGGGCTTGGATCGGCCGGCCCCCGTTCCAACGGGGTCCGGGAGAACCGCCAAACCCGGTGAACCGGGCTGAATGAACGCTCAACCGGCGCCGCACCCGTCCGCAAACAGACGGGCGACGAGGGGCACAAGCATCGCTGAGGCGGGGCTGGTGAACGTGCGTGTCCGGACGCACGACCTCGGGCCCATTCACCGCCACGCCGATCTCTCCCGTTCCGGCTAGACTGGGACGAGGGAGTTGTCTGTCCTTTCGCGGCGGGGACGGTGATGAAACGTCGCCTGTGTGTCGCTGCAGGCTCGGCCCTGGTAGTGAAATATTTCATGAAAATCAGAGCCTCCGGCCGTCTCATTCAGCAGATCAGAATGAGGAGGACGGCATGACCAAGCAGCTTTCGTTGAATGCGGTGTTGATTTTCAGCCTGCTGATCGCAATGAGCGTCGCGGCAAACGCTCAGAATTCCGTGTACTATTTCCCCCACGTCGTGGACGGCGGCTTTATTTTCGGCAGCGAATTCTGGTTCAACAATGTTCAAGCCACCGCCACCCAGGTCACATTGACATTTTTCAATGAGACCGGCGCCCCCTGGGTCGTCGACCTGCGCAGCTTCGACGGCGGCGGCGGTTACAACAGCACCTTCACCTTCACCCTGCAACCTTACAGCACCAAATTCTTCTTCACCGGAGTCGTCGATCCGTTGAAAGTGGGCTGGGCCAAGGCCGAGACCTCCCAGCCCGTCAACGTGTCAGCCAGTTTTTCATTCTATGATTTCTATCCCGACCCACCCGTCGTGAAATGGTCGGCCGGCGTGCTGCCGTCACCGGTGGCCACTCAGTTTGCCTTCGCCGCCAACGTGTCGCCGGTGGAAGATATCACCAGCGACACCAAAGTGGACATGGGTTTCGCCATCGTCAACCCGGGCGACGCGGATGCCGATATCACCGCCACGCTGATTCCGACCGCCGGCGGGGCCGCCGTGAGCACCAAATCCATCGAGGTGCCGGCAGGCGGGCACTACTCGCGCTTCCTGTCGGAACTGTTCAATGACGTGGCGTGGGGCACCCGGTTCCATGGCACCGTCCGTCTCAGCAGCAACGTGAACATCACGGTGCTGGCGCTCAAGCACGTCTTTAACGCCAACTGCGACCTGTACAGCACCGTGGCGGTCCAGCCCGAGTCCGTCTTCAGATCCAACATCATCTACGACATCGAGAATAACGACCGCACCGCCCCCCAGCACATCACCGCCCCCGTTGAGATTTACGGCACCTCGAACGAACCCTCCGACACAGCCGACGAGGACTTCTACGCCATCGATCTCGTCGCCGGCCAGACTGTCTACGTGGTCATGCTGACCGAGATGATCGGATCCCCCCTCGACGGGCTCATCGTCATCTACAACCCGTCCGGAACGCCGGTGAGCGGCGCACACCCGTTCCTGCAATACACGGCGCCGACCTCCGGAACCTATTTCATCAGCGGCAACAGCAACAGCGTCGGCTGGGGCCGGGACATGTTCTACCGGCTGCATGTCCTGGTGGAATGATCCGCCGGCGGGATCCAGCCGCCGATCATCGCGTTGTCCCCCTCACCGGGATGCCCGATCCAGCGGGCATCCCGGTGCTCGTTCACCGGACGTTGTGTCGCGGCTCATTCGGCGGACGCCGCTCCTGGGGCGCAGGGCGCGGCCCGCCGGTCCCGACCGGCTAGCCATCCCTCCCAGACCCGCAATCCCGCCACAACCGCCACCACCAGCGCGCCGCCCGCCGCCTGCGGCAGGGTGAGCCGTTCGCCGAGCAGCACGTAGGCGATGGCCGCGGTGAAGGGCGGCTCCAGCGTGGCAATGAGGTTCACGATTCCCGACGGGAGATAGGTCAGGCTGACGTTGTACAGCCCGAAGCCGGCCACAGTGGGCCCGACGGCCAGCAGGACCAGCACTCCCCAGCCGGCCCAGGCGTCGCCCAGCGCAAACAGGTGGGCGGACCGGGCCGCCCCGCCCACCGCCGCCGCCCCGGGGGTCAGGTTGATCACCAGAAGAAACAGGGTGGCAAAGCCGAATATGTAGAGCAGGGCGGTCCACGGATCGAGGCCCCGCCGCGACGACGATCGGCCCATCAGGCTGTGGGCGGCATAGCCCAGGCCCGACAGGAGCCCGAGGAGGATGCCGCCCAGCTGCGCCCGCCAGGCGGCGGGATCCGCCGCACCCGACACCAGGGCGCAGCCGGTGAGCGTGGCGGCGACCGCCAGCAACCGGGCCCAGTCGAGGCGCTCCCCCAGCAGCCGCCAGCCCAGCAGCACCGTGAACGCCGCCGAGGAGTAAACCAGCACCGTGGCCACCGCCGCGCCGTTTGCGGCGACCGAAAGGGTCCAGAACGCGTTGAACACCGCCAGCACCAGACCCCAGCCGGCGAGAAAGGCGATGTCGCCGCGGCCCACGCGGAGCCGGCGCGGGGCGGCCAGGGCCAGCGCCGGGGCGAGCGCGGCCACCACGAAGAGATCCCGCCAGAACGCCAGCGCCAGCGGCGCCAGCGCGTAGTTCAGGGTCAGGTAGCGGATGAAGATGGCCGTGGTGGACAGGATGGCCGCGCTGGCGATCGCCAGGGGAAAGCCGCGGGCCAGGTTGGAGCGCTCCGAAATCATGGGCTGTCTCCGTCCGACGGTGGGAGCAGATTCCCGGCGGATGATACGCGGAAGGGGGCGCGCCGTCCAGATCCAATTCCCGGTGTTCCGACCCATCCGGTCAGGTTTTCTGGCTGTAGTGGCGCTTGAGCCAGTCGCACAGGCCGTCCAGGCCGGGGAAGAGCACGCGCTCGGTGACGTTGCTCTGGTCCAGCTTGTCGCGGATCTCCCACTTGAGCGCCGCCGGGATGATGAGGCGGCGGAACAGCTCCGGATGGCGGTCCAGCCAGTCGTCGATCCGGCGCGACGGGTTGGGCATCACCGAGAAGAGGGCGAACTGGTTGACGATGCGCTCGTCGATGGACGGCGGCTCCAGGAAGAGCAGGAACTCGCCGCCCGCGGCCAGCGCGTCGAAGTCCTCCAACGACTGGATCAGGTGCTGGAACGAGCTCCCCTCATCCGCCTTGGCGTGGCCTTCGGCGTCGGCGGCCTTGGTGAGCTGGGAGAGCAGCTCCACGGTGAACACGTCGGCGCCCTCCGCCCGGAGGGGCTCGCCGAGGGGCTGGGGCAGGCGCGCGTGCACCTGGTGCAGGTTCACCATCCAGACCACCCCGTCGATGTCGAACCGCTCGATGTTGGCGGTGGCGAAGTGGAGCGCGGCCGCCGGCGAGTAGGTCCAGTCCAGAAGCCGGGTGGGGAGGCCGTGGTGCTGGGCCACCGCCAGCAGGTGCCAGAACGAGGTGAAGTCGCCGAACAGCCCCTGGGCGTATTTGCGGAAGTTGCGCAGCAGGTGCCGCTCCATCTGCGCGTAGGGACCGCGGAGCCGGATCAGCGACGACTCCAGCGCGTAGCCGGCGTCGGACAGCCCGCGGAACACGTACGGCGAGCGGAACCGCCGGATGGCGGGATCCCACGACGCGTAGAACAGCTCGTCCTGGACCTGCGCCCAGGATGTGACCCGGATGTCGTTGCTCATGGCGCGGCTCCTGTACCCGCCGGGATCGGCGCCGGCCGTCGACGGATGCGATCGGACGGGGCTCGTTCCCTCCTATTTAATCACACCCCGCCCCCGCCGCTCCAGAGCGGAATCGTGAACAGTGAACGGTGAACAGTGAACTGTCAGGAGATTGGGGATAGGAGTTGAGAGCTCCTCGTGCTCGTAATCGTGTTCGTCATCGTAATCGTGATCGTGATCGTCATCGAGTCGTTTTAAGATTTTAACGTTCACAGGTTCACAAGTTCCCAAGTTCACAGGTTTGCGGATAGTTGATGGTTGATCGTTGATCGTTGAGCGTTCGGCCCGCGCCCGGCCCGCCAGGGCCGG
>JAGOHA010000139.1 GCA_017996395.1 Acidobacteriota bacterium | reverse complement strand
CGGGCCAGCAGTTGTCCATGCGCCACGTGTCCGTCAAGGAGGGGCTGGCCCAGTCGCAGGTGCGAGCCGTCACCCAGGACGAGCTGGGCTACCTGTGGGTGGGGACCAGCGGAGGGGTGTCCCGTTACGACGGGCGGCGATTCCTGACCATCACCAAAGAAGACGGCCTGACCGATGACTTCGTCTGGTCCCTGGCGCCGACTGCCGACGGCGGTGTCTGGGTGGGCACCGACCGGGGCGGCGTGGCGCGCTGGGACCGGAATCGCCTCAGCCATCCGCTGGCGGAGCGGGGGCTGCCTGTCAGCCGGATTCGCGCCCTGGCCATGGATCGGGGCGGCAACCTCTGGATCGGCTATCGGGAAGGATTGTTCCGTTCCGACGGTTCGGGCTGTGCGCTGTTCGCTCCCCTGGCGGTGGATGGCCTGTTCACCGCTCCCCGCAGCGGAGAGGTGGCGGTTCTGAGCGCCGGCGGGCTCTGGCGCGTCCGGGGGGATCGCGTCGAAGAGATCACCGTCCGCCCCATCGGCCAGACCGGGCACGTGGCCGCCGCCGTCTTCGGGGATGACGACACCCTGTGGGCGATCGACGAGGACGGCCGGCTGTGGCGGCGCCACCCCGACGGGGCGGTGGAGGCCGTGCCGTTCACCGGACGCCTGCCGCGGGCCCGCGTGCTGCGGGTGACCCGCCTGGGTGAGATCTGGGTGGGAACCAGCCAGGGGCTGTTCAGCATTGAAGAGGGCGAGGTGGTGCATCAGACCCTGCGTTCCGGGGCGACCGATGACGTGCGCGTGCTCTTCGAGGACCGGGAGGGCAACCTGTGGGTGGGCACGAACGGGGACGGTCTTTTTCAGGCTGTCCGCGGCGCATTCCGGTTGTTCACGGCGGAATCCGGCCTGCCGACGCCGCTGGTGCTGAATTTCGCGGAAACACCGGACGGGTGTATTTGGATGGCCACGCTGGGAGCCGGTGTCGCCTCATGGTGCGACGGCCGTTGGGGGCCGCGCCTGACGACTGCGGACGGATTGCCGGGCGACCGGGTGATCTGCCTCGCGGCGGACGGCAACAACCTGTGGGTGGGCACGAGCGACGGCGTGGCGCGGGTGGACCGGGACCGCCGGCGGATCCGGGTCTGGCGGGCGGGCGAGGGGATTTCCCATGACTCGGTGTTCTCGATCCTGCGGGCCAGGGACGGTGCGGTCTGGGTGGCCACCGAGGGCGGGGTGAGCCGGTTCCGCGACGACTCCTGGACCACCTGGGCGTCCGGCGCCGAGATCCCCGGCCTGCATGTCATGAGCCTGGCCGAAGACGGCGCCGGGGCCGTCTGGATGGCCACGTACGGCGGCGGCGTCGTCCGGTTCGACGGCGACAACTTCCAGTCGTGGACAACCCGCCAGGGGCTGCCGGACGACCGCGTGTGGTGCATCCGGGTGGACGAGCAGAACCGGGTGTGGGCGGGGACGGACACCGGCATCTGGGTTCATCCCCTCGACGGCTCGGGCGATTTCACCGTCACGACCCGCAGCGGCCTCCCCAGCAAGAGCGTCTGGTTCCTGGTCGAGGATATCCACCACCGCGTCTGGGCGGGCACCACCCGCGGCGTCGCCCTGGTCAGCCCCGACGGGCGGGTGGACCGGGTGTACACCGACGCCAGCGGACTGTCCCACATCGAGGCGGCCCAGAACGCCGCCTTCCGCGACAGTCACAACCGGCTCTGGATGGGCATGATCAGCGGCGTGACCGTGGCCGAACCGGGCATGCTGCGCACGAACATGCAACCGCCGACGCTGGTTCTGGAGAAGGTGCTGGTCAATGATCGGCCGCTCGACGGCTTTCGGCAGCTGGACGCCGCTGCGGACCGGCCCGTCCCGCGTTTCGATCTCGGGCCGGACGAAAACGATCTGCGCTTCGAATTCACGGCGCTGAGCTTCATCTGGCCCGAGCGGGTGCAGTTCCGCTGGCAGCTGGTCAATCACGACCGGGGCTGGACCGCGCCCAGTTCGGAAAGCCGGGCGGTCTACCGGCGGGTCCCGCCGGGTGATTACACCTTCCTGCTCCAGGCGGAGAATTGCGACGGCGTCTGGGCGCCCGAGCCCCTGAAACTGGCGGTGCGGATCCATCCGCCATGGTATGCCACGGTGTGGTTCCGCCTGCTGATCCTGGCGGGCGTGGCGGTGTTGTCCGCCTCGGTGGTCGGCTTCCGGGTGCTGGCGGAGCGCCACCGCCGGCAGGAGTTGGAGCGGATCGTGGCGGAGCGGACGGCGGACCTGGCGCGGGCCAATCGGGTGATCTCGGACCAAAACATCAAGCTCGAGGAGATGGTGCGGACGGATCCGCTGACGGGCTTGGCCAACCGGCGGGCGCTGGCGGAGATGCTCCCCGAGGAGATCGCCCACCTCCAGCGGGTGGTCCGGCAGGGGCCGGCCACCATCGAGGAGCGCTGCCTGGCGATCATCATGCTGGACCTGGACCATTTCAAGCACGTCAACGACACCCACGGGCATGAAACCGGCGACGTCCTCCTGGAGCGGATCGCCACCGCCCTCCGGTCCGCGGTCCGGGGCATCGACCTGGTGGTCCGATGGGGCGGGGAGGAAATCCTGGTCGTCGCCCGGGATGTCAAGAGCCGGGGACTGAGGGGGCTGGTGACGAAGCTGATGCGGACCGTGGCCAATGTCACCGTGCCGGGCCGGCAGGGCCGGCCTGTCCGGGTGACGGCCTCGCTCGGGTTCTGCCTCTACCCGCTGAGCCGGGCGGGCGGGGTGACCCGCGAGGACTGGGGCAAAATCATCGATTTGGTGGACGCATTGCTGTATGTCGCCAAGAACACCGGCCGGGCGCGCGCATGCGGCTTGATCCGGACCGAAGAGCCGTTGTCGGCAGAGAGCGAAGCGGACATCCTGCGCGCCCTGCTGCGCGATCCGCGGCAGGCGCGGCAAGGTCTTGGATTTGTGGAAATCGATCTTCCGGGCCCGGGTGTCGAATGTGGCCCGGCGGCGGATCCCGACGCGCCTGACGGGCGCGGGGAAAACGATCCGGCGTGATTCAGGGCGTGGCGTTGGGGAAGAACAGGGATACGCCGAACTCCGATCGTCCGAAACTGCCGATCAGCGCCTGGGTGGCGGGTTCCGCCAGCCACCGGGCAAACCGTTCCGCCAGCTCGACGTGGATGCCGGGATGCCGGGCCGGATTGATCGGGATGACGCTGTACTGGTTGAACAGCGCCGGGTCCCCCTCGAACAGCACCGCCAGGCTGAGCTTGGTTTTCAACTTGAGGTAGGAAGCCCGGTCGGTCAGCACATAGGCTTGCAGGCTGTCCGCCATGAGCAGGACGGGTCCCATCCCCTGACCGGCTTCGACGTACCACCGGCCGGCGGGCGTGATCCCGGCCTGTTGCCACAGGCGCTTTTCCATCTGGTGGGTGCCCGACTCGTCGCCCCGCGAGACGAACCGGGCCGCACCGCCGCCCATTTTCCGGAAGGCATCCGCCGCGGTCGCCGAACCCTTGATCCGGGCCGGATCCGCGGTGGCGCCGGCGATGATGAAATCGTTGTACATGACGGGACGGCGGTACAGTCCGTAGCCGTTGCGGAGGAATTGCGCCTCCAGCTCGGGATCGTGCACGAGCAGGACGTCGACATCGCCGTTTTCACCGAGCTTGAGGGCCTTGCCGGTGCCTACGGCGATCACGTGGACCCGGGCGCCGGTCGCCTTTTCGAAGACTGGCAGGATGTGGTCCAGCAGCCCGGTGTTGTCCGTGCTGGTGGTGGTGGCCAGGCGGAGGATCGGGGGATCGGGCGGGGCGCCCACGACACCCGTGGCCGCCAGCAGCACAAAACCAGTCAGAATCAGCCAGTGTCGTCGTCCCATGGTGTCTCCTTCGGCGGGGCGGGGATCGCCTGCGGAGGAAGATGCGGGAATCGCCTCGAGGTTGACTCCCGGCGTCACTATAGCTCACCCTGCGGCGGGCAATCAACCGCCGGATAATTAAGATTTCATGAACTTTGGTGACGGCGGTCACAACCGACCAGGCATGGAGCCTTATAATAAAACCATATAACAGATACCCTCCCCAAAACCGATCAGATCGTAACTCGCAAGAGTTACGATTTTTTTTCGTATATCCCCGGCTTGAATATTGCCGGATTTTCACTATCATGGGCCGATACGCATCAGGAGGCCTTATGGATCTGCTGAACTATCTGCTGTCCATCCTCATCTCGCTGGGCGTCGGCCTGACGGGCTTTCTCGCCGCCTACAAGATTTTCGACTGGCTCACTCCGGAGTTGAATTTCGGGCAGGAGCTCAAGGCCGACAACCGCTCCGTGGCCATCTTTCTGGCCGGCTTGTTCATCGGAATCGGCCTGCTGCTGGGCAGCGCGATCAAGTGATGCGGCTCGCTTCCGTACTGCTCGGGATGCTCCTCCTGGCCGGCGGGCTGTTTGCCCAGACTCAGCCACCGCCGCCGCCCGCCGGGCCGCCGGCGGAAGCCGTCGCTCCGGCGGCCCCCGCGGCTCCCACCGCCCCCGATGCGAATCCTTTTCTGACCAAACTCCGGTCGGCGATCGACCTGCATCTGGGCAAACCGTATGTGTGGGGAGCCACGGGGCTGAAGAGCTACGACTGCTCCGGATTCGTGTGGCGGGTGATGACGGACGCCGGCCTGCTCGTCAAGCGGACCACGGCGCGCAAGTATTACATGTGCCTGCCCAAGATCGATGATGCCGCCAAGTGGCAGTTCGGGACCATTGTCTTTTTCGACGACCTGAAGCACTGCGGCATCGTGGCGGACAAAACCGGTTTCTACCACGCCCAGTTGAGCAAGGGGACCAACCGGTCGGACTACCGGCCGTTCTGGCGCCCGAAAGTGTACGGTTTTCGCGGCATGCCGGCTCCGGCCGGGCCGTAGACAATGGATCAACCGATGCAGCATCCGGATCCTGTTGCTCCGACCGCCGGACCGGCGGCGGCCCCGGCGCCCCGCATCACTTGCCGCGAACTGATCGCGACGTACGATGTGGTGCTGCTCGATGCCTACGGGGTGCTCCTCGACGCCGACGGCCCCCTGCCCGGCGCGCGGGCCCTGCTGGCGGACCTGCGGGCGGCCGGCCGGGAATTCTACATCCTGACCAACGACGCGTCGCGGACGGTGCCCGAGACGGAGGCGGCCTACCGCCGCAAGGGGCTGGATATCCCCGCGGCCCGCATCATCACCTCCGGCTCGCTCCTGCCCGGGTACTTTGTCCGGCACGCGCTGGCGGGCCGCCGCTGCGCCGTCCTCGGTCCCGAGGGTTCCCGCCAAAACGTGGCGGCGGCCGGCGGCGTGCCGGTGGACGTCACCGCGGACGCCGACGCCGATGTGCTGGTGGTGTGCGACGAAACCGGCTATCCATTCCTGGAGACGGTGGATGCGGCCCTGAGCCTCGTCTGGCGGGCGCTGGACCGCCGCCGCGAGATCCACCTGCTGCTCCCCAACCCGGACCTGATCTTCCCGAAGGGCGGCGGCCGCTACGGCCTGGCGGCCGGCAGCATCGCCCTGTGTCTGGAAGCGGCTCTCCGACTCAGGTACGACGTCTCCGCTGGGCTGGCTTTCCGGCGGCTGGGCAAGCCCCACCCGGAGATGTTCGCCGAAGCCGCCCGGCGGGCCGGCGGCGGACGGATGATCATGATCGGCGACCAGCTCGAAACCGACATCCGTGGGGCGATCGATTTTGGAATCGACGCGGCGCTGGTCGGCTCCGGCGTGACCCGCCCGGACGATCCGCGCGTCTGGCCCGTCCGGCCCACCTGCTGGCTGCCGTCGCTGGCCGATCCGGGCGAGCCCGGAACGGGCGATTTGGTTTGAAAGTGGCCGCTGAATCCGCTATAGTGCGGCATTTGATCCAACCGGCTGAGGTGCGGGCATGAAGATCGCAGTGTTCGGAACCGGCTACGTGGGTCTGGTCACCGGGACCTGCTTTGCGGACACGGGCCACGATGTCATCTGCGTGGACATCGATGCCGAGAAGATCCGCAAGCTCAACGACGGGATCAGCCCCATCTACGAGCCCGGCCTGGACGAGCTCATCCGCAAGAACACCGAGAGCGGCCGCCTCCGCTTCGTCACCGACGCCGTCGCCGCCATCCACGAATCGCTGTTCCTGTTCATCGCCGTGGGCACGCCGCCCGGCGAGGACGGCTCGGCCGACCTGACCCACGTCCTGGCGGTGGCCCGGACCATCGGCGAGCACATCAACGGCTACAAGGTGGTGGTGGTCAAGAGCACCGTCCCCGTGGGCACCTGCGACCGGGTCCGCGAGGCGATCCGCGCGGCCACGAGCCACGATTTCGACGTCGTCTCCAATCCCGAGTTCCTCAAGGAGGGCACGGCGGTCGAGGATTGCCTGATGCCCGAGCGGATCATCGTGGGCACCGACAACATCCGCACCGCCGAGATCATGAAGGCGCTCTACGCGCCGTTCGTGCGGACCGGCAATCCCATCTACGTGCTCGACGTCCGATCCTCCGAGACCACCAAGTACGCGGCCAACGCCATGCTGGCCACGCGGATCAGCTTCATGAACGAGTTCGCCGGATTTTGCGAGCGGATGGGCGCCGACATCGACGCGGTCCGGACCGGCATCGGCTCCGACTCCCGCATCGGCAAGCGGTTCCTGTTCGCCGGCGTGGGCTACGGCGGTTCCTGCTTTCCCAAGGATGTCCAGGCGGTGATCCGGATGGCCCACAAAGCCGGCTTCTCCATGCCGGTGCTCGAGGCGGCGGAAGCCGTCAACAACCGGCAGAAGGCCCTCATGGCCGAGCGGGTGATCGCGCATTTCGGCGGCGGCCTGGCGGGCCGCAAGATCGCGGTGTGGGGCCTGTCCTTCAAACCGAAGACCGACGACATGCGCGAGGCCCCGTCCATCACCATCATCCGGAGCCTGCTGGACAAGGGCGCGGCGGTCAGCGCCCACGATCCCATCGCCATGGATGTCGCCCGGGGCGTATTCGACGACGCCATCGAGTTCTGCGCCAACAACTACGACGCGCTGCATGGGGCCGACGCCCTGGTGGTGGTCACCGAGTGGAACGACTACCGGTTCCCCGATTTCCAGCGGATGAAAACGTTGATGCGCACCCCGGTCATCTTTGACGGCCGGAACGTCTACAATCCCCACGAGGTGGTCCAGTTGGGCTTCAGCTACTTCGGCATCGGCCGCCTGGTCCCGACGGACCCTCCCGCCGAAGCCTGACGGCGGGCGCCGCGTGGACTCACGGTCCGACCCCGAACTCAGTGTGATCATCCCGAACTGGAACGGCGCCCCGTTCCTGCGCGAGGTGCTGGCGTGCCTCGGGGCGGGGGAATCGGCCGCCCGCATGGAGATCCTCCTGGTGGACAATGGCTCCACGGACGGCTCGGCGGATCTGGCCCGCGCGCTGCAACCGCGGGTCCGGGTCATCGCCAACGCCGCCAACGCCGGCTTCGCCCGCGCGGTGAACCAGGGGCTCCACGCCGCGGCGGGGCGCTACATCGCCGTGATCAACAACGACACCGCCTGGTCCGACGACTGGCTCGACGGCTCCCGGCGGTTCCTAGACGCCGAGCCGGCGTACGACTTCGCCGCCCCCCTGGTGCTGCGCTACGGCGAGCGGGGGATCGTCGACAGCGCCGGCGACGGCGTCAACCTGCGCCTCATGCCCCACAAGCGCTGCTGCGGGAAGCCGGCGGACGAGCCCCGCGGGGCCGGCCGGAAGCCGCTGGC
>JAGOHA010000138.1 GCA_017996395.1 Acidobacteriota bacterium | reverse complement strand
GGCCGGGAGCTCCGGGCGCGCAGGCGGCGGATCAGTTCCA
Organism: Acidobacteriota bacterium; assembly: GCA_017996395.1. Classification (GTDB taxonomy): domain Bacteria; phylum Acidobacteriota; class JAAYUB01; order JAAYUB01; family JAAYUB01; genus JAAYUB01. The sequence goes on along the minus strand of JAGOHA010000138.1, from coordinate 7,729 downwards.
CCTGGATGGCCGGCAGCTCCAGGCTCGTCCGGTCGCCGGCGGCGCCGGAGCGGAACGCCTCGCCCTCCTCCCCCTCGAAATCGGGAGTCAGGCCGACGACCGCCACCGTGGCGTCGGCGTAGCCGGCGGGCCAAATGTTGCCGATGGCCGCGGGCACATCGCAGGGGCAGCCCGGACTGTACTCGATGCGCAGACCCGGCCCGGCGCGGCGGGTGATCCCCTCGAGCACCGTGACCATGTCGGCGCCGAGGCCGTGGTAGTTGCCGAGCAGCGCGTCGACGCTGGCGGCGGCCGGGCCGGTGACGAAGAGGGTCCGCAGGTCCGGCGGCAGGGGCAGGACGCCGCCCCGGTTCTGGAGGAGCACCATGGATTTCACCGCCGCCTCGCGCGCCAGCGCCACGTGGGCGGCGCAGCCCACGACGTCCGGCGGTGGCGCCGGAGGCGGCGCCGGATCGAACATCCCCAAACGGACGAGGGTGCGGAGCAGCGGTCGCAGCGCGGCGTCGACCTCGACCTCCGTCACCCGCCCTTGCCGGACGGCTGCAGGGAGATGCCGGTAGGCGGTGCCGCACTCCAGGTTGACGCCGGCCCGCAGCGCCTGGACGGCTGCCTCCAGATCGTCGGCGGCGGTGCGGTGGCCGTCCACGAAGTCGCGGAGCGCCCCGCAGTCGGAGACCACGTGCCCGCGGAAGCCGAACTCGCCGCGGAGCACCTCCCGGAGCAGGAAGGGGCTGGCGCAGCAAGGCTCGCTGTTCAAGCGATTGTAGGCGCACATGACCGCCTCGACACCGGCCTGGGCCAGCGCGCCGAAGGCGGGGAGGTAGGTATCGCGCAGGTCCGACTCCGTCACTGCGGCGTCGAAGCGGTGGCGCGACGCCTCGGGACCACTTCCGGCCGCGAAGTGCTTGGCGCAGGCGGCGGCCATCAGCCGCCGCGGGTCGTCCCCCTGCAGCCCCCGCACCAGCGCCGCGCCCAGGCGTCCCGTGAGGTGGGGGTCTTCACCGTAGGTTTCCTGCCCCCTGCCCCAGCGGGGATCGCGGAAAATATTCACGTTGGGCGACCAGAAGGTGAGGCCCGTGTAGAGGCCGGCGGCGCCGGCGGGCCGGGCGGCGTGCTTGGCCCGGGCCTCGGCCGCGATGGCGGCGCCGATGCGGCCGATCAAGTCGGGATCGAAGGTGGCGGCCAGGCCGATGGCCTGGGGGAAGACGGTGGCGCGCCCCGACCGGGCCACACCGTGGAGGCACTCGTTCCACCAGGTGTACGGCGGGATGCCCAGGCGCGCCACGCCCGGCGTCTCGTGGACCATGAACGACGCCTTCTCCTCCAGGGTCAGGCGCCCCAGGAGGTCGCGCGCCCGCACCTCCGGGTCGAGACCCGGATTCCGGAACGGCGGCGGGGCGCCGGCGGCGGCCTCCGTCATGGCGTCGCCGCGGGCCGGGGCAAGGGCGACTGCGGCCGAGACAAGGAGCAGCATCATCAGGCCGACGGATCGGGCTGGCCGCATGGGCGGATCTCCTTTGGATCACGGGTTCAGGACGTCGGCTCCATCATACCCGACCGGTTCGGCGGCGTCCAGCGGTGCGGGCGGGGTGGCTCAGGCGTCGCACCCGAGCTTCAGATGATGGTTGATGGTTGGGAATGAACCTCGAGTCTCGAGCCTCGATGACGATTACGAGCTCGAACCATCAACCATCAACCTTCAGACGTTGAGCAGTTCCATCCGATGGATCGCGCCGTTGATGCAGCCGGCAGCCAGGCGGCGGCCGTCAGGGTGCCAGGCGATCGCACACGGCTTCGTCTCGCTCCGGTGCTCCGCCACCTCGCAGCCGTCGGACGGATCGAGGATCTTGAGGTGCCGGTCGAAGCCGGCGTAGGCCAGCCACCGGCCGTCGGGGGAGAAGGCCAGGTCCAGCGCCAGTGCCCTCTTCACCGTCTCCAACAGCTGCCGGCCGGTGGCGAGCGCCCACACCCGCAGCATGACGTCGCGGCGGGTGGACTCCACGAGCGACGCGGCCGCCAGACGGGCGCCATCGGGGGAGACGGCCACGGCAAACACCGGCTCCCGCTGCCGAATGAGGCAGAGTCGTTCCGCCCCCGTGGCGGCGTCCCAGATCCGCACCGTGCCGTCGTAGGAACCGGACACCAACTCGGCGCCGTCCGGCGTCCAACGCAGCACCGTCACCCAGCTCCGGTGGCGCCCGATCTCCCGCACCGCCTCCGGCCGGACCAGCTCGCGGACCCGGATCACGCCGTCATCGCCGCCCGACGCCAGCAGCGCTCCGTCCGGGGACAGTGCGCACGCGCGCACCGGCCCCCCGCCGTCGCGCCACACCGCCGCCTCCCGGAACGTCTCCAGATCCCACAGCCGCAGGGTGCCGTCGGCGCCGGCCGACACGAGCCGCCGCCCGTCCGGCGCAATTGCCCCGCCGTACACCTTGCCGGCATGCCCGGCCAGCGTGGCGAGCAGCGCCTCGCGCTCGGCGTCCCACACCTTCAGGGTGCCGTCCCACGAACCCGTCACGAGCCGCGTTCCGCCGGCGAAGTATTCGCACCCGCAGGCGTGCCCGGCGTGGGCCGCGAGCAACGGCGACGTCCCGGCCGCTCCGGCCGGCGCGGCGGCCGCCGCCACGGCCGCGGCCGCGTCCCACAGCCCGAGGCTCATATCGGTGGAGGCGGACGCCAGGTGCCGACCGTCGGGATGCGCCGCCAGTCCGCCCACCCAGAAGGTGTGTCCGGTGAGGGTGGCCAGCGCCGCACCGGTGGCGGCGTCCCAGATTTTGATGGTGGCGTCCCAGGAGCCGGCTGTGGCGATCCAACGCCCGCCCTGCAGACAGACGCAACCCTTGATGCCGCCGGTTTGCCCGGTGGGGACGACCCGGGCGGAGCCATCGACCAGGTTCCAGATCCGAAGGGTCTCGTCGGCCGCCGCGGTGGCGAGATACGAGCCGTCTGGAGCGAACGCGCCGCCCCGCACCTCTCCCTCGTGCCCCTCAAACCGCGCGAGCCGGCGGCCCGTCTGCGCATCCAACAGCAGCACGGCGTGGCGTCGCGTGCCGCAGATCACCCGGGCGCCGTCAGGGGAGAACGTGCAGGCGTACAACCCCATGTCGCGCGGCCGTCGTTCCCAAACTGTTTCGCCGGAGGCGGTGTCCCACAGGATCAGCCGGCCGTCCTCGCCGGCGGAGAGTGCGCGTGTCCCGTCGGGCGCGACGGCGCAGCCGTTGACCTGCCGCGTGTGGCCGCGCAGCTCCCGCGGCGCGGCGCCGCCGGCCAGATCCCAGATCCGCAGCGTGGCGTCGTTCGAGGCGGTGAGCAGCCGCGGGCCGACCGGAAAGAAGACGCAGTCGGTGATGCCGCCGCTGTGGCCCGAGAGCTGGCTGAGCGGCGCGCCCGTCTCGGCGTCCCACAGCCAGAGCGTGCCGTCGTCGGCGCCGCCGGCCACGGTGCGGCCGTCGGGTGAGACGCCGCAGCAATGGAATCCCTGGGGACCGATGAGCCGCATTACCAGCGGAGTCGCGTCGGCCTGGGGCTTGTTGAGCCAGCGCAACCACGGCCGCAGCTCCCGGCCCGACTCGGCCAGCGCCCGGGCGGCCCGGGCGGGTGCCGCGGCATCGGGCGTGTTGGCCGCCTGGGGGAAGAGCAGATGCGGCCGGCCGGCCAGGACATGGCTGTGCCCCTGGACGAACCGGGCGAACGCGGCCAGGTCCGTTCGGGTTTTCTCCGGCCAGTCGTCGAGGGCCAGGGCGGCGTGGTAGTCGGCCACCAGGGCGTACGTCAGGCCGGCGGCGCACTTGACCTCCAGGAACGCCAGGTCGGCCAGGAGCGCCGCCGCCCTGTCCAGTTCCCCCGCGGCGAGCAGGTGGGCGGGCAGGTGGGCGAGCGCATAGGCGGAGGCGCGGCCGGCCTGGAATTCCGCCGCGAGCGCCGCCGCTAGTCGGCGGTGCCCCTCGACCGGGTCCACCCGGAACCGGCGACTCCGCCCGGCCCGCCCGCTGAGCCAGTCGGCCACCGATTTGTGGTACGGCCGGTAACCGCCCTCCCGCTCGGGGAAGAAGGCGGCCAGCGGCTCCAGGTCCGCCTCCACGGCCAGGGCGGAGCGTCCCATCACCCGCGCCAGCACCGCGGCGGAGAGCGGCTCACGCGCCGCCGTGAGCACCTCGAGCAGCGGCCGGAGCGCGTCGAAGCCGGCGCCGCCGGGAAAGCGGCGCTCGAAGAAGCTGTGGTAGATGCCCACCAGTCCGTCGGGGAAGGCGTCGGCCGCCGCCAGGTCGATCTGGCCGGTCTCCACCGCCGCCAGGGCCTGGGTCACGTAGAGGAAATTGCCCGAACCGCCAGCGGCGATGCGCGCGGCCAGGGCGGCGGGTTCGGCGCCGGCCGCGGCCAGGCGCTCCGCGAGGACCGGTTCCGCCAGACGCCGGGCCAGGTACGCGGCGACGTCGGCCCGGTTTTCGGCCCGGGCGGCGTCGATGGCATGGGGACGAAAGCGGCTGAACAGGTCCAGTATTTCCGGCTCGGGGCGGGTGCTGAGCACGAGGCGAAGCCACGGCGGCAAGTCGTCGAGACGCTCGGCCAGCAGCCGGGCGAGGTGGCGGTGGCCGAAGGCGAGCGCCTCGTCCAGGGCGTCCACGGCCAGCAGAAACGTCTCGGCGGACAACTCCGCACGCAGCGGATCGGCCACGAGGCGCCGCAGCAGCGAGCCGGGATCGGCGTCGGGGAGGGCGTCCAGGTCCACTGCCTCGAGCGCGGCGCGGTAACCCGGCAGCTGGGTGCGGAGCTGCGCCGCCACCGATCGCACGAACCGGACCGGGTCCAGTGAGTCGGCCAGGCTGGCCACGCACAGGTGGTATGCGGCCACGCGCGGGTGGCGGTCCACCAGCCGGGCGATCACCGCCGACTTGCCGGTGCCCGGGTCGCCGGTGATGAGAAAGACGCGACTGCCGGTGGGGTCGTCCACCCAGCCGGCCAGCTCGTCGAGGAGCCAGTCGCGCCCGGTGAAGTGGCGGGCCAGCCGGGCCAGCTCCGCCCCGAAGTCCAGCGGCCGCAACCGCGCCAGCAGCGCCGCCGCGGCGCTCTCGGCCGGAGGCGCCTCGGCTTCGAGCGCCCGGCGCAGCCGCTCCAGGCCCTGGGCGTAGCGCGCTTCGGCGCCCCAGTCCTGGAAGTCGATCCAGTCGAGCCGGTAGATCCCGAGCGGCGGTCGGCATTGCAGCACCATCACCGGGATAATGCGCCGGCCGTTGTAGCGGGCCAGCCCGATTTCGTCGAGGCACACGCCGTCGGGTCGCCGCACGGCGTGGGGGCTGAGCAGCGCGACGAACGCATCGCACCCCAGGATGGCGCCCTCGATCTGATCTTCCCAGGAGCACCCGGCGGTCATCGCCTGGGTGTCGATCCAGACCGAGTGCCCCAGCGCCGCCAGGTCGGCGGCCAGCCGCCCGGCCAGATCCCGCGCGTCCGACCGTCCGTAGCTGATGAACACCCGCATGACCCCACCTCCCAACGACTCACGGACCGAGTGTGCGTGATCCATTGTAACCCAGCTTGCGGCGTTGACGTCATCGGTCAAGCGCCGGGGACCGTGGACGCGCCTTGCCCATCGAAGGACCGGTGCAACCGAGTCCATCCAGGCGACCGTTGGAGGACCCCGACCCCGAACCGTTGAAGAGGCGAACCTGTGAGCCGGCGCTAGATATCCTATTGAACGCTCTCGCATTCACTCAGCTCACGCAAGACCCCGATTGCGAAAGGTTGGGATTCCAGGCAACAATCGGCGGCTTTTCGGCGATAATTAATACAATTCATCCGTTTCGGATCAGCGGTATCTATGGGAGGCCAATATGCGGCGAGCATTCATCGTGCCGGTGCTGGCAGGCGCGATCCTGTCGGCGGCGGCAGTGGCGGGTATTAACACCTGGAACACGAACGGCCCCTACGGCGGATTGATGATGAGCGCCGTCGTCGACTGGCGGAATCCGAACGTGGTATACGCGGCCTCGTTCGGAGGCGGTGTGTTTAAAAGCATGAACTGGGGACAGAGCTGGAGCACCGCCAACATCGGCCTCACCGACCACCAGGCGTACTCTCTGGCCATGCATCCCACGGATCCGCTGGTGCTGTACGCCGGCACGGCCACGGGCGTGTTCAAGAGCACGGACGGGGGCACAACCTGGATCGACTCCAGCACGGGCTTCTCCGGTGGCGAAACATTTGACCTGGTCATCAACCCGACGACGCCGACCACGATGTACGTCACCACCAACGGCAACGGCGTCTTCAAATCCACCAACGGCGGCGGCAGCTGGAGCCCGATCAACCAGGGTCTGACCGACCTGGGGATCTGCAGCCTGGCCATCGATCCCCTCCACCCGAACGTCCTGTACGCCGGCACCCGTTTCAGCGGTGTGTTCAAGAGTTCCAACAGCGGGGGCATGTGGGCGCCCACCGGGACGCCGAGCAGCCTGGCCGTCTGGGCGCTGGCGGTTCACCCCGAGAAGCCCGGCACCGTTTACGCCGGCACGGACGATGGCGTGTACAAGACGATCGACGGCGGCAACACCTGGGTGGTGGCCGATAACGACATCGCCTGGCTCGACGTCTACGACATCAAGATCGATCCTGCCGCGCCCGACACGGTCTATGCCACCGGTATGGGCGGGACATACAAATCCGTAAACGGCACCGACTTCGACGACATCGGCTATGGCATGTACAACCCCAGCTGCATGGGGCTGGCTCTGGACACCCGCAACCCGGGCACGGTCTACGCCGCTTCCTGGGGCAACGGCATGTGGCGCTCCGGCAACGGCGGCGGCGGCTGGGTGGAGATCAACACCGGGCTGTCCGGGGTGATCGTGCACAGCATCGCCATCAGCCCGGGGACGGGACAGACCGCCTTCGCCGGCACGGTGGGCAATCTGTTCCGGACCGACGACGGCGGCATCACCTGGCAGCTCATCCAGGGGATCGGCGACAACTTCGCCGACGTGAAGATCTCCCCGGTGGATCCCGACACGGTCTTCGCCGGCGGCATCTACGACATCATCCGGACCGAGGACGGCGGCGACACCTGGGCCAGCATCCGGAACAATCTGCCGGAGGGCTATGTCGAAAGCGTCGAAGTCCACCCGGCCAGCCGCGACACCGTCTACGTCGGGCTGGACACCCACGGCTGGACGCCGGAACCGGTGTTCAAGAGCAAGAATGGCGGCGACACCTGGGTGGCCGCCAGCACCGGCCTGCCGTCCGATTCGGTGACGGACCTGTTGCTGGTCCCGACGGCGCCCAACGTGGTCTACGCGGCGTTCTGGTCCAACGGCGTCTACAAGACCATCGACAACGGCCAGACGTGGGCGCCGGCCGGCGGCGGCCTGCCGTCGCTCTTCGCGATGGACCTGGCGATCCACCCGGCCCAGCCGAACACGCTGTACCTGGCCACCAGCGACGGCGTGTACCGGTCGACGAACGCCGGCGGCAGCTGGCTGCCCTGCAACGCGGGCCTGACCAGCCTGTGGGTGGAATGCGTGGAGGTGAATCCCGAATCCCCGTCCGTCGTCTACGCCGGCACCTGGGACGGCCTGTGCGTCTCCACCGATGGCGGCACCACCTGGTCGCCGGCCGATTCGGCGTTCAACGAAATCGTCGTCTACGACATGGCGTTTGTCACCCAAATGTCCCAGCTGGAATACGCCGCCGCCGCCGGTGGCGTATTCACCCGGCTCATGGCGGACGACGC
>JAGOHA010000137.1 GCA_017996395.1 Acidobacteriota bacterium | reverse complement strand
GGCTCGGCCAGGCGGAGGAACTCCTCGTAGCCGTCCGACTTCCATTTGAACTTGCGCTGGTAGTACTCGAGCGGCTGGACGGCCGGGGCCGGACGGCCGGTGGCCCGGATGAACTTCAGGTACTGGGCGTTGGTCACCTCGAAGCGGTCCATGAGGAACGGACTCACCCGGACCGGGATGCCGGCCGCGCCGCGCCGCTCGCCGAAACGGAAATCGCCGCCGGGCACGCGGACCATGTCCGTGTCAGGCTGTTCGCCGGCGGGCAGGTTCAGGGCGCCGGACACGTCGGGCCGTGCGTCGGGCAGCGGCGCCAGCAGGTCCAGCTCCTCCGGCACCAGCGACGCGGCCCGGATCTCATGCCGCGTAAGCTTGCCGTCCACGTGGCCGAAGCGAACCTTGGCCTTGATCTTCAGCGGGATGTAGCGGCCGTCGGCGGAGGACCAGACGTAGAAGTAGTCGTCGGGATCCATCATGGTGCCGAACAGGTTCAGGATGTTGTACCGGTAGGCCGGAAGGCGGCCGATCACCGTGTCCAGCGTCTCTTTCCCGTCCAGGGTGACGGTGATCTTCTTGACCCGGCCGAGATAGGAGCCGTTCAGGTCGGCCGGAAAGCGCATGGCGCGGCCCAGCGTCCGCAGGGCCGGCATCATGGCCAGGGCGTCCGGCATGGGGGAGGGGAAACCGTAATGCAGCTCGTTGCGGGTGACGCGGACGCCGTCGGTGGTGCGGGAATACTCCTTGAGCCACATGTGGCGCGTGTCGGGGTAGAAAAACATCATCTGCTGGAGGTAATCCGGCCCCTCGCTCCGGATGCCCCAGACGTGAAGCCCCTGGAAGTCGCCGGGGCGGAAGTAGCTCTTGAAATAATCCTTCACCGGGAACCGGAAACCGGGCACCGACTCCGCCATCCCCTCGGCCACCCAGACCGGGCGCCCCTCGAACCGGCCCTCGCCGGCGAAGCGGAAGGTGAAATCGCCCGCTTCGATCGAGGGCAGCAGGGGCGACGCCTTCCACTTGAACCGAAAGGTGATGGTTTCCCCCACGGGAAACGGCAGGGGTTCCAGGGCGGTTTCGGCGGGGGCCGGCCGGGCAGGCCCCGCCGCCACACCCAGGAGGAGGGCACAACCGCAGAGGAGGAGCAGACAACGTCCGGTCACCGGATTCACCTCGCCGGCAGGATGGGATTTCTTCGTGTTCCTTATCATTCGATCCGGGCGTTTTTCCACATGATTTCCACAGAAATTGTGCACATTAAGTCTCACGCCCTATCTGTCCGATATAGATGAGATATCATGGCGAAAAGTTCTTAAAGAAAAGGTTGACGGCGACTTTTCCCGCCGGGTTACCGGGGGGCGTGATTTGTCGGCGGAAAGGTGCCTCACTGCCTGTGGAAAACCGGCGGTCAGGATGGCGGCGCATCCGGCCGGGCGAACAGGTAGCCGGCCACCGGGACACCGAGGATGACGAACTCCAGCGCCAGCGCCACCGGGTGCACCGGGGCGGCGGGCAGGATGAAGACGAGCTTTTCCACCACGTAGCCGGCCATCACGAGGCCCGCCGCGGCGATGACCGGGATCGGGTGAGTCTTGGCCGCCCGGGCCACGAGGATCCCGAACGGCAGCACGAACATCGCCAGCAGCACGAACACGGCCATGGCGCCATACGGCTGGACCGCCACGCGCTTGTAGACGTAGCCCACCTCCTCGGGGATGTTGCCGTACCAGATGGTCAGGTACTGGGCGAAGATCTGGCCGGCCCAGAGGAGGGCGAAGCCGAAGATGAGCTTCGTCGCGTCCACGAGCACCGGGCGGTAGCGGGCGGGGTCGCGCCGGGCGCGGAGCAGCGCCACCAGGGCGGTGGCGGCGATGCCGAGGTAGAGCGCCTCGATGAAGAAGTACGCCCCGAACAGGGTGTTGATCCAGGGGGCCTCCAGCGACATGACCCAGTCGAACGCCATGAGCGACTGGGTGACCACGAAGCTGAAGAGGTACAGGGTGCAGTACACTTTGGCCGATCGGGCGCCGCGGCGGTCGGCGCCGCTCCACAGGTGGGCGGCCACCGCGGTCAGCAGGAGCAGCGCGACGTTGCGGATCACGAAGAAGTTCGGTTCCAGCCAGCGCGTCGGGTGCCCCAGCCACGGGTAGACGGACAGGTTGGCCGAAAACACGAGGAACAGCGCGGGGAAGGCGAACAGCAGCGGATAGATGCCCATCAGGTGCCCGCGCAGGGGGAAGAACCACCGGGCGCCGGACAGGTCGGCCGCCGCGGCCAGGGCGACCATCCCCTGGCAGATAGCGGCCCAGAAGAGCACGGCCACGACGAGCGCCATGCCCGAGGCGCCGCGGAAGGCCCACTCCACGGCCAGGGCCAGGATCACGGCGGCCGCCGCGAGGGTGGTGACGCGCTTGCTCATACGGCCTCCCCGGTGTCCTCGCGGATGATGAACTCCGGACCGCACTCGGTGCCGGAGACGATGGCGGGAATGTCCGGGAACCGACTCAGGAACAGAAAGCCGAGGAACGAGATCACGCCGCCGAACAGGATGGTGAGCTCGAACGCCACGATGATGTAGGTGGGAAGGGCCACGATGGGCTTGCCGCCCGTGCGCAGGGGCCAGTCGAGCGCGGTGCCGACGGTGAAGGCGAATCCGGCGGTGAGCCCGGCCGCCGCGCCGATCAGCGTGAACAGCTTGAGCCAGCTCGGCCGGAGGTGGAGGATGTGCTCCACCTCGTGGACGTGGAACGGCGTGGTCACGGTCAGGCGGCGGGGGTGCACGCCGGAGCGGACCAGCTCTTCGAGCCGGTGGAGGAACGCCGCCTTGTCGTCGAACTTGTACTCGCGGATCATGACGCATGCTCCTTGACTTCGGCGATGGCCAGCACCGGCAGCATCTTGGTGAAGATCAGGAACAGCATGAAGAACATGCCGAAACTGCCGATGGTGACGCCGATCTCGACGAACCGGGGGGTGTAGTTGCCCCAGTTGTACGGGTCGAAATCGCGGGCCAGCGAGGTGACGATGATGACGAAGCGCTCCAGCCACATGCCGACGTTGACGAAGAGCGACAGCACGAAGAGGTATTTCAGGTTCCGGCGCAGCCGCTTCACGAACAGGGTGAGGGGCAGGAGCCCGTTGCAGAAGAGCATCAGCCAGTACAGGTACTTGTAGTCGCCCACGGCGCGGAAGGAGAAGTGGGCGATCTCGAAGGGATTGCCGCTGTACCAGGCCAGGACGAACTCCACGATGTAGGAGTAGGACACGATGAGCGAGGTGAAGAGCAGGATCTTGGCGATGGCCTCGAAATGGTCCACGGTAATGTACGTGTCCAGGCCGAGGATGCGGCGCATGGGCACCACCAGCGTGATCACCATGGCGGTGCCCGAGAAGATGGCCCCGGCGACGAAGTACGGGGCGAAGATGGTGGTGTGCCAGCCGGGGATCACGCTCATGGCGAAGTCCCATGAGACCACCGAGTGGACCGAGATCACCAGCGGCGTGGCGAACGCGGCGAGGAACATGTACAGCCAGGCGTAGTGCTTCCACTGTTCGGCCGTCCCCTGCCAGCCCAGCGACAGGATGCGGAACACCCAGTGCCGCCAGCCGGTGAAGCGCCGCCGCGCGATGGCCAGGTCGGGGATCAGGCCGACGAAGAAGAACACCGCGCTGATGGTGAAGTAGGTGCTCACGGCGAACACGTCCCAGATGAGCGGCGAACGGAAGTTCACCCAGAGGTGGCGCTGGTTGGGGTAGGGCATGAGCCAGTAGAAGAACCAGCACCGGCCGAGGTGGATGAGCGGGAACAGGCCGGCGGTCATCACCGCGATCACGGTCATGGCCTCCGCCGAGCGGTTGAAGCTGCAGCGGAACTTGGCCCGGAACAGGAACAGCACGGCGGAGATGAGGGTGCCGGAGTGGGCGATGCCCACCCAGAAGACGAAGTCGGTGATGTACACCCCCCAGCCCACCGGCGAGCGGATGCCGGCTACGCCCAGCCCCTCGTAGATCTGCCATCCCCAGCAGCCCAGGCCCAGGGCGAAGGCGGCGGCCGAGACGGCCAGGGCGGTCCAGTAGAGCTTCGATGGCTTCCGCATGGCGGCGAGGACGTCGTGTTCCAACTGGTCGAAGTAGGTGCCGAGGCTCATGTCACTTCACCTTTTTGCTCAGGTAGTAGACGGCCGGTTCGGTGCCCAGCATTTCCAGCAGGCGGTAGGCCCGGCCGGAGTGGGCCAACTGGTAGACTCGCGATTTCTCGTCCAGGATGTTGCCGAACGTGATGGCGCCCGCCGGGCAGGTCTGGGCGCAGGCGGGCACGATCTCGCCGTCGCGCACCTTGCGGCGGCCGTCGTCCTTGGCCTTGTCCTTGGCATGGGCGATGCGCTGGATGCAGAACGTGCACTTCTCCATGACCCCCTTGGGTCGCACCGACACGTCGGGGTTCTTCAGCCGGTCCAGCGGCGCGGGCGCGTCGTATTCGAACCAGTTGAAGCGGCGCGCCTTGAAGGGGCAGTTGTTGTTGCAGTAGCGCGTGCCCACGCAGCGGTTGTAGACCTGGACGTTGAGGCCCTCCTCGTTGTGGTAGGTGGCGTAGACGGGGCAGACGGTCTCGCAGGGGGCGGCGTCGCAGTGCTGGCACATCACCGGGATGAAGACGGGCGCTTCGCCGTCGCGGACGTACGGCTGCACCCGCAGCCACGACATCTCGCGGCCGCGGAGGTGCTCCTCGGGGCCGGCGACGGGGATGTTGTTTTCCATGTAGCAGGCGGCCACACAGGCGGAGCAGCCGATGCAGCGGTCCAGGTCCACGGCCATGGCCCAGCGGTAGTCCACGTACTCGTACGGTTCGTACAGCGAGTGCTTCTCGTGGTGGTGGTGGGGGCCTTCGTCGCCGGGGAGGATGCCGCGGCCCGCCGCGTCCATCCCGCCGGACAGGAAGGGGAGGGGCGTCCGGCGGCCCGTCTTGACCGCCGATATGCCCCCCCGGCAGGCCAGCAGCTCGCCGGTGGCCGGATCCGCCTTCAGGCCGAGTCCGGCGGCGGCGTCCACCGCCGCCAGCATGACGCCGTCGGGCAGGCCGGGCAACACGCGGACAGGCAGGACGGCACCGCCCAGCCGCAGCTCGTCGCCGTCGGCCAGCCCCATGGAGCGGGCCAGGCCGGGCGGCACGTTCACCCACGGGCCGTACGTGACGGTGGACAGCGGATCGGGAATCTCGTGGAGCAGCGGGATCACCCGGCTGCGGCCGTCGAAGGTGCGGAGCGACGGCGCCACCACCAGAACCGGCGCCGCCGGCTCCGGCGCCTGACCCAGCGCGGCCAGCGCGCCGGCGGCTCCGTCAGCCAACTTGATCGCCTCCGCCCGAACCGGGTGTTCCACATACCCTTGTTTCCACCAGGCGGCGGGGTACGGACGCCATGCCTCGAAGAGGTAGTCCTTGTAGTTGGTCGTCTTTCCCGCCAGCTGGAGCAAGATGTCGCCCTCGGAGCGGGTGCCGTGCAGGGGGCGGAACACCGGTCGGATCAGACCGAGGCGCCCGCGCTGCGGTTCGGCGTCGCCCCACGACTCCAGGGCCTGGGAGACGGGTAGGATCAGGCGACATCCGGCGAAGGCGGGCGAGAGAAAATCGGTGAGGCCCACGCTGAACGCGGCCTCCGGCAACGCCTCGACGGCGCCGTCGAGGAGCTCCAGGCCGTGGAGGCGGCTCAGGAAGAGCACGCCGACGCGCTTCGCTGTTAGCCGCTCCGCCATCTGCCGGACGTCGGCCAGGGTGCCCACCGCGTCGAAGGTATGATCCGCTGAGAAATCCACCAGCGCGGGGATGGCGCCGAGGCTCCACTGCAGCAGGCCGGCGAGCAGGGCCACGGCGTGTCCGTCCGCGTGGGCCACCGACACGCCGCCGGCGACGACGAGGGGCTGGCGGGCGGCGGTCAGCGCGTGGGCGAGCGCGTCCAGGTCCGCGGCGGGGACGCCGGTTGTGCGGGCCGCTTCCTCGCGGGTCACGCTTGGCATCGCGGCCGACACGCCGGCCGGCAGCGGCTGCCGCGCCGGCACAGTCCGCAGCAGCCAGGCGAGCAGGAACCGCTCGCTCCCCGGGGCGATGGCCAGCCGACGGGCGGCTCGGGCGCCGGTGAGACTGAGCGCCGGCTCGGCGTGGAACCAGGGCCAGCCAGCCTCGAGCTTCGGGGCGATCTGCCGGGCGAATTCCATGGGGGATAGGAACGTGTCCACGATATCGGCGCCGACGGTGAGCAGGGCGTCGGCCCGGTCGATGCGGTAGGCCGGCACGGTGCGGCGGCCGAAGAGCCGGCCGTACGCGCCGCGCAGGGCGCCGTGGTGGTAGATCTCGAACTCAGGCAGGCGCTCCAGGCCGAGCGCCGCGCACGTCTCGCCGATGAGGCGGTGCAGCGAGGCGGTGCTCCGGCCGCCCCAGAACGCGTTCGTCCGGCCCGCGCCGGCGGCGGCCGCGAGCTCGGTGCGGACGCGCCCCAGCGCCTCGTCCCAGCCGATGGGTTTCAGCTCGCCGCCGGGCTCGCGGTAGAGCGGACGGCGCAGCCGTTCCGGATGGTACACGCGCACCAGCGACGCCTGGCCGCGGACGCAGAGCGCGCCGCCCCCGACGGCGTGATGCGGATTGCCTTCCAGCTTGACCGGCAGCCCGTCGCGCACCGTGACCGTCAGGCCGCACCCGGCGGGACATTCGGTGCAGACCGAGTGGACGTGGACCGGCTCGCCGGGGATGTGTCCCTCCGGCGGGGGCAGGACGCGGGAAACCAGCTTGTCCTGGCCGAAGCCGGACGACCAGGACGCGGCCACGCCGCCCGACGCGATGCCCAGCACCTTGAGGAAGTCTCTGCGTTCCATCATGAACTCCTGTCGCTCCGATCAGTGGTGGCAAACCCAGCAGTCCACCGAGACCTGCTTCGCGCGGTGGCAGTCCACGCACCAGCCCATCGTCAGGCTGCGGGCCCGGCGCACCCGGCTCTCGGCCTTGACCTGGCCATGGCAGACGGTGCAGTCCACGCCGGCAGCGACGTGGCGCTTGTGGGTGAAGCGCACGTGCCACGGCAGGTCGTGCACCTTGACCCACTCCAGGGGTTGCCGGGCTTTCCAGTAGCCGGCCAGCTTGATGATCTCGGGCCGGTCGGTGGCCGCCGATTCGTGGCATTCCATGCAGCGACTGAGCGGCGGCACCGTCGCGCGGGCCGACACGGCGGCGCCGGTGTGGCAGAACGAGCACTCCAGGCCCAGCGTGTTCGCGTGGATCCGGTGGCTGAAGTCGATGGGCTGCACGGGCGCCTGCTGGTATTCCAGCCAGTACCAGCCCAGGGCGCCCACGGCCAGGGCGCACACGACGAAGTAACCCACCAGGAACGGAATCAGCTTGCGGGTGTTCAGCGCCATGGCTCACTTCCCCTCGTCATACTTCTTCAGCAGGTACGACGCCACCGAGGCGACCTCCAGCTCAGTCAAGCCCTGGTTGGGCATGGCCGGGTAAGCGGCGTCCACTTTGACGGGATTGCGGAGGAACGTCTTGAGCTTCTCCACGTCGCCCGCGTACTTGGGCAGGACCTGGTTGTACGGCGGGCCCACCACCTTCTGATCGAAGCGGTGGCAGGCGGTGCAGCGGTCGTTGTAGATCTTTTCGCCCAGCTTGTCGTCGACCACCATGTTCTTGGCCAGCTCCGCGGCGCGCTGCCCCTGCCACTCGGCCAGCGCCCGGGCGCTGCTCTCGTTGAGGAGCACCCAGTGCTCCTGGTTGGCGGCGGCCTGGAGCGAGTGGTCTTTGAGGATGAGCAGGCCGCTGACGGCCAGGGCGCC
>JAGOHA010000025.1 GCA_017996395.1 Acidobacteriota bacterium | reverse complement strand
CTGTGGAGTCCGCGACACCATTCCATCGCTGTTGGCGGCTGCGCTCTGGATTGGCGCGGGACGCGTCTTTGGATAGCGCGAAGCGCCGTGGAGTGCGCAGGCTCGACTGCGCTTTGGATTGACGCGGAGCGTCTTTGTATTTTACTGCTGTTGCAAATCAACTAACCGTTCCGGAATCCAAAGCGGCGTCCAGCCGCCGCACTCCAAGGTGCTCACGCACTATCCAGAGCGCTCCGCGCGAAGCGTTGGCTGACGTCCGATGTCCGAGGATCGGGATCCAGCCACCAGCGAGGGAGGTTGTGTTTCAGTAGGTATTAACCGAATTCATGTGATCCGGTGAGTTTGGGTGCATTTTTCCAATACCCCCGCGACGATGATCGCGATGCCAACCCCGGTCACCACAGGTGGTACTGCCGAATTACCCCCGCCACTGCCCGATTCCATCCCAAGCGCTCTCGATGGGGCGGCCCAGATCCAGCGCTCTGAAAACCTCCAGCATGCGCTCCTTGCCTCCTTCGCGGTGGAGGACCCGACCAATTTTCCTGGCTTCGAGATTTAGCTGTTCCAACTTGGGCAAGCCGTCGTCGTGGGTCCAGGCCATCAATTCTGCGTTGAGCTCTTGCAACCGGGCGAAGATCTCGGATTCCGGGTCATACGGTTTAATCTCCGATTCAGAAGCCCTGCGTCTCAGAATTTCGGCAGGCAGCATGGATCTGACCAGGAAGTACAGGGATATGCTGCCCACCAGCCAAGCGATGATTCCGATGGTTATATAAGGATCGTATCGGTCGGGCGACATGATGGATTCGCGGCCGCTTGGAAAGTACACTTTCAGCGCGTCGATAACATAACCAAGACCTACTACGAGCGCTGCGCAGACAAGCAGGAAGAGATATTTTTGCATCTCGCAGATCCAGCAGACGATGTGGATGGAATCATCTGGAGCTTTGCCTATCACCCGGTACACCTTGAGTGGGCGGGCCTGCCGACCGCAAAGATCGCAAGGTCCTTTTCCAAGATGCTGTCGATTCCGCCACGCTTTAAAAAAAATCCAGAGGGCGATTCCGGTGAAAATTACGCCGCCGATAAAAACTCCTCTAACTTTAAACGGAGTTGACTGGTGCGGAGATAAAACAAACTGAATGCCGGCAACAGCGAGAAAGATCAAACCCCAGATGATCTTGTCGACAACAGACATACCAGTCTCCTTAATGATGTTCAATCGGCTTTAAACGATTGCTTCAACTGATTTGGACTCATCACTATTTTCATTCAGACTGTATCCAGCTCATCGATCGTGATCACCGCTACGAGTTCAGATGCTCAATCATCGAACATCAACAATCACATTACAACCGATTGGGCTCCAAAAATCTGCAAACTTGTGAACCTGAGAACTGGTGAACACAAGAACGAGAACGACACTGTCTCGCGTTTTGGTCTATCCGCTGTGTCCTGTGGTGATTCCTCTGTCGGACATCGGGGCGCGCGGTTCGGGGCCCGCTCCCAACGAGCAACCATCAGCTGTCTGCGAACTTGTGAACTTGAAAACCTGCGAACCTGCGAACATTCCAACCTTCAAAGGTTCGATTACGATCACGATTACGATCACGATTACGAATTACGATTACGAGCACGAACCATCAACCATCAACCATCAACTATCAACGGTTTCGGTCTGCTCCTGCGTGACAGGCGCGGATTTCGGCGGCGGGTCGTAGCCGACCACCGTGCCCGCCTTGATGCGGGGGTAGTAGGGCGAGACCACTGTGCCCGGCAGGATGCGGACGTCGTCCTCGACCTTGATCATGCCGAGGCCGGCGCCGGCGCCGATGGTGCAGTTGCGGCCCACTTCCACCAGCCCGAAGCGGAAGCGGCCGCACCCCTCGTAGGCGTGCACCGTGAACTGGCTGAAGGCGCCCACCAGGGTGTGGTCGCCGATGAAGATCAGCTCGGGGCGGAAGTGGTCCAGCCAGACCATCTGCATGATCTCCACGTTGCGGCCCACGTGGACGCCCATCCAGCGGAACCAGCGGTTCTTGAACGGCGTGCCCTTGAGCAGGAACGAGATCCCCACCATGGCCGTGAGCAAGGTGCGGCGGCCGGCGGGCAGGTTCACCAGACGCCAGTTCACGGCGTTGGGGTCCTCGGGCGCGCCGAGTCCCGAGAGGGTGTAGTGGCGGGCCGGCCGGGCGAGGTACTCGGCCAGGCGCGCCTTGCCAGCCGGTGTGGCCGGATCCAGCTCGGCGACGGGCGTGCCCGCACCCCGTGACGTTTTGGAAATCCGGATGTCCAGACCGCGGCGGCGGGCATAGCGTGCGGCGCGGCCCACGATCTCCGCGGTCACGCGGCGCATGGCGTCTTCGGGCGATTCGTGCTGCCACTTGGACACGGGGCGCTCCTGGGGGCCGTCCGTCCGCCGCCGCGTCAGTAGCGGAACGCGCTGGCGCCGATGAACTCCCGCAGGATGGAGTTGTCGGGCACCGAGTCGGGCGGAATGTCCTGGAAGTAGGACAGGAACTTGAGCAGGCGCCGCGCCTCGGAATACTCGCTGTGCTCGGTGCTGATGCGCAGCAGCAGCGGCTCGGCGCAGCGCTTGAGCACCGCCAGCTCGTACACCAGCGACGAGTTGAAGAACAGGTCGGCGTCCTTCTGGTAGGGGAAGATGTAGGCGGTTTCGCCGCGGCGCACCGAGCGCCAGCGCTGCAGGGTGACCAGGGCGTCGTAGCCGCGGAAGAGGTAGTCGCGGACGATCCGGCGCAGCATCCGGACGTCGGTGGTGGGGATGCGGTTGTGGTGGTCCATGCTCAGCGCGGTCAGGGGCGAGACGTAGATCCGCTTGATCTGGTGCATGGGCAGATCGCGCATCAGCTCCGGGTTGATCGCGTGGATCCCCTCGTACAGCAGGATGGTGGTCGCCGACGGCGTGATGGTCCGGTGGTCCGGCTCCGAGCAGCCGGTGTGGAAGTTATAGCGGGGCATCGAGACGGGCTGACCCTCGAGGAGCCGCTCGAAGTGCTCGTGCAGCAGGTCGATGTTCAGGGCGCGGATGCTTTCGAAGTCGTACTGGCCGTGGCTGTCCTTGGGCGTCTGCTCGCGGTCGAGGAAGTAGTCGTCCAGCGAGATGACCTCGGGCTGCAGGCCGTCCACCCGCAACTGGTCGGCCAGCCGCTTGGCGAAGGTGGTCTTGCCCGACGACGACGGCCCGGCGATGAGCACGATCCGGCTCCCCACCGACTGGTCGGCGAGCTGGGCGATCTTCTTCTCGTGGAGCGCCTCGCTGATCCGGATGATCTCCGGGGCGGCGCCGGCCACCACCCGCTCGTTGAGCTCGCCCACCTCGCCCAGGCCCAGGATGTCGAGCCACTGGCCGTACTCCTGGAAGACGCGGAACAGGTTGGGCTGCGAGATGAACTCGGGCACGGTCGCCGCCTCGCCCACCTCCACCGCGTACGGTTCGGGCATGATCAGGATGAAGCCGGGCGAGTAGTAGACCAGGCTGAAGAGGTTCAGCAGCCCCGTGCTGGGCACCAGCGGGCAGTCGGAGTAGTTCTGGTAGCCGTTGCAGAAGTAGATGTCGATGGTGTGGGGGTTGGAGTGGCGGAAGAGCCGGATCTTGTCCTCCTGGCCGGTGGTGCGGAAGAACTGGCGGGCTTCGTCGAGATAGGTCTTCTCCTTGTCCAGTCGCAGGTCCTGCGCGATGAGGTCGCGCATCTCGGCCTCGATGCGCCGCAGCTCGTCCTTCGTCAGGGGAGTGTCCTTGATCAGCTCGCAGTAGAGTCCCTTGCTCAGGGAGTGCTCCACTTTCATCTCGGCGCGGGGGAAGAGCCGCTCCACCACCATGCCGAGGAGGTACACCAGCGAGCTCTGGTAGACGCGGAAGCCCTCGGGGTGGACGCAGTCGATGAACTCCACCCGCGAGTCGACGCGCAGCTTGTGGCGGAGATTGGTGAGGCGGTTGTTGATCTTGGCCGCCACCACCGGCATGGCGCTCTGGAGCCGCGAGCGGCGCAGGATGTCCAGCAGGGTGGACCCCTTCCGGATGCTCAGGCGCTTGCCGTCGGGAAAGGTGATCTCCATCGACAGGGACTGGTTCATGGCCGCTCCTCCGGTCACTGCAGCGAACGGATATCGCGGGCGCGGGCCTCGATCTCGGCGCGCAGCGCCGCCAGCGCGGCGGTCACGCGGCCCGTCACCTCGCCCACGGGGCAGTCGACGGCCTTGGCCTCGCGGCGCACCGTCACCTCGGCCAGCCCCTGGGCGAGCTTCTTCGTCCCGAGGGTGATCCGGACGGGGATGCCCACCAGGTCGGCGTCGTTGAACTTGACGCCCGGCCGCTCGGGCCGGTCGTCGTAGAGCACCTCGAGGCCGGCCGCACGGAGCTCCGCGTAGAACCGGTCGGCGGTCTCGACCAGCCGGCTGTCCTCCATGCTCACGGGGACGATGATCACGTCGAAGGGGGCGATGGTGGCGGGGAAGATGATGCCCTTGTCGTCGTGGCACTGCTCCACCGCGGCCGACAGGATCCGCTCGGCGCCGATGCCGTAGCTGCCCATGACGATGGGGACGGACTGGCCGTCCCGGTTGAGCACCGTGGCGCCCAGCGCGTCGCTGTACTTGGTGCCCAGCTTGAAGATGTGCCCCACCTCGATGGACTTGAACACGCCCAGCGCGGCGCCGCACCCGGGGCAGAGGTCGCCGTCGGCGACGGTGCGCAGGTCGTGGTACGCCGCGGTGAAGTGCACGTCGGGGGTGACGCCCTGGACGTGGAAGTCGGTGGCGTTGGCGCCGGTGGTCATGTTGCGCCGGCCGCGCAGCGCCTCGTCGGCCAGGATGGTGAGGTGCTGCACGCCCACGGGGCCCAGGCTGCCGGCGTCGGCGCCCATGGCGGCGACGATCTCCTCGGCGGTGGCGGGGCGCAGCAGGCCGGTCCCGGTGACGGCCTCGAGCTTGGCCTCGTTGAGCTGGTGGTCGCCGCGCATCAGGATGAGCGTGGGTTTCGAATCGACCATGTAGACCAGCGTCTTGATCTGGTTGGGCGCCGGCACGCCGAGGAAGTTCGAGATCTCCTCGATGGTCTTCTGCCCGGGTGTGGCCACGCGCACCGGTTCGGGCCCGGCGGGCTCGGTGTCGGCGACGGGGGCGAGCCGGTTCGTGGCCTTCTCCAGGTTGGCCGCGTAGCCGCACGCCGCGCAGCGGGCCACCAAGTCCTCGCCGGCGTCGGAGCGGACCATGAACTCGTGGGACTGGCTTCCGCCCATGGAGCCGGAGTGGGCCTCCACGGCGAAGTAGTCCAGTCCGCAGCGGGCGTAGATGCGGCAGTAGGCGTCGTAATGCAGGCGGTAGCTCGTGTCCAGGCCGTCCCGGTCGACGTCGAACGAGTACGAGTCCTTCATGGTGAACTCGCGCACCCGCAGCAGGCCCGACTTGGGCCGGGGCTCGTCGCGGAACTTCGTCTGGATCTGGTACCAGATCTGGGGAAGCTGCCGGTAGGAGCGCAGCTCGTTGCGGGCGATGGAGGTGAAGACCTCCTCGTGGGTCATGCCCAGGCACATGTCGCGGCCCCAGCGGTCCTTGAGGCGGAACATGTTGTCGCCCATGACCTCCCAGCGGCCGGTGGCCTGCCAGACCTCCGCCGGGTGGATGGCCGGGAGGTGGAACTCCTGGCCCCCGATCCGGTTCATCTCCTCGCGGATGATCTGCCGGATGCGAAGCAGGGCGCGCTGGGCCAGCGGCAGGTGGGAGTAGACGCCCGCCGCCAGTTGGCGGATGAATCCGCCGCGCAGCAGCAGGACGTGGCTCACCACGTCCGCCTCGGCGGGCACCTCGCGCAGGGTGGGCATGAAATAGTGGCTCAGGCGCATGCGAGTCTCCTTGATCGGTCTCCCGGGCAATCCGGTAACATATAGAATCCTCGGGAGATTGTCAAGCATTCACGCGGCTGTTCGCGGGCCGGCGCGACGCCGGACGGATGTTGGAAGTGGAAAGCCGGCGGGAAAGACCCTATAATGGCGTCGATCGATTTTTGCACAGGAGCGGCTCATGGGCAGTTTTCTCCAGTTCGCCGGCGCGACCCGGACCGTCACCGGGACGAAGCACATCCTCCAGCACCGCGGCAAGGTGGTCATGCTGGACTGCGGCTTGTTCCAGGGGCTGAAGGAGCTGCGTGTCCGCAACTGGGAGCCCTTCCCCCTGCCGGCCGGGTACGTGGACGACATCATCCTGAGCCACGCTCACATCGACCACACCGGGTTCCTGCCGCGCTTTTTCGCCCACGGCTTCGACGGCCGGATCTTCACCACCCCGAGCACCCACGACCTGTGCGAGATCATGCTCCCCGACTCGGCCCATATCCAGGAGGAAGACGCGCGCTACGCCAACAAGGAGGGCTTCTCGAAACACGCGCCCGCCGAGCCGCTCTACACCACCGACGACGCCGAGCGGGTGCTGGAGAAGTTTCAGGACGTGCCCTACGGCAGCGCGTTCCCCATCAACAAGAACATCCAGTTCGAGTTCGTGGACGCGGGGCACATCCTGGGTTCGGCCATCGTGCGCCTGACCATGCGCCGCGAGGACGAATCCTCGTTCCGCGTGGTGTTCAGCGGCGACCTCGGCCGGTACGGCGAAAGCATCCTCCCCGACCCGTCGGCGATCGACGAGGCCGACTTCCTCATCATGGAATCCACCTACGGCGACCGCACCCACCAGGACGTGGACATCCAGGCCGAGCTGGACGATGTCATCAACCGGACCGTCCGGCGCGGCGGCAAGGTGGTCATCCCGGCGTTCGCGGTGGGCCGCACCCAGGAGATCCTCTACCAGCTCCGCGCGCTGCAGGAGGCGAAGCGGATCCCGAAGATCCCGGTGTACATCGACAGCCCGCTGGCCATCAAGGCGACGAAAATTTTCTGCGACTACCCGGAGCGCTTCGATCCGGAGGTGTCGCGCGGGAGCCGGCCGGGCGACTGCCGCCTGCTCTGCCACAACCTGCACGTGGCCAGCACCGTCCAGGATTCCATGGCCATCAACACCATCGACGAGCCGGTGATCATCATCTCCGCCAGCGGCATGTGCGAGGCGGGCCGGATCCTCCACCACCTGAAGCTCAAGCTCCCGGACCGGCGCAACACCGTGCTGTTTGTGGGCTATCAGGCCGAGGGGACGCGGGGCCGCCGGATCCTGGACGGGGAGCGCGAGGTCAAGATCCACGGCGAAAACGTCCCGGTCCGGGCGGAGATCCGGTCCATCGACGCGTTCAGCGCCCACGCCGACTCCGGCGAGCTGTTTCGTTGGCTGGGCAACTTCCGGCGCCCGCCGCGCATGACCTTCCTCGTGCATGGCGAATGGGAACAGATGCGGGCGCTGGAGGCGCAGATCCGCGAACGGCTCGGCTGGCCGGTGCAGATTCCGGCTTACCTGGAAAAAGTGGATCTGGACAAATACCTGCCGCCGATGGCCGGCGATGGTCAGGACGTCTGATCCGGGGCGGGCCCGTGGTCGGTTCCGGCCAGCTGGCGGAGCCGGATTTCAAACAATCCCTTCAGATTCTGGCAGCTGATCGAGTTCCGGTACGCCGGGCAGTCGTGGCATTCCGTGTGCGACGACCGACGGCAGGCGCCGGCGACGCTCCAGCAGGGCCGGCTGGAATCGTGGTACGTGGGGCAGTGCGCGTACTGGGTGGCGGCGCAACCGCGCAGGTCGTGGCAGGGGATCAGGGCCAGCAACCGCCGGATTCCCTCGATGTTGAGCCCGAGTCCTGAAATCATGCGGCGGATGCAGCGGATCCACTCGACGTCCTGCTCGTCGAAATAGCGGGTCCCGCCGGCCGATTTCCAGGGGATCAGGATGCCCTCCCGCTCGTACATGCGCAGCGTGGGAACGGAAACACCGAGCATCTGGGCCACGTGGCCGATCTTCATTCTGCCGTTGCCGAATTCCCTCATCTCAATCCACCTTGCAATCTATATTTCGGGTAATGATATTTGATTCTGCGCGCTGTGTCAAAAAATTGTTTGGGTGTGGCGAAATCAATCCGATCCGGCCATGGGCCTGCCGCCAGGGCGCTGCCGATCCGGCTGGATCGGGGTCGGGCGCATGACCGGCCTCACCCCGATCGGATGGCCTGCTCGATGAAGCGGCGGTGGCTGACGAAGGCCAGGTCAGGGAGCGCGCCGGGCGGAAAGAACGCCAGCGCGCGCGCGTCGTCGCCGGCGACCGGCTCGCCCCGGTAGCCGGCGACCCGGAAGCAGACCACGATCACCCGCCCGTACCGGCGGCTGGGTTCGTCTTCAACCCCGAACAATTCCACGCGGTCCGCCTCGAGACCGGTCTCCTCCCGCAGCTCGCGCCGCAGGGCGTCGGCGGTGGATTCCGTGATCTCGATGAACCCGCCCGGCAGCGCCCAGCGCCCCGCCTGCGGCTCCCTGGCGCGCTCCACCAGGAGGATGGCGCCGGCGGCGTCGCGCACCAGGGCGGCCACGGCCGGCACCGGATTGTCGTAAAACGTCGTGGCGCAGGGCGCGCAGCGGCCGGCGCCTTCTTCCTCGGGATCCAGGGGGGCGCCGCAGTAGGCGCAGAATCGCTTGGGTTGCCAGATCATGCCGGTCCTATCCCCTCCGTCGCGGTTGCCGACCGTCGGGCGCGTGTGCCGGTGCCAGCCCCTAGCGGAAGATGTCGGCGATCGCTGTGTCCAGACTTTTTTCCGGCTCTTCCTGGGCCAGCACCTGGTGGCAGAGCTCGCAGTCCTGCGACAACGCCAGGCCGTCCGCCGTGGCGTGCTCCCCGTCGTGGCACCGGAAGCAGCCGCCGGCGTCATCGGGATGCCCCAGGTGGCTGCGATGCACGCCGAAGGTCATCTTCATGTCGGGAAACACGTTCAGCCGGTAGATGGCGAAGATCCCGTCGGCGGCCCGGCCGATGGCGCCGGCGTCGCCCAGGGCGCCGTAGTGCTGTTCCAGCCCGGCGCGGATCCCCTCGCGCGCCGCGGCGTGCGAGGGGTAGGCGGCGGTGAGGAGCCGGAGGGCCAGGGGGCGGATCCCCGGCAGCGTGGCCGGGATCTTGCCGTCCAGCAGGGCCTGGTCCACGGCCGCCTGCGGCTCATCGAAGATGTGGGTGGGCCGGTTGTGGCAGTCGACGCAATCCATGGTCCGCCACTCGGTTCCGGCCGGCGGCGCGGGGATGGAATCGGGCGGGGCATACTCGTGTACCGTGCCGTCCTCGCGGACGGACCGGACGCGGTGGATTCGGGCGCGCTTCGGGTCGGCCGGGAGGTACTCCACCCGGGCGTGCCGGCTCACGTGCCAGTGAATGCCCTCGTACCGATTCGATTTGGCGTTGAAACCGCCGATGTCGAGCAGCAGCACCGAGACTAGGGGATTGTCCACGGCCGCCGTGTCGTCCAGCTTGCGCCGGACCACCGTTTGCTTGCCGTGGAAGAACTGCGGCCAGTGGCACGCTTCGCAGGTTTCGCGGGCCGGCCGGAGGTCGGCCACGGGCGAGGGGATGGGCCGGCTG
The DNA here is from genome assembly GCA_017996395.1 of Acidobacteriota bacterium. Classification (GTDB taxonomy): domain Bacteria; phylum Acidobacteriota; class JAAYUB01; order JAAYUB01; family JAAYUB01; genus JAAYUB01. Next base: position 27,495 of record JAGOHA010000025.1, on the reverse strand, counting down.
TAAGTGTGGGCCAGGACCGCATAGACCTGCCGCAGACCGGAGAGCTTCGACTTGACGAACCAGGAGGCGCCGCCCCCGATGTGGCAGGCCACACAGCCCACCCGGGCATGGGGCGAACGCTGGTACGCGGTGAACTCGGGCTCCATGACGGTGTGGCAGAGCGTGCCGCAGAACTCGTCGGAATCGGTGTAGTGGTACCCCTCGTACATGGCCACCGACAGGATGATGGAGTTGACCAGGGTCAGGGCCAGGATCAGCACGGCGCGGTGGCGGTGCTCGGGCCGGCTCAGGTCGATCACCAGCGGACGGATCTCCGTTCCGTCGCGGCGGGCCTTCCGGCGGGCGAACCAGATACCCAGCGGAATGAACGCCAGGCCGACCATAAACACCATGGGCAGGAAACCGTAGGCGAACAGGTCGCGATAGGGGCCGCTGGCCACCCCCAGCATGTCCAGAATCCAGGCGGTGATGATGAGCACGGCCGAGACCGTGACCATGGTGGCGCCCAGCAGGCTGAACTTGCTGATCCAGAGATTCTTGGCAAGATCTTGAATGATTTTCATGCGTCACCGCCTGATGGAAAATCGGCCAATGTTCAATACATATATGGAATTTGTCTGAAACTCAAGACGTTTTCGATGCCTGGTGGCTCCGGGCCGGATTGCAGCAAAAATGCGAAACTCATCGGCCAAGATCAAATTGGGGATTGCGAGTCCAGTCGAGGTGGAATATTATCTTTACGTCAGAATACAGAACGCCGATCGAGGATACGTCATTATGAAATTCAGCCGGTTGCTGCCGCTGGCGGCGCTTTGGATTGCGGGTTGCGGACTGACCCTGGCGGACACCGCGACGTGCCTCCAGTGCCACGACACCGTGGACCCGAAACAGTACGAGGCCTCCGTCCACGGCCAGGCGGGCATGGCGTGCGTGGACTGCCACACCGGCCTGCAGGGCGTTACCGATTTCCCCCATGCGGAGAAGCTGCCGCCGGCCGACTGCGCGTCCTGCCACGAGGAGGTGACGACCGATTACGCGCGGAGCATCCACGCCCAGACCTCCGCGCTGGGGAAAGGGGCGGCGCCCACTTGCGCCAGCTGCCACGGCGTGCACGACATGCTGCCGGCCAGCGATCCCAACTCGCCCACCCACAAGTCCAACGAATCCCAACTGTGCGGAAAATGCCACGGCATGCACGGCTTGAAGGACCGGGAGGTCCTTCTGCCCTACGTCTTCGAAAGCTACTCCCGCTCCGCGCACGCCAAACGGATCGGCCAGGGGAACCTGCAGGCGGCCTCCTGCGCCGACTGCCACGGCACACACGACCTGCGCGGCTCCGCCGACACCGAGAGCAGCATTCATCGGTGGCGGATCCCGGAGACCTGCGGCAGATGCCACCAGAAGGTCACGGATGAATACCTGGCGGGCATCCACGGCAAGGCGTTCAAGCTGGGCATCTCGGATTCGCCCACCTGCACCAACTGTCACGGCGAGCATGAAATCCTGGGACGTGACGCGGCCGATTCGGCCACCTTCAACCGGCAGATCAGCTTCCAGCTCTGCCTCGATTGCCACACCAGCCCGAAAATTCTGCGCAAGTACGGCACCCGGATGGGCGCCGCCGCCGAGTTCGTGGATTCGTACCACGGCCTGAGCCTCAAGCTCAACAGTCCGCGCGCGGCCACCTGCGTCAGTTGCCACGAATCTCACGAGATCCGGCCCAAGCGGGATCCGGCCTCCACGGTCGCCGTCGGCAACGTGACGGGCACCTGCGCCCGCTGCCATCCGGGCGCCACGCCGGAATTCGCCCGCAGCTACACCCACGCCACGGCCAATCTGCAGGAAAACCGCCTGGCCGGTTTCTTCCAGACCTTCTACGTCCTGATGATCCTCGCGGTCATCGGCAGCATGGTGGCCCACAACGTGCTGATCCTGTATTACTTCTTCCGCCGCAAGCACCATCACGAGAGCCGGGCGCCGCGCCTGACCCGGTTCCACGCGCAGGAAATCTGGATGCACATCCTGCTCACCATCACCTTCATCGGGCTGGCGGTGACCGGTTTTGCGCTCAAGTTCTCCGACAGCTTCTTCTTCGAGTGGCTGCGGGCGCTGGGCATGACCGAGCCGGTGCGCTCGGTGTTGCACCGCGTCTTCGCGGTGGGCCTGCTCGCCACCGGCGTCTGGCATCTGGCATACCTGGCGTTCAGCGTCAAGGGCCGGGCCCAGCTGAAGGCGCTCTGGCTCCGCTGGGAGGACATCCGCCTGGTCGTCGTCAACCTCCGTTACCACCTCGGCTTGTCGAAGGAGCGGCCGCTTTTCCGGCGGTACGATTACTCCGAGAAGGCCGAGTACTGGGCGCTGGTCTGGGGGACGGTGATCATGGCCGTGACGGGCTTCGTGCTGTGGTTCCCCGTGGAATCCACCGGGATCTTCCCCTTCTGGATCATCCGGGTCAGCGAGGTGATCCATTACTACGAGGCCATCCTGGCTACCCTGGCGATCCTGGTCTGGCACTTCTTCTTCGTGATCATGCACCCCGAGGAATACCCCATGAACCTGAGCTGGCTGCACGGCAAGATCACCGTGGAGCTGGCCGAGGAGAAGTACCCGCTCTGGGCGCAGGAGGAGTTGGCCAAGATCGAGACCGGGCCGGCGGCGTCGGAGCCGGCTGAATCCGGGGAGCAGCCGGCGCAGTAATTTCGTACAACATTCCGATTGACAAGCCGCCGGCGGCTGGCTATAATCCACCGCTCGAAAATCGATGGAGGTATCCTCCCGTGTTTGCGATCATTCGTTCCGGCGGCAAGCAGTACAAGGCGGCAGAAGGGCAGGTGGTCCGGGTGGAACTGCTCGACGTTCCCGTGGGCGACCACGTCACCATTGACGACGTCCTGTTGCTCGATACCGACGATGCGGTCCTGGTGGGCACTCCCACCATCCAGAACGCCGCCGTCCAGGCGACCGTGATGGAGCACGGCCAGGCAGACAAGGTGATCGTCTTCAAGAAGAAGATCCGCAAGCAGTACAAACGCTTCAACGGTCACCGCCAGCCGTACACCGCTCTGAAGATCGACAAAATTTCCATGAAGACGGAGTGAGACGCCATGGCACATAAGAAAGGTGTGGGCAGCTCCAGAAACGGGCGCGACAGCCACTCGCAGCGGCTGGGGATCAAACGCTTCGCCGGCGAACTGGTCTCCGGCGGCAGCATCCTGGTCCGGCAGCGGGGCACACCGCTCAAGCCGGGTCTCAACGTCGGCCGCGGCAAGGACGACACCCTGTACGCCAAGGTGACCGGGATCGTGGCATTCCGCGATCGCGGCATCCGGGGCAAGTTCGTGAGCATCATCCCCCAGGCCGAGTAAACCCGTTTCCTTTCCCCCGACACCGGGCTAGAATGAAATACAGGCGCTCCGCCTGTATTTCTTTTTTTTCAGGTGATTGATCGGATCATGTTCATCGATTACGCCACCATCCAGATCAGGGCCGGCGCCGGCGGCAACGGCTGCATCGCCTTCCGGCGGGAGAAATTCGTCCCGCGCGGCGGCCCCAGCGGCGGCGACGGCGGCAAGGGCGGCGACGTGGTGCTCGTCAGCTCCAGCCAGCTCAACACGCTGCTGGATTTCCGCTACCAGCGCGAGTTCCGCGCCGGCCGCGGCGGGCACGGCGAGGGCAGCAACCGGCACGGCCGCGACGGCGACGACTGCGTCGTGGTCGTGCCCGTGGGGACGGTGGCGCGCGACCCGGAGACCGAGGCGGTGCTGTTCGACTTCACCGCGCCCGACCAGCGCTTCGTGGCCGCCCGGGGCGGGCGGGGCGGCCGGGGCAACGCCCGCTTCGCCACTGCCACCAACCAGGCGCCCCGCAATGCCGAGCCGGGCCGCGCCGGCGTGGAGCGGGAGCTGGTGCTGGAGCTGAAGCTCCTGTCCGACGTCGGCCTGGTGGGCTACCCCAACGCCGGCAAGTCCACCCTCATTTCGCGCATCTCGGCCGCCCGGCCCAAGATCGCGGACTACCCGTTCACCACCCTGGCGCCCCACCTGGGAGTCGTCCGTTGCGACGACTGGCGCTCCTTCGTCGTGGCCGACATCCCCGGCCTCATCGAAGGGGCGCACGCGGGCGCCGGCCTGGGCGACCGGTTCCTCCGCCACGTGGAGCGGACCCGGGTGCTGGTCCACCTGGTGGACGTCTCCGGGCTGGAACCGCGCGACCCGGTGGAGCGCCTCAAGGCCATCAACCGCGAGCTGGCGCTGTTCAACCCGGCGCTGGCCGACAAGCCGCAGCTGGTTGTGGCCACGAAGCTCGACGCCGTGTCCGACGACGCCCAGCTCAAGCGGCTGCGGCTGTACTGCCGCCGGCGCAAGCAGCCGTTTCTGGCCGTTTCCGCCGTCAGCGGCGACGGCCTGCCGGAGCTGGTCCGGACGCTGGGCGAGATGCTGGCGGTGGCGCCGTGAGCCTGTCCGCCGGCATCCTGGGCGGGACGTTCGATCCCGTTCACGTCGCCCACCTGCGGATGGCCGAGCAGGCCCAGGCGGTGCTGGGTCTGGACCGGATCTACTTCCTCGTCAACCACACCCCGCCCCACAAGCCCGGAGCGACGGTCACCTCGGCGTGGCACCGCTACGCCATGGTGGCCCTGGCCACGGCCCACCGGCCCGACTGGGTGCCGTGCCCGCTGGAGCTGGAGGTGCCCGGCCCGTCGTACACGATCGACACGCTGGCCCGGTTCGGCGCGGCCTACGGCGTGCCCGCCGCCGCGACGCTGTTCATCGCCGGCGGCGACTCGCTCCGCGACTTCCGGCACTGGCGGGAGTGGGAGCGGCTGCTCGCGACGTACCGGTTCCTCTTTGTGGCCCGGCCCGGCGTGACCCTGGGGACGGAGGCCGACGCGCTGCTGGCCGCCGGCCGGGTGGCGGACGGCCGGGGCTGGGCGCCGGCGCGCCTCCGCGTGGCGCTGACCGGGGGCGCCCGCGCCGTCCTGGCCGAGCTGGGCATGCCCGATGTGTCTTCAACCGGGCTGCGGGTTATGCTACAATCCCACGCAGACTGCGCGGACCTCATCCCGGAGCCGGTCCGCCGCTACATCCAAAAAGCGGACCTGTATGGAGGAGAATGAAAGAGACACTCGCCATCATCCACGAAATCCTGGACAGCAAGAAAGCCATTGATGTCCGGATCATCGACATCTCCAGAATCTCCAATTTCACCAACTATTTCATCATCTGCTCGGGGGCCAACGAGAAGCACATCCAGACGCTGGCCGACGAACTGCAGAAAAAACTGGGGGAGAAGGGGATCGAGACCGCCCACGTCGAAGGCTACCAGAACGCCGAGTGGGTGCTCCTCGACTACTTCGATTTCATCGTCCACATCTTTTCCATCGAGACCCGGGAGTATTACGAACTCGAGCGGCTCTGGGCGGACGGCAAGGTCGTGGACGTCCGCGCGCTGCCCTGACGAGGAGGCGCCATGCCGCCGCCCGAACCCGCGGGCGTGATTCCGCCGGAGCTGGCCGCCGAGGTGCACCTCGGGGCGGGGCCGCTCCGGCCGGTGTTTGACACCTTGCGCCGGATCGCCGCCGCCGACACCAACTGCCTCATCTGGGGGGAGAGCGGCACCGGCAAGAACCTGTTCGCCTACCTGGCCCACCGCCTGGGCCCCCGCCGCGACGGCCCGTACATTGAAATCGGCTGCGCCTCGCTGCCCGACCCGCTCATCGAGACCGAGCTGTTCGGCTACGTCCGCGGCGCGTTCACCGGCGCCGCCGACGATCACGACGGCTGGCTGCTGCAGGCCAACGGCGGCACCCTGGTGTTCGATGAGCTGGATTCGTTGTCGCTCGCGGCGCAGGCCAAGCTCCTGCGCGTGGTGGAACAGGGGCGCTTCACCCCCATGGGCGGACGCGCCGAAATTGTCCTTGATACCCGCTTCATCGGGCTGACCCAGGGCGAGCCGGGCGAGCTGGTCCGCCAAGGCGTCCTGCGGCAGGAGCTTTACTACCGGCTGGCCCTGTTCGCGCTGGGACTGCCGCCGCTGCGCGACGACCCCGCCGGTTTCCCCGACTGGCTGGCTTTCTGCATCCGGACCGAGGCGCGCCGGGCGCGCGCGAGCGAGCCGGAGCTGGCGCCCGACTTCGTGCACCAGCTCGCCCGCCATCCATTCCCCGGCAACGTCCGGGAGCTGCAGAATCTGGTGCGGCGCTGGGTGCTGCTCTACCCGGGCGCGGCGGTGCCGCGGTCCGAGCTGCCGGCCCAGCCGGGGGCGGCGGCGGCGGCGGAGCGCCTCCGGTCGCTGGCCGAGGTGGAACGGGATCACATCGTGCGGGTGCTGCGGGCCACCGGCGGCCGCAAGGGGGAGGCGGCGAACATCCTGGGAATCCACCGCAAGACGCTGCTGGAAAAGCGCCGCCTGTACGGCATCTGAAAAGCGGCCTGCGAACAGCCGCTTCTCTGTGGCCGAAGGGGCGCGGCTTCTCGACCGAATCACTTCATCGATCCAGCCGTGTTGAATTTGTGGCCGTCCGACGGTCGCGGTGTTTATTTTCCCCACGTTTCGCTTGCATTTGTTTTGTCCGCTTTTTATACTGAGTGAAAATTTTGTTCTTAATACGAGCTTAGCCAGTTCTCCCGGGAGGAGAAGGGTTATCTGTTTCCCGGGAGCGGAAACTACGCGCGCCGGTCGCACCGGGCAGGAGGACGTATGACGGCTGACCGACCCACGCACCGCCCCCCGACTCCCCCCGCTGAAGGCATCCGCATCGGTGTCTTCATCTGCCACTGCGGCGGGAACATCTCCGACGTGGTGGATGTCCGGCGGGTGGCCGAAGAGATAGGCCGGCTGCCCGACGTGGTGCTCTCCACGACGCACATGTTCATGTGCTCGGACCCCGGCCAGATGCTCATCGAGGAGAAGATCCGCGAGCTGGGCCTGAACCGCGTCATCGTCGCCGCCTGTTCCCCCACGCTCCACCAGTTGACCTTCCGCCGGACCCTGAATCGGGCCGGGTTGAACCAGTTTCTCTTTGAGCACGTGAACATCCGCGAGCAGGTGTCGTGGGTGGTGGAGGACAAGGAGGCGGCGACCCGCAAAGCCGCGCGCCTCGTCCGGGCGGCGGTGGGCCGGATCCGGCACCTGCAGCCACTCGCCAAGCGCCGGATCATGATCCACCCGTCCGCGCTGGTCATCGGCGGCGGCGTGGCCGGCCTTGTCGCGACCCGCGACCTGGCCAAGCGGGGCATGCGGGTGACGCTGGTGGAGAACACCCCCTTCCTCGGCGGGCGCATGGCCCAGCTCTACACTCTCTTTCCGTCCAACGAGGACGCCAAGGAGCTGCTGGGCAAGCTCATCGCCGAGGTGGTCCAGCATCCCCTGGTCACCGTCCACACCGGTGCGCAGGTGATCGAAAGTTCCGGGATCGTCGGCGATTTTCGGACCCGGCTCCGGCTCCAGCCGCGGGGCGTGGACAAGCGCCTGACCCAGGTGGGTATCGCCATGGCGGCGTGCCCCGAGGAGACCATTTCGGAATTCAACTTCGGGCTTACCCGCCGCAAGGCCATCTACATGCCCTACCCCGGCTGCTGGCCGCAGATGCCGGCCATCGACTGGCGGTCCTGTACCCGGTGCGGCAAGTGCCAGGCGGTGGTGGGCGGGAAGGGGATCGACCTGTCCCAGGAGCCGAAAGAGATCGAGATTCACTCCGGCGTGATCGTGCTGGCCACCGGCTATGACCCCTACGAGCCGGTGTTCGGCGAGTACGGCTTCGGCATCTTCCCCGAGGTGATCACGCTGCAACAACTCATCCGCATCCTGGATCCCGAGGGGCCCACCGCCGGCCAGCTCGTCCTGAACGGTCGGCCGGTGAAATCCATGGCCTTCATCCACTGCGCCGGGGCGCGTCAGTACGAGGGGATCAATATGCCCCAGCCCTCCGGCAAGGTGAACGATTACTGCGCCCGGACCTGCTGCACGGCCACCCTGCACCAGGCGAACGAGATCATCGATCGGTACCCCGACGTCGTCATCTACGATGTTTATCAGGACATCCGCACATACGGGCGCGGACACGAGAATTACTACGAACGCGCGTCGGAGCGGGGCGTGCGGTTCATCCGGCACGACTCGCGGCGGCTGCCGAAGGTGCGCCACGATCCCCGCGGCGAGCGGCCGGTGGTGGTGATGGTGCAGGATCTGCTGACCAACCGGCTGGATGTCGAGGTCCCCGTCGACATGGTCGTTCTCTCCACCGGCGTGATCCCGCACGACATCTCTGAACTGGTCGACATGTACAAATGCGCGGTGGGCTACGACAGCTTCCTCCTCAAGGTGCACCCGAAGCTGCGGCCGGTGGAGCTGGCGGTTTCGGGCGTGTTCCTGGCCGGTTCCTGCCAGGGGCCCATGGACATCACCGAATGCAGCGCTGCGGCCGCCGCCGCCGCGTCCAAAGCGGCGGCGCTCATCGCCCAGGGCCAGATCGAGATGGATCCGTTCATAGCCCAGGTGAACGAGGACCTCTGTTCCGGCTGCCGCACCTGTCTCACCGTGTGCCCCTACGAGGCCATCACCCGCGATCCGCGCAAAGGGGTGGCCGTGATCAACGAGGCGCTCTGCACCGGCTGCGGCACCTGCGCCGCCACCTGCCCCAGCAACGCCATCCAGCAGCACGGCTTCACCGACACGCAGGTCCTGGCCGAGGTGGAGATGCTGCTGGCCGACATGATGCCGGCACCCCATCTGACAGGAGGCTCCCATGAGTGAACCGGCGAACACCGAGTCCACCCACACCCGCCCGGCGGCCGGTCCGGATTGGCAGCCGCGCATCATCGGCTTCCTGTGCTACTGGTGCTCCTACACCGGTGCCGACATGGCCGGCACCGCCCGGATGAAGTATCCGCCCAACGTGGACATCATCCGGGTCATGTGCTCCGGCCGGATCGACCCCGAACTGATCACCACCGCCTTCGCTCGCGGCGCCGATGGCGTGCTGGTCTGCGGCTGCCACATCGGTGACTGTCATTACATCACCGGCAACCACAAGACCATGGCCCGGATGCCGCTCCTGAAGCGGATTCTGCTGGACATGGGCATCGAGCCCGCGCGGTTTCGGCACGAATGGGTGAGCGCCGCCGAGGGGGAGAAGTTCTCCAGGCTGGTCGCGGAACTCACCGAGCAGGTCCGCAAGCTCGGCCCCCTCGACTGGCCCGGCCTGATGCAGGCCCGCGGCGTCGGGCACGGGATGGATCTCAAGGCGTGGGGAGAATGACATGAGCACCAATCCGAACCCTCCGAAGCTGAAGGTGGCAAAGTACTGGGCCGCCAGTTGCGGCGGCTGCGATATCTCGTTGCTGGAAATCGGACCCAACCTCCTGGAGCTGATCAAGATTGCCGACGTGGTCTTCTGGCCCTGCGCCGCCGACTTCAAGTACGAGCACGTCCGCAACTACCCCGACGGCTTTATCGATCTATGCTTCTACAACGGCGGCATCCGCAACTCGGAACAGGAGGAAGTGGCCCGGCTGCTGCGGCAGAAGAGCAAATCACTCATCGCCTACGGCCAGTGCGCCGTGGACGGTGGGATCCCGGCCCTGGCCAACTTGAAGACCGTCAAGGGCATCTACAACGCCAGCTATCACGACAATCCGTCCATCGACAACCCGGGAGGCGTGGAGCCCCAGCCGGTCACGCCCTCCGAGTGCGGGGACCTGGAGATTCCGAAGTTCTATCCGCAGGTGCTGCGCCTCAAGGACGTGGTTCCCGTAGATTACGAGATTCCCGGTTGCCCGCCGCAGGCTGACCGGGTCTGGGAGGCCATCCTGGCGCTGGCGGGCGGCCAGGTGCCGCTGCAGAACCGGAACGTCAAGGTGGCCTGTTACGACAAGGCCGTCTGCGACGAGTGCAAGCTGGAGAAGCGGCAGGTCCGGATCAAGGAGTTCAAACGGGTGCACACCTCCATCCCGGAGCCGGGCTGGTGCCTGCTGGAGCAGGGCTACCTGTGCGTCGGGCCGGCCACGCGGAGCGGCTGCGGCGCCCTCTGCCCGGCAGCGGGCATGCCGTGCGAAGGGTGCTACGGCCCGGCGGGCGACGTGACGGATCAGGGCACGGCCATGGTCAGCGCCATCGCGTCGATGCTGGACGCCCGAACCGAGGAGCAGGCGCAGGCGATGATCGCCCAGATCGCCGACCCGACGGGCACCTTCTACCGGTTCACCCTGGCGTCGAGTCACCTGAAGGCCCGCAAGTGAGGAGGCGATGATGACCACACCCCACGTCCATACGAAGGAAGGCTACCGGCGGATCAGCATCGATCCCATCACCCGCCTCGAGGGGCACGGGAAGATCGACATTTTTCTTGATGCCGAGGGTGCCGTCGCTGACTGCTTCTTCCAGGTGCCCGAACTGCGGGGCTTCGAGAAGTTCTGTGAGGGCCGGCCGGTAGAGGATCTGCCCCGCATCACCCCCCGGATCTGCGGCGTCTGTCCCGAAGCCCATCACATGGCCAGTGCCAAGGCCTGCGACGCCGTGTACGGGGTGGAACTCCCTCCTACCGCCAGGATGCTGCGGGAGCTCCAGTACAACATTTTTTTCGTGACGGACCACACGACCCACTTCTACGCTCTCGGCGCGCCCGACTTCGTCATGGGCCCCGACTCCGACCCGGCCCTGCGCAACATCATCGGCGTGATCGGCAAGGTGGGGGTTGAGATCGGCAGCCAGGTGATCCAGTGCCGCGCCTGGGGCCACGAGGCGGCCGCCATTTTCGGCGGCAAGCGGGTCAACCCGGTCAACGCGATTCCGGGGGGGATGAGCAAACCCATCAACAAGGCGGAGCGCGAGCGCCTCGAGGAGATCGCCCGTTGGATGGTGGAATTCGGCAAGTTCACGCTGAAGCTGTTCCGGGACGTGGTCCTGGCCAATCCGGCCTACCTGGACCTCATCGTCAACGGCCCCTACATCCACCGGACGTATTCCATGGGACTGGTGGACGAGAACAACAAGGTGAACTTCTATGACGGGCGCGTCCGGGTGGTGGACCCCGACGGCGCGGAGTTCTGCCGCTACGCCCCCCACGAGTACATGGACCACGTCGCCGAGCGGGTGGAGCCGTGGACCTATTTGAAATTTCCATACCTTAAGGCCGTGGGGTGGAAGGGGCTGGTGGACGGCAAGGACTCGGGCGTCTACCGGGCCACGCCGCAGTCGCGCCTCAACGCCGCCGACGGAATGAGCACGCCTCTGGCGCAGGAGGCCTACGAGGAGTATTTCGAGACCCTGACCGGCGACCGGAGCGGCCGCACGCCGGTCCACCACACCCTGGCCATCCACTGGGCCCGGGTGGTGGAGCTGATCAACGCCGCCGAGCGGTCGCTGGAGCTGGTGCAGCATCCGGAGATCACCCATCCGGAGAACTACCGGATGGTCTGCCTGGGCACGCCCCGGGAGGGGGTGGGCATCGTGGAGGCGCCGCGCGGCACCCTGACCCACCACTACGTCACGGATGATCGCGGCATCGTCAAAAAGGTCAACCTCATCGTGGGCACCACCAACAACAACGCCGCCATCTGCATGTCGGTCAAGAAGGCGGCCCAGAGCCTGATCCAGCGCGGCGGCGAGGTGAAGGAAGGCATCCTGAACATGATCGAGATGGCGTTTCGGGCCTACGACCCGTGCTACGGCTGCGCCACCCACAGCCTGCCCGGGCAGATGCCCCTGATCGTGCGGATCCGGCGCCCCGATGGTGAGGTGATCCGGGAGATCCGGCGCGACCGTCCGACCGCCTGAGAGCCTCAGCACAAGGATGTGGCCATGACAGAACTGAAGAAAAACTACGACAGCCTGGTGATCGGCGGCGGCATCGCCGGCATGCAGGCGGCTCTGGACCTGGCCGAGCAGGGCTACGACATCCTGCTCGTGGAGAAGGACCCCTCCATCGGCGGCGTCATGGTGGGGCTGAACAAGGTCTTCCCCACGCTGGACTGTTCCAGCTGCATCTGCACGCCGCGCATGGCGGAATCCGCCCACAATCCCCACATCCGCATCCAGACCTACACCGAGGTGAAGGCGGTGGAGCCGCTCAACGTGGGCTTCCGGGTCCGGCTGCAGAAGAAGCCGCGGTACGTCATCGAGTCGAAGTGCATCGGCTGCAGCCAGTGCGAGCGGGTCTGCCCGGTGGATGTGCCGCACGAGTTCGACTACGGCCTGGGCGCCCGCCGGGCGATCTACATCGCCCACGGCAACGCCATCCCCCAGGTGGCGGTGCTGGACCCGACCTATTGCACCTTCTGCGGCCGGTGCGAGAAGGTCTGCCCGACCCGCTGCATCGACTACACCCAGCAGCCGGAGGATGTGGAGGTGGAGGTGGCGACCATCATCGTCACGACCGGCCTCCAGATCACCCCGATGGACCGCAAGGCGGAGTACGGCGGGGGAAAGCTCATCAACGTCATGAACCCCATGGCCATGGAGCGGATCCAGTCTTCGAACGGGCCGTACGGGCGACCGCTGCGGCCGTCCGACGGCAAGGTGCCCCGCCGCATCGCTTATGTCCAGTGCGCCGGGAGCCGCGACCGGTCCATCGGCGTTCCGTACTGTTCCCGGGTGTGCTGCATGTACGCTCTGAAACAGGCGCTGCTCCTGCGGCACTACATCCACGATGTCGACGTGACGATCTACCACATGGACATCCGGGCCTTCGGCAAGGGCTACGAACAGTTCTACCGCCGCGTCATGCGCGAGGGCGTCCGGGTGGTCAAGGGAAAAGTGGCCCGGATCACCGAGGTGGAAAACAGGGACCTGCTTCTGCGGGTGGAACTGCTGGACGAGGAGGGGCGGGTGGCGGAGGAGCGCTACGACCTGGTGGTTCTGTCCCAGGGACTGATTCCGGCCTGGCAGGGCGACGGGGTGCTCGCCGCCGAGCTCGACGAGGACGGCTTCTTCCGTTCCATCTCGCCGAAGATCAGCCCGGCCCTCAGCAGTTGCCGGGGCGTGTTCATCGCCGGCGTGGCCGCCGGTCCCAAGGATATCCCGGACGCCATCGTCGAGGCCGGCGCCGCGGCGATGGAGGCCGCCATCTACCTGGAAGCGACGCGTTACCACGAACGGTTCATCGAACCGTCCGCGGTGCATTGACACTCCGGTCCGCCCGGTCGCGGGGACCGGGCGGGCGGATCACCACAGCAGGGAGAGCAACCATGTCGGGAATCGATCAACCAGCCGCCGGCCCGGCCGCTGACGCAGCGGCGGCTCCAGCCGCCGATGCGGGCCGCGGGGCCAGGGCCAAACGTCCCATCGACATCCTGCGGGAGCGCCAGGGCGAGCGCACGCCGGAGCAGAAGGAGTACTTCAAGCGGCAGACCCAGGTCCGCAAGGCGCTGCTCGAGGCGCTGAAGGAGGCGCCGCGGACCATCCCCGAACTGGCCGCCCGCTGCGGCCTGCCGTCGGAGGAGGTGGTCTGGAACGTGATGGCCATGCGCCGCTACGGCACAGTGGTCGAGGAGGAACTGCGCGGCGATTATTATTGCTACCGGTTGAAGGAGGTGTGAGCATGGGCAGCCGAGTGGATCCCCGCCTGGCCGCCGAGGTGGCCGAATACGGCGCCGACACGATCAACAAGTGCTTCAACTGCGGCAACTGCACCGCCGTCTGCTCGCTGTCGAAGGGGGACACGGTCTTCCCCCGCCGGATGATCCGTTACCTCCAGCTCGGGCTGCGCGACAAGCTGCTGGAGTCGCCCGAGCCGTGGCTCTGCTACTACTGCGGCACATGCTCCGACACCTGTCCCCGGGAGGCCTTCCCGGGCGAGCTGATGATGGCCACCCGCCGCTGGCTGACGGCGCAGTATGATTTCACCGGCCTGTCCCGCAAGCTGTATCTCAGCAAGGCCTGGGAGATCGGCCTGTTGGCGGCCTGCGCGCTGCTGGTGCTGGCTTTGTTCGTGGTGCCCGGCTGGCTGGGCATCCCGTTCGGTTTCCGCGACCTGCCGGCGGAGGCGCGCGAGCATGTCCGCGTCAACATCTTCGCCAATGTCGATTGGGTCCACATCGGCGATTGGGTGCTGGCCGTTGTCCTTGGCCTCTTGCTATGGACCAACGCCTTCCGGATGGTCTACTTCGTCGTCCGCGGCGAGAAGGGGGTGCGAATCCCGTTCACGCTCTGGTTCACCAAGCTCTACCAGATCGTGGTGCACGGCCTGACCCAGCGGCGGTGGCTCGAATGCGACAACGACACCCGCCTGAAATGGCTGCAGCACTTCCTGCTGGTGACGGGTTATGGAACGATGCTGCTGTTAGTGGTGATGTTTCTGCCCATCTTCCAGGTGGACAAGGCGGAGTTTCACTGGACGAGCATTCTGGGTTACTACGCCACGCTCCTGCTGCTCGGCGTCACCCTGATGGCCATGCGCGGCCGGCTGGAGAAGAAGGAGCCCATTCACCGGTTCTCCCACCCCACGGACTGGATGTTCCTGGTGCTGCTTTTCCTGACCGCGCTGTCGGGCATCGTGTTGAACATCTTTCGGTTGATGGACCTACCCTATCCGACTTATGTGGCGTACGTCGTGCACCTGATGATCGCGGTGCCCATGCTCATCGTGGAAGTGCCGTTCGGCAAATGGGCGCACCTGATCTTCCGGCCCGTGTCCAAGTACATCGTGGCGGTTTTGGAGGCGGCCCGGGAGCGCCAGGACGTCCGGGCCGGCGTGCCCAAACCGGCAACCGTCTGAGGGGCGTCGGTGACCGGCCGCCCCGTCCGGCCAGGCCCGGCCGCCGCCAGCCGAGCGGCGGTGCTGGGCCTCGGCAATCCTATCCTGGGCGATGACGCAGCCGGGCTCGCGGTGGCCGCCGAGCTGGAACGCCGGCTCGTTCGGCGGCCGCTCCCCGGGGTGAAGGTGCTGACCAGCGCCCGGGGCGGTTTCGAGCTCATCGATCTCCTGGCCGGTTTCGACCGGGCCATCCTCGTGGACAGCCTTACCGTGCCGGACCCCGAGCCCGGGCGGATCCGGCAGCTCGATCTGGCCGACGTGTCCGGCAGCGCCCGGCTGGTCTGCGGGCACGAGATCAGCGTCGCCACCGCGTTCGACCTGGCGGCGCGGCTGGCTATCCCCATGCCGCGGGACGTAGCCATCTACGCCATCGAGATTGACGATGCGACAGCTTTCGGCGAGGTGCTGACTCCGCCGGTGGCGGCGGCGGTGCAGGAGCTGACCGAACGGATCTGGGCCGAGTTGCTGGCACCGCCAGGACCCGAGCCCTTATGAACTGCTTCTCATTTGGGCGACAACGGGCGATAATAGTGAACAAGATCCTGGATGTGAACGGCGGGGCTCACACCGACCCCGTCTGAGGCGATTCGAAGACGGGAACCGGGAGCGGACATGGAAATCCGCGTCATTCCGCTGGACAAGGCCGTCGAAGATCGTGCCCACTGGTTGGTGCGGCTTCGCTGGATCGCGGGCGGGGTGGTGATCCTGTTCAGCCTGGCGGCGGCTTTGGCCCTGCCCGGAATGCGAGCCATCCCGGTGATCGGAGTCGGCCTGGCCATCCTGCTCTACAATGTGCTGATCCGCCTCGGATTGTCAAGCCTCGGGCCCAAACGCAGCCTGCATCTGCAGATCCTGCTGGATTGGCTGGCGCTGGCGGTGCTCTGCCACTTCACCGGGGGGTTGGAGAGCCCGTTCCTCCCCTTTTTCATCTTCCACGTGATTCTGGCCGGGATGCTGGTGAGCCGTCGGGCTTGTCTGCGTCACGGGCTCGTCGCCATCGCCATCATTTCGGGGATGACCCTGTTGGAATATACCGGGTTTTACCCGCCCATCCAACTGCCCGGGTTTCTGCCATCACCCCGTTACGATAATTTGTATTACCTGCTGCTGTTCCTGGGTTCCTTCTCGATCCTGATCCTGCTCACCGTCTACCTGTCCACCACGGTGATTCAGCACCTGCGCATGGGCGAAGAGAAGCAGTTGCAGCTTCAGGATAACCTCAGCGACGCCTACGACGGGCTGCGCCGGGCGGACGAGTCCAAAACCCGCTTCGTCCGGATTGTATCCCATGAGATCCGCAGCCCGCTGGCCGCGACCCAGAGCATGCTGCGGGTGATCATGGACGGCCTGGCCGGCGACGCGTCCGCCAAGGTGATGGATCTGATCCGGCGCTGCTTCGGCCGGGTGAACGGCCTCCTGGACATGATCAACGAACTGCTGGACCTGATCCGCGGCGGTCAGCCGGTCGCCGAGGAGGAAAAGCAGGACATTCTGCTGGAAGAGGTCGTGCGCAAGGTCACCGGCGACCTGGGCGCCCACGCCACGAAGCGCGAGATCCGCCTGGAGATCGACCTGGGATGCCGGGACGCCATTTTCCGCGGCGACAGCCAGGACATGGAGCGGATCGTCGTGAACCTGGTGAGCAACGCCATCACCTACACGCCCGAGTTTGGCGTGGTGAAAGTGACCGGCCGGCTGGAGCCGGATCATTTTTACCGGTTGGAGGTGGCCGACACGGGGATCGGCATCCCGCCCGACGAGATGCCGCGCATCTTCGAGGAGTTCTATCGTGCCTCCAACGCCAAGAATGAAAAGAAGGAGGGGACGGGGTTGGGGCTGGCCATCGTCAAGGTCACGGTGGAAAAGTACGGTGGCCGGATCGGGGTGGCCAGCGAGCTGGGGAAGGGCACCTGCTTCACCATCCGACTGCCGGTGATCAGTCTGGCTTGATGAAATATCCGGCTTCGGCTTGTGACATGGCACCGCCCGGGCGGTATGCCATCCGCCGGTTGCGTCCCGCAAGTGGCGGAGCGGCCGGCTTCAGTTGTGGTCCAGCTTCTGCCCCCAGCGGTCGGCGGTCGGCGATGAATCGGCCAGGAGTTCTTCCCGCTTCTGCTGGTATTCCTGTTCCGTGATCAGGCCGCGCTGGCGATAGCGGGTCAGCTGGTCCAGCCGGGTGGCCAGGCTGGCCTCGGCGGGCGACGGGTAGAGCTCCGGCGGGCAGACGGCGGCGATGGCCTTGTCCAGCGCCGTTTCATCGAACACGGGCCGCCCGTCCCGGCCGATGCTGAGCCGGGAGTAGCACTGCCCCAGATGGACAGTCTCCCGCTTCAGGTCGGCGTTTTTGGGATCCTTGCGGAGCTGGGCCAGGCTGTCCTCAAACGCCCGTCTGGCGTTGGCCAGCTCGTGGCGGCGGTGTCGCCGGGCAAACACGACCACCAGCACGATGGCGGCCACTGCCGCTCCCGCCAGCACGAGACAGCCGCCGATATTGACCCAGAAATTGCCTTCAGGCACCGGCACCTCCACGGCGATGTCGGGTGTCCGCGTGATCCATGAATGCGCCCATGGTAGCCGAAATCCGCCGGCTATTCAACGGCCTCGAGCAGGATCTCGGCGATGTCGCGAACCGCGACGCCCTCCAGTTCCTTCTCCTTCACCGCGTCGGAGAGCATGGTGTTGCAGAACGGGCAGGCCAGGGCCACGGTGGAGCAGCCGGAGTCGCGCACCTGCTCGATCCGGCGGTGGTTGATGCGGGAACCGAGGCTTTCTTCCATGAAGATGCGGCCGCCGCCGCCGCCGCAGCAGAACCCCTGGCGGTGGTGCAGCGCCAGCTCCGACACCTTCACCCCGTCGATGCCGGTCATCACGTTGCGAGGCGCATCGTAGATGCCGTTGTACCGCCCCAGATAGCAGGAATCGTGGAAGGCCACGTCCAGGTCCAGTTTGCGGCTGGGCTTGAGCTTCCCTTCCTGCACCAGCTTCTCGAGGAGCTGGGAGTGGTGCCAGACCTCGAATTCGCCGCCGAATTGCGGGTACTCGTGCTTGAGGGTGTTGAAGCCGTGGGGGCAGGCGGTGACGATTTTTCGGACCCCGGCCTCCTTGAAGATCTCGATGTTGGCCTGGGCCAGGGTCTGGAACAGGTATTCGTTGCCGGTGCGCCGGGCGGCGTCGCCGCAGCACCCCTCCGCCTCGCCCAGGATGGCGAACGCGACGCCCGCCTTCTGGAGCAGCCGGGCGAACGCCTGGGCCACCTTCCGGTTCCGCTCGTCGAAGCTGCCGGAGCAGCCCACGTAGAAGAGCCATTCGAACGACCCGGCCTCGCCCACTGTGGGGATGCCGAGTCCCGCGGCCCACTCGGCCCGCTTGTGGGCGCCGATCCCCCACGGGTTGGAGTTGGTCTCCAGCCCGCGGAACGCCTTGGTCAGCTCCTCGGGGAAGTGACTCTCGGTGAGGGTCTTGTAGCGGCGGAAGTCCACGATCCACTGGACCTCCTCGATGAACAGCGGACAAGCGTCCTCGCAGAAGCCGCAGGTGGTGCACGCCCAGATCTCGTCCTCGCCCACGGCGCCGGCGGCGAACAGATCCGGCACCTCGCCGGCCTGCGCGCCGGTCAGCTCTTTCTCATGCTTGTAGACGAACTCCTTCAGGTGGTCGTTCATCCGCTTGGGCGACAGCGGCTTGTCGGTGGTGTGCGTGGGGCAGTGCTCGTGGCAGCGGCCGCACTCGGTGCAGGAGTAGACGTCCAGGAGCACCTTCCAGTCCAGCTCCTGGGCCTTGGCTACGCCGAAGCTCTCGGCGTTCTCGTCCTCCAGGTTCAGCGTCCGGAGCCGCCCGGCCGGTTCCAGCTTCCGGAAGAAGACGTTGGGCAGCGAGGTGATGACGTGGAAGTGTTTCGACCCGGGGAGGATGTTGAGGAAGCACAGGATCGTGGCCGCCTGGATCCAGAAGGAGCCGGCGTAGAGCGCCCGCAGGCCCGTCCCGCTCCAGCCGGCGACGAGCGGGCCCAGGGCGGCGCCCAGGAAGCCGTAAGTGGGGACGCCGGCGGCGTGCAGGGCGGCCTCGGCGCCCATGTCGGTGAGCATCAGGAGCAGGATCAGGCCCAGCACCAGGTAGGCCTCGCCCGACGACTCCACCCGCGCCGGCCGGAGCACGGCGCGGCGGAAGACGGCCCAGAGCACGGCTAGGGCCACCAGCACGATGAACAGGTCCTTGGGCCAGGCGTAGGCCGCGCCGAGGCGCCGCTCGAAGTCCAGGCCGGGGATCCACGTGCCCAGAAACAGTGAGGCGGTGTGGATGGCCAGCACGCAGAATCCCCAGAAGATGAACGCGTGCATGAGCCCCGTAGCCGGATCCCGCAGGATGCGGGCCTGGGCGACGACGTGGACCAGGGTCGCCCGGACGCGCTCCCCCCAGCGGTTGAAGCGGTCCTCCGGCGTGGCGCGGCGCAGCAGCAGCCACTTGCCGCGGAGGCGCCAGACGAAAATGCCCACTCCGGCCAGACTCATGGCCAGGAACAGGAAATAGAAGACTCCGGCGGCCGGATCGATGAGCGTCTTGGGGTCCATGCCGTTCTCCTTGAAGGGCTTGTGTCAAGCGGGCTCCCATTATCAGGAAGATGCCCCCGGCTGTCAAGCCGCGAGAGCGGGCGCGGGTGACGGCGGGCGATTTTCCCATTGACAAACCGGGAAGTTCGCGTATAGTTAGGATCTTGCTTCGGGAACACCCGCTTCCATCCCCGGGCAACCGTCAGAATCACAGGTTGTTATTTACATTCGGTGGGCCGTTAGCTCAATTGGTAGAGCAAGTGACTCTTAATCACTAGGTTGGAGGTTCGATTCCTCCACGGCTCACCATATTTCCTTTATTCAACTCAATTCAGCGATCGGGATTTGCCACCCATCTTCCGGATATCAAGTTGGATACCTACACCCGAATATCGTATCATGCATCTATAGAGTCAGTCGCCTGTGTCTGCGAAAGTGGCGGAATTGGCAGACGCGCTAGACTTAGGATCTAGTACCCGCAAGGGTGTGGGGGTTCAACTCCCCCCTTTCGCACCAAATTTTTTGCCCGTTCCCGCCATGACAAATTCCACACCATATCGAAAGGAAGGTCGCACGTGAAGGTAACGTTGGGTGAAAGCAGCGGATGCCGCAAGGTTCTGAATCTGGAAATCACGCCCGATGAAACGGAAGCGGTCCGGCAGAAGGTGATCGATGACATGAAGAAGATCGCCGTCC
Organism: Acidobacteriota bacterium; assembly: GCA_017996395.1. Taxonomy (GTDB): domain Bacteria; phylum Acidobacteriota; class JAAYUB01; order JAAYUB01; family JAAYUB01; genus JAAYUB01. Next base: position 7,500 of record JAGOHA010000025.1, on the reverse strand, counting down.
TGCCCGGTTTCCGGCCGGGCCGGGCCCCGGTGGGCCTGCTGGAGCGGCGGTTCAAGACCGCCATCATCCAGGAGGTGGTGGAGCAGGTGATGAAGGACTCCCTGCCCAAGGCCCTCGAGGAGACCGGCCTCAAGCCGGTGAGCACGCCGGAGATGGTGGAGTCCGACTACGACTTCGGCGGCGCGCTCAAGGCCGTGGTGGCCTTTGAGGTGCTGCCCGATTTCGAGCTGCGGGATTACCGGGGTCTGGAAGTCGCCCATCGCGACGCCGCCTTCGATCCGCAGCTCGTGGAGCACGAGATCCAGCGGCGGTGCCAGGCCCGCGCGTCGCTCCAGGAGGTCACGGGCCGGCCCGCGCAGCGGGGCGACTTCCTCGCCGCCGCGTTCGAAGCCGCCGTGGCCGGGCAGGCCGAGCCGGTCAGGGACGAACGGATGTACCTGCTCGTGGAGGAGAACCTGAAGAACTCGCTGGTGGCGCTGCAGGCCGAGGGGCAGGCTATCGGCGAGACGCGGACGTTCGACCTCGACTTCCCCGCCGACTACCACGACCACCGCCTGGCCGGCAAGACCGCGAACGTCCGACTGACGGTCCAGGAGATCAAGGAGCGCGTGCTGCCGGCGCTGGACGACGCGTTTGCCCAGTCGATGGGCGACTTCAAGACCTTCGACGAGTTCCGCGCCCGCGTCGAGACGGAGCTCCGCGAGGCGGTGGCCGACCACAGCCGCCACGAGCTGGAGCGCCGGGTGACCGAGGCCCTGGTGGCCGGCTACGACTTCCCCGTGCCGGACACCCTGACCGAGGCCGCCTTCTCCGATTTCGCGCTGCCGGCGGTCAACGACCTGATGCAGCGCGGCATGAGCGCCACGGACGTGGGCAAGCTCGACTGGCAGGCGATCCGGGCGGAACAGGCGCCCAACCTGCAGCGGGCGGTCCGCGAGACCATGGTGCTCACCAGGATCGCCGAGAAGGAAGGCGTCACGATCACCGACGCCGACGTGGAGGCCGAGATGGCCCGCGTGGCCGCCGCCCGCGGCCAGACGCCCGAGGCGCTGAAGGCGGAGATGATCCGCGACGAAGAGGCGCTGAACCGGCTCAAGAACAGTTTGAAGCTGCGCCGGGCGCTGGCGGTGGTTGTCGCCGCCGCCCGGATCACCGAACCGCCGGCCGAGGCGGAGCACGTGCACGGCCCCGGCTGCGGCCATGACCACGCGCATGACCAGGACCACGCGCATGACCATGACCATGCCCCCGAGGCCGGGACCAAGCCCAAGGCCAAGCCCCGGAGCAAGGCCAAAGGCAAGACCCAGGAAGCCGCGGAATAAACTCCGCGGCCGGTTCCGACATCTAATATCCGATGGCCGGCCGCCGGCGCCGGCCCCAACCGCAGGAGGTTGACCGTGGCACTGGTTCCCATCGTCGTCGAACAGACCAACCGGGGCGAACGGGCGTACGACATCTATTCGCGGCTGCTCAAGGACAACATCATTTTCCTGGGCACCCCCGTGACGGACGAGATCGCCAACCTGGTGATCGCCCAGATGCTGTTCCTCCAGGCCGAGGACCCCGAGAAGGACATCTCCCTCTACATCAACTCGCCGGGCGGGTCCATCACGGCGGGGCTGGCCATCTACGACACGATCCAGTTCATCAAGCCCGACGTGGTGACCATCTGCATCGGCCAGGCGGCGAGCATGGCCGCCCTGCTGCTGGCCGCCGGCGCGGCCGGCAAGCGGTACGCCCTGCCCAACTGCCGCATCCTCATCCACCAGCCGTTCATGTCCGGCCTGTCGGGTCAGGCCACCGACATCGACATCCACGCCAAGGAGATCCTCCGCCTCAAGGAGATCACCTGCGAGATCCTGTGCCGGCACACGAAACAGCCCATGGAGAAGATCCTCCGCGACGTGGAGCGCGACTACATCATGGGCGCGGACGAGGCGGTGGCTTACGGCCTGATCGACAAGGTCATCACCAAGCAGGGACTCTGAACCGGAGCGCGACGATGATCAAGGACCAAACCCGCGGCAGCAACCTGAACTGCTCCTTCTGCGGCAAATCGCAGAAGGAGGTCCGCAAGCTGATCGCCGGCCCGTCGGTCTTCATCTGCGACGACTGCGTGCGCATCTGCGAGGAGATCATCGCCGAGGACTCCTACGCCGACCTCGACATCCTCAAGGAGGAGATCCCCCGGCCGAAGGAGATCAAGAAGTTCCTCGACGAATACGTCATCGGCCAGGAGCTGGCCAAGAAGAAGCTGGCCGTGGCCGTGTACAACCACTACCGGCGCATCGAACACTACCGCAAGGGCAAGCGCGACGCCGCCGACGTCGAGCTCCAGAAGAGCAACATCCTGCTCATCGGGCCCACCGGCTCGGGCAAGACGCTGCTGGCGCAGACGCTGGCCAAGAAGCTGAGCGTCCCCTTCGCCATCGCCGACGCCACCACCCTGACCGAGGCCGGCTACGTGGGCGAGGACGTGGAGAACATCCTGCTCCGGCTGCTGCAGAACGCCGACGGCAATCTGGAGCGGGCCCAGTGCGGGATCATCTACATCGACGAGATCGACAAGGTCGCCCGGAAGGACGAGAATCCGTCCATCACCCGGGACGTCAGCGGCGAGGGGGTGCAGCAGGCGCTGCTCAAGATCCTGGAGGGGACCGTGGCCAACGTTCCGCCGCAGGGGGGGCGCAAGCACCCCCACCAGGAGTTCATCCAGATGGACACCACGAACATCCTGTTCATCTGCGGCGGCGCCTTCGTCGGGCTGGAGAAGCTCATCGAGCGGCGCGTCGGCAAGAAGAGCATCGGCTTCGTGCGCTCCGAGGAGGCGGATACCTCCGTCCAGGAATACCAGGGCTACCTGATGGCCCAGACCCAGCCCCAGGACCTGATCAAGTACGGGATGATCCCGGAGTTCGTCGGGCGCGTGCCGGTGCTGGGCGTCCTGGAGGAGCTGGCGCGCGATGCGCTGATCCAGATCCTGACCGAGCCGAAAAACGCTCTGGTGCGCCAGTACAAGAAGGTGTTCGAATTCGAGGGCGCGGAGCTGGAGTTCGAGCCGGCGGCCCTCGAAACGGTGGCCGACATGGCCATCGAACGGAAGCTCGGCGCCCGCGGCCTGCGGATGATCCTGGAGGACCTGATGCTCGACCTGATGTTCGAGCTGCCGTCCAGCCAGGTCTCCGCGGGGATCCGCATCACCGCCGAGGCGGTGCGCAACAAGGAGCTGATCCGCAAGCTGCTCCGCAAAGCCAGTTGAGGAGTCGTCCGCCGTGGCCACCAGCCGCAAGATGAAGCTGCCCCTGATCCCCATCCGCGACGTGGTCGTGTTCCCCCAGACCATGTTCCCGTTCATCATCGGCCGCGAGTCGTCGGTCAAGGCGCTGGAATACGCCCTGCGCAACGAACGCTACCTCTTTCTGGCCACCCAGAAGGACCCGGCCACCGACGAGCCGCAGGCCGGCGACATCTTCACCGTGGGCACCATGGCCCTGATCATCCAGAACCTGAAGCTGCCCGACGGCAACATCAAGGTGCTGGTCGAGGGCTTGCAGCGGGGCCGGATCGTCACCACCACCCACGACCCGGGCTTCTTCATGGTGGAGGCCGAACTCCTGGAGCCGGAGCAGGTGAGTCCCGACCGGGCGGAGTCCATCCGCGAACAGCTGCTCGAAGTGTTCGGCGAATACGTCAAGACAAATCCCAGCTTCAACGCCGACGCCATGAGCCGCGTGATCAAGGGGCCCGACCTCAACAAGGTGGCCGACACGATCAGCGGCAACATTCCCATCGGCATCAGGGAAAAGCAGGAATTGCTGGAGATCGACCACCCGGAGGAGCGCTTCGCGAAGATCATCGAGCTGATCCGCTTCGAGATCGAGAAGCTCAAGCTGGACAAGTCGATCCAGGGCCGGGTCCGGGAGCAGATGGAAAAGGCCCAGAAAGAGTACTACCTGCACGAGAAGATCCGGGCCATCCAGAAGGAGCTGGGCGAGGACCAGCAGACCAGCGAGATCGACGAGCTGAAGGAAAAGGTGGCCAAGGCCGGCATGACCGAGGACGCCGAGGCCAAGGTCCTGAAGGAAATCCGCCGCCTCGAAGCGATGCCGTCCATGTCGGCCGAGTCCACGGTCTCCCGCAACTACGTGGACTGGCTCCTGAGCCTGCCGTGGGACAAGAAGTCGCGCGAGATCCGCGACATCGGCAAGGCGGAGAAGATCCTGGAAGCCGACCACTACGGGTTGGAAAAGATCAAGGAGCGCATCCTCGAGTACCTGGCCGTGCGCCAGATGTCGCGCAAGAGCCAGGGCAGCATCCTCTGCTTCGTCGGCCCGCCCGGCGTGGGCAAGACGTCGCTGGGGCGCTCCATCGCCCGGGCCACGGGCCGCCAGTTCGTGCGGCTGTCGCTCGGCGGCGTCCGCGACGAAGCGGAGATCCGCGGCCACCGGCGCACGTACATCGGCGCCTTCCCCGGCCAGATCATCCAGATGATGAAGAAGGCGGGGACGCAGAATCCGGTGTTCGTGCTGGACGAAGTGGACAAGATGAGCGTGGACTTCCGCGGCGATCCGTCGGCCGCGCTGCTCGAGGTGCTCGATCCCGAGCAGAACTCGCACTTCCTGGACCACTTCATCGACACCGAGTACGACCTGAGCCGGGTCATGTTCATCTGCACGGCCAACGTGCTTCACGCCATCCCGCGCCCGCTGCAGGACCGGATGGAAATACTGGAGATCTCCGGCTACACCGAGCGGGAGAAGTTGGAAATCGCCAAGCGCTTCCTGGTCCGGAAGCAGCGCGAGGCGAGCGGTTTGTCCGAGCGGCAGATCGTCTTCACCGACGAGGCGCTGCTGGGGATCATCCGCCACTACACCCGCGAGTCGGGCGTGCGCAACCTGGAGCGCGAGATCGGCCGCGTCTGCCGCAAGGTGGTCCGCGAGATCCTCTCCAAGGGCCGTTCCCTCCGGGTGGCGGTGGACCCGCCGCTGCTGGAGAAGCTGCTCGGCCCCATCCGCTTCCGCCTGCAGAAGTCGCAGGAGAAGAGTGAGGTGGGCGTGGCCACCGGTATGGCCTGGACCGACATGGGCGGCGAGATCCTGCTCACCGAGGTCACCCGGATGCCGGGCACCGGCAAGCTGACTCTGACGGGCAAGATCGGCGAGGTGATGCAGGAGTCGGCCCACGCCGCGTTGAGCTACGTGCGCTCGCGGGCGGAGACCTTCCACATCAATCCCGAATTCTACAAGAACGAAGACATCCACGTGCACATCCCCGAAGGGGCGATCCCCAAGGACGGCCCCAGCGCGGGGATCACCATGGCCACCGCCATCGTCTCGTCTCTGACCGGGATCCCCGTCCGTCGGGACGTGGCCCTGACCGGCGAGATCACCCTGCGCGGCCAGGTGCTGCCCATCGGCGGCGTGAAGGAAAAGATACTGGCCGCCCACCGAGCGGGCATCAAGCTCGTGGCGCTGCCAGCCGACAACCGCAAGGACATCCAGGAAATCCCGGAGGAAGTCCGGGACGAGCTGGAGGTCCACTTCGTCGAGACCATGGACGAGGTCCTGGGCCTGGCCCTCGAGCGGCTGCCCGGCCCCCTACAGACCCTTGACAAGAAAGCCCCTGCCGCGATCGACGGTGAGGTCAAGGAAGGGCACATCGCCAACTGACCGGGATTCAACGGGTGAAATTCACGGCGGTCGAGTTTGTGACCAGCGCGCGGTCGGCGTCCGGTTATCCGCGGGAGCGCCTCCCGGAGATCGCCGTCGTCGGCCGGTCCAACGTGGGCAAGTCGAGCCTGATCAACACGCTGCTGAAGCGGCGCGGCGTCGCCAAGGTCAGCGGCACCCCGGGCAAGACCCGCGGGATCAATTATTTCAGGATCAACGGCTCTTTTTATCTGGTGGATCTGCCCGGCTACGGCTACGCGAAGATAGCCGAAGCCGAGCGCCGCTCCTGGGACCGGATGACCCGGGAGTATTTCGCCGACGGCTCGCGGCGCCGGCTGGTGATCCTGCTCGTGGACATCCGCCACGCGCTCTCGCCGCTGGACCGGACCCTGCGGGAGTGGCTGGAGGCGCAGTCGGCCGAGTACGTGGTCGTGGCCACCAAGGCCGACAAGCTGTCCGGCAACGCCCGGACCGCCAGCCTGCGCGGGCTGCGGGAGGCGTTCCCCGGCCGGGAGATCCTGCCGTTCTCCGCGCTGACGGAGCTGGGCCGGCTGGAGCTGCTGGGGCGGCTGCAGCGTTTCATCAGGAATGATCAATCACAGGACATATAAGGAGGTTCCCATGTCCGACATCGATTACAACGAAAACGAGATGGAGACGGAAAGCGACGAGAAGGCATTCAATATCGCGGTGCTGAAGGAGATGTCCATCGGCGAGCTCACCCGCATCGCCAAGGATCTCGGCATCCTGGGCGTTTCCGGCATGCGCAAGCAGGAGCTGATCTTCCAGATCCTGAAGGCGCAGACCGAGAAAAGCGGCCTGATCTTCTCCGAGGGCGTGCTGGAGATCCTGTCCGACGGCTTCGGTTTCCTCCGCTCGCCCGACTACAACTACCTGCCCGGGCCGGACGACATCTACGTGTCGCCCTCCCAGATCCGCAAGTTCGACCTGCGCACCGGCGACACCATCTCGGGCCAGATCCGTCCCCCGAAGGAAGGGGAGCGCTACTTCGCCCTGATCAAGGTCGAGGCGATCAACTTCGAGCATCCCAGCGAGGTGCGGAACAAGATCTTCTTCGACAACCTGACACCGGTCTACCCCGACAAGCGCATCAAGCTGGAGACGACGCCGGACAATCTGACCGGCCGGGTGCTGGACCTGCTGGCGCCCATCGGCAAGGGGCAACGCGGCCTCATCGTCGCCGCGCCCCGCACCGGCAAGACCATGCTCATGCAGTCCATCGCCAACTCCATCACCGCCAACCATCCGGAGATCTACCTCATCGTGCTGCTCATCGACGAGCGCCCCGAGGAGGTCACCGACATGCGCCGCTCGGTCGACGGCGAGGTGGTCAGCTCCACGTTCGACGAGCCGGCGTCCCGGCACGTCCAGGTCGCCGAGATGGTCATCGAGAAGGCCAAGCGCCTCGTCGAGTACGGCAAGGACGTGGTGATCGTGCTCGACTCCATCACCCGCCTGGCCCGCGCCTACAACTCCATCGTGCCGCCCAGCGGCAAGGTGCTCTCCGGTGGCATCGACTCCAACGCCCTGCAGCGCCCGAAGCGCTTTTTCGGCTCGGCGCGCAACATCGAGGAGGGCGGCTCGCTGACCATCATGGCCACCGCGCTGGTGGACACCGGCAGCCGCATGGACGACGTGATCTTCGAAGAGTTCAAGGGCACCGGCAACATGGAGATCAACCTTGACCGCAAGCTGGTCGAGCGCCGCATCTTCCCGGCCATGGACATCAACAAGTCCGGCACCCGCAAGGAGGAGCTGCTCCAGTCGAAGGAGGAGCTGAACAAGATCTGGGTGCTGCGCAAGGTGCTGA
>JAGOHA010000024.1:13763-37178 GCA_017996395.1 Acidobacteriota bacterium | reverse complement strand
ACCTGGACCCTGCGGAACCTGGCGCCCAACGCATTGTTCACCTGCGATGTTTCGACAATCTTCAGTTCGCAGGCACTGGCTCAGGGCCTTTGGGTGCAGATGAACCATGAGTCGGAACTGGCGGGCACCCTGGAATTCGGGACCCGGGACGGCACGTCCTACGTCACCGTGCCCATGTTCGCCGCCGGCTCGGATGAGATGATCTTTCCGTTCGTCGTCCAGAACGACATTTACTACACCGGCATCACCCTGATCAACGTGGGCGACGCCCCGGCGACGGTGTGGCTCGATGCCTACGACGAAAACGGCAATTTCCTGTCCCGACACACCCAGTACATCGGTGTCTCCGCCAAGTACGTCCGGCTCCTGGCGAGCATTTTCGACGGGATCACCCCGTCGCTCATCCGGTTCATCACCGTCACGTCCAGCCAGCCGCTGGTGGGATTTGAAATCTTCGGATCCTTCATCGACCTCGGGCTGGCCGGCATGCCGGCGGTATATCTCGGCGACAGCGCCAAGTCGGCGCCCGCCGAGGGGGACCGCCTGTCTCCGACCGCCAATTACACGGTGTATTACAACAGCGTCCCTTATCCGGAGAATTTCTACACCGGGATCACCTTCTCCAACCTGTCCACCCAGCCGGTCAACGTGCTCATCGAGCTGTTTGATTTCTCGGGGACCCGCCTGGTCCAGCGCTACTGGCCCGCGGCGATCCTGCCGTTGCAGCAGATCACCCGCGAGATCTGGGTGGCCTGCGGCCTGGCGGAGGCCGACCCCGACGCCGCGTACATGAAGGTGAGCGCCACGCAGCCGCTGCTGGGCTTCGAATTGTCCATGCGCGCCACGGGCGATCCGCGGGACTACCTGTTCGACGGGCTGCCGGGGGTGCATGCCGGCGCCACCGAACTGATCTTTCCGGTGGTCAAGATCGGCACCGCGTGGGACATCAACCTGCTCGGTTTCGTCAACACGGCGGACGTCCAGACCGCGTTCACAGTCCATTATTATTCGTCGAACGGTTCGTACCTGGGCTACTACGCCAACACCATCCCCGCGCGTGGAAAATTTTTGGGCTATATTGATCCGACGGATCCCGGGTCAGCGTCCATCGCCTGGTTGCTCGTGGAATCCGCCCAACCCATCGTGGGCGACTTGCTGTTCATCACCGAGGACTGGACGCGAATGAGCGCATACGTGGGGATCCCCTGAGCGGCGAACGGGCCGCGCCCGGGTCAGACGATGAGCATGCAGTCGCCGTAGCTGTAGAAGCGGTACCCGGCGTCCACCGCCTGGCGGTAGCATGAGAGGATGAACTCTCGCCCCGCGAACGCCGCCACCAACATCAACAGGGTGGATCCCGGCAGGTGGAAGTTTGTGAGCAAAGCGCCCACGACCCGGAACTCGTGACCGGGATAGATGAACAGGCTGGTCCAGCCGCTGCCGGGGACGATCCGGCCGTCGCGGCTGTGGGCCAGATGTTCCAGCGTTCGCGTCACCGTCGTCCCCACCGCCACCACCCGCCGCCCCGCCTCGCGCGCCGCCTGAATCCGGGCGGCCGCGTCGTGGGTCAGCGTGTAGCCCTCCGGATCCATCTGGTGCCGGGTGATGTCCTCGACCTGGACTGGCTTGAAGGTGCCCAGCCCCACATGGAGCGTCAGAGTGACGGTCTCGACTCCCAGCTGCGCCAAACGATGCAGCACCGTCGGCGTGAAGTGGAGTCCGGCGGTGGGCGCTGCCACCGAACCCGGCTCCCGCGCGAAGACCGTCTGGTAGCGGAGGCGGTGGAAGGCCTCGTCCTGAGAACCGGTGCGACGGATGTAGGGCGGGAGCGGCGTGGCGCCATTGGCGTCCAGATATTCGTCCAGCGGCGCCGGCGTGTCCAGCGCGACGACACGGGTGCCGTCGTCGAAGGCGCCGGCGACGCGCGCCCGGGCACCGGCCGGCAGGCGGATCTCCGCCCCGTCCCGCAGCCGGCGGCCGGGGCGGACCATCGCCTTCCAGGTCCCGTCGTCAAGCCGGCGCAGCAGCAGGAGCTCCACGGCGGCGCCGCCGTCCGCCTTGACACCGAACAGCCGGGCGGGAATGACCCGGGTGTCGTTGAGCACCAGCAGGTCGCCCGGCCGCAGCGTGTCGGGCAGGTCGGTCACCTGCGCGTGGCGGACGTTCGCCGCCGTCCGGTCGACGATCATCATTCGGGCCTCTTCGCGCCGGTCCGCCGGCAGTTGGGCAATCCGGCCCGGAGGCAACTCATACTGGAAATCGGACAATGTGAGCATCGCGTCGTCAGACTGAGCCGGTTGCGTCCGCTCTGGCCGCGGGGGGCGGTTCCGGAGACTCACCGGCCGGGGGACCGGCAAAGCGGTGGATGTGGTAGGTCATGTGCGCCCCGAGCAGGATGATCCAGCAGGACACATACACCCACACAACGATCACCACGATTGCCCAGATCGATCCGTAGACCACCTCGTAGTGGAAGAGCGGCACCGTCCAGACAAAAATGGTGTTGGCCAACTGCCAGATCAGCGTGGCGATCAGGCCGCCCGAGAGCGCTTCGGTGAAACAGACGGGGGTGTTGGGCAAAATTTTATAAATCAAGGTGACCATCAGCGCCATCAGCAGATAGGCGCTGAGCCCGAGCAGGATCTGGAACGACAGCTCGCCCACCGACCAGCCCTCGTCCACGATGCGGGGCCGCAGGAAGCGGATAGTCGCCAGGAGGGTGGTGGAGCCGAGGAACAAAACGGTGCTGACCAGGATGATCCACAGGTTGGTCAGCTTGCGCGTCCAGAACGACCGGCGCGCCTCCACGTTCCACGCCTTGTCCAGGGCCTCCTCCAGCAGGTGAAACGACCACATGGCCGCCCACAGGAAGATGGAGGCGTAGGTGATGATGGACTCCCACGACGGCGGGGCGATCATTGTGTCCAGGTTGTCGAGAATGAAGTGGCGGGTCGTCGCCGGAAAGATGGCCACCGCCTGCTGGACCACCTCCCGGCTGCGCTCGTGGGTCCGGACCAGCATGTCGCCCACCGCCACGACCAGCAGAAATGCCGGAAACAGTGAAATCAGGGTGAAGTAGGAGATGGCCGCGGACGTGGTGGGGCCGCCGGTGGTGAAAAAGCTCCGCAGCGACAACCTCACCAAGGTGAGGAAGCCGGATTCGCTGCGGGGGAAGAACAATCGTTTCAGCATGCCTCGGCTCCCGGAACAACCGGGTAATGGTAACACAACTCCGGACGGCGTGCCAAAGAACCGGCCCGGTGGCGGCCGCCTTCAGAGGCGCGCCCGCAGCTCCTTGATCTCGGCCCGGAAACGGGGGATGAGCGGCAGGCTGATCGTCTGGGCGCGCGAGGCCGCGGCCCGCTCCACGTGCCAGAAGCAGAAGGCCAGCTTCGTCGCCGCCCGCAGGAACCGCCGGCGGGCGGTGAAACGGCCCCAGTCGGGCAACGCGGCCAGCGGCCAGCCGAGCCGGCTCCAAAACGAACCCGCCGCCTTCATTTCGGCATCGGTGAGCCGACCGGTGGTCACTTCCACGGCCAGCATCCGCCGCACGATTTTCCCTTCGCGGATCACCAGCCCGATCACCAGCCCCAGGAGGGCGATGAACAGGGGCAGCCAGACAATCAGATAGATCACGAAGAAGAACCCTTGGGTGAAGGTGGCCACGGCGTTCCAGAGGGCGTGCAGGAACATGGCCAGCGCCAGGCCCGCCAGCGGCAGCACCACCCGGAGGGCCCGGTTGTGGGTTTCCCTGGCCAACCCGCAGCCGATGCCGGTCATCGAGGTGAACAGCGCGTGGGAATACGGTGAGAGCACGCCCCGCATGATCACCACCGGGACCAGTCCGCCCACTCCCTCTTTCAGGAACATTCCGCCATAGTAGAGCACGTTTTCCACGGTGGCGAAGCCGAGTGCGATCACCCCCGCATACATGACGCCGTCGAGGACGTCGTCGAACTCCCGCCGCAGCAGCAGCCAGATCAGGATCACGCCCAGCCCCTTGATTCCCTCCTCGATGATGGGCGCGGAGAAGATGGACGACAAGGCATCGCCGGCCTCGGCCCCGGCCATCGCCGAAGCCACCGCACCGAAAAAGGTGTTCATGACGAATGAGATGAGCACGCCCACCAGCGCGCCCCACGCGAAGGCGGCGGTGATGACCCACGCCGGCTCGGGATCGTAGCGGTCCAGCCAGAGGAACAACGCCAGGTAGAACGGCGCGGGGATGAACGCCACGATCGAACCGACAATCGTCCCGGTCACCCCCAGGCTCAGCAGCAGGACCACCAGCACCAACAGGGCGATGCCGCCGCCGATGCATACTGCCGCGGCCGCGCCGAGCCAGGTGGAATGGCGCGGTTTTTCCTTCTCCGGATTGTACAGGCCCAGCGTGGTGATGCTCTCGTGGAGCGACAGCGGCCGCGACGGGGCCGGCGGGCCTGCCGGCGTGAAGGGACTCGCGGCCGGCGGAGCTTCCGCTAAACGCACCACTCGCAAGCGGGGTCCGCCCGTACCCAGTTCCACCACATCGCCCGGCTGGAGTTCCACCCGCCGAACCCTCACCCCGTTGACAAACGTGCCGTTGCGGCTGTCCTGGTCGTAGAGGACGTGGCCGCTGATCTCCCGCTGGATGATGGCGTGTCGCGCCGAGACGGTGTTGTCCCGGACCGCGTCGAAGCGCAGGGTGCACTCCGGCGCCCGCCCGGCGAGCAGCCAGCCGTCGCCGAGCGGCAGGACTCGGCCATGCAGGGTGCTACCTTCGACGACCAGTTGCAGTTTCACGTCCGCTCCGCGTCGGCGGCCGGGCTCCGGCTCTGCTGCCGGAGCCTGCCGGATCAGTCCTTCCGCCACCAGTGTAGCCGAAGCCGGGGAGGCCGTCAAAAACTAAGCACCCCCTCCCATCCGGACCGATGCGGACATCGGCCGGTCAAGCCCGGTCGGCCGCGGGTGTATAATCAGGAGCAGGCGGTGAGGGGGTCACCCGATGCGCGCAACCATTCGTCGTGTCAATCCCGGTGCCGAATCGTTCATTCCCGAGGGCTGCTTCATCCTCGAACTGTCCAACAGTTCGGACGATCCGGATGCGTCCATCGCTCGGGCGCGTGTCGCGCCCGGCGCCACCACGCGGTGGCACCGTTTGACCGGGACGGCGGAACGCTATGTCATTCTCGCCGGCGCCGGCCGGGTGGAGGCGGGGGATCTGCCGCCGCAGGACGTGACGCCGGGTGACGTGGTGCTCATCCCGCCGGCATGCCGCCAACGGATTACGAACATCGGCCGCGAGGACCTGGTGTTCCTGGCCGTGTGCACCCCCCGATTCCGGCCCGCGTGCTACGAAGAGCTCGAGACCGAATGCCGAAGTGGAGACGCCCCGTGAAAATTGCCACCTGGAATGTGAACTCCATCCGGGCCCGGTTGCCCCGGCTCCTCGATTGGCTGGGTCGGGAGCGGCCCGACGTCGCCTGTCTGCAGGAGACCAAGGTCGTCGACGACCAGTTCCCGTTCGCCGAGATTGAGTCGCTGGGCTACCGCTGCGCCGTCTTCGGCCAGAAGACCTACAACGGGGTTGCCCTGCTCAGCCTGGCTCCGGCGGCGGACGTGGTGCGCGGGCTCCCCGGCGACGCGGCCGACGCCGAACGTCGCGTGATCGCCGCCACCGTGGCCGGCGTGCGCGTCGTGAGCGTGTACGCCCCGAACGGCACCGCCCTGGATTCTCCTCGCTATGGGGACAAGCTGGCCTGGTACCGGCGTTTCCGCCACTGGCTGGACGCCGCGGTGCCGCCGGCGTCCCCCCTGGTGCTCGCGGGCGATTTCAACGTCGCCCCCGAAGACCGCGACGTGTGGGATGTCGCGGCATGGCGCGGGCAGCTGCTCTTCACCGAACCGGAGAAGGAGGCCCTGCGCCACCTGGCCGGCTGGGGACTGACGGATTTGCTCCGCCGGCACCATCCGGAGGAGACGATCTACACCTGGTGGGATTACCGCGGCGGCGCGTTTCATCGCGGCTGGGGGCTGCGGATCGACCACATCCTCGCCAGCGCGCCCATGGCGGCGCGCTGCACCGGTGCGGCGGTGCACCGGGACGAGCGGAAGGGGGAGAAGCCGTCCGACCACGCGCCGGTCATGGCGTCGTTCGATTAAAACCGCTCAGGGAATCGCTTTGAACGCGGCCAGGTCGGCGGCCTGCAGCGCCGGGTTGCGATCTTTCTCCTCGCCCAGCCGCCGGATCGGGACGGGGCCGTAGTCATGGCCGGGACAGACAGCCAGATGATCCGGGAGCCCCTTGAGCCGCTGGAGACTCCGGAACAGCGCGGCTGCGTCGCCTCCAGGCAGGTCGGTGCGGCCGCAGTCGCCGATGAACAAGCTGTCGCCGGTGACCAGCCAGGCGTCGTTCACCACCAGGCAGATGCTCCCGGGTGCGTGGCCGGGCGTGGCCAACACCTCTACGGCCAGATCGTCTTCCCACCGGAGTGCCCCGCCGTCGGCCAGGCACCGGTCCACCCGCACCCGGCCGGAGAGCAGGCGGGCTGTCTCCGCGTGGGCGTGCACGGACGCACCCGTCGCCGCCGCCAACACGGCTGTGCCCGCCACGTGATCGGCATGATGATGGGTGAGGATGATCGACGAGACATTCACCTTCAGGTCGCGGATCATGTCCAAGAGGCCGTCGGGGACAGCGTCCGGCCCGGGATCCACGGCGAAGCCGCTGCCGCCGGGACGGCTGGCGAACAGATAGGCGAAATTCCGGGTACGGCCCTGGGCGATCTGTTGGAACACCATTGTGAACCTCCCGCGGAGCAACGACACCGCCCGTCCAGTCCCCGGGCCGGCCTCAGACCCGAGCGGACGTCTTTCCGTCGACCGGAGGGCACGATCAGCAGGTGCAGCCCAGTCCGTACCGCTCCATGAAGCGCCGACCCGCACCCGTTTGCAGGAAGAGGGGCAGGGTGGGCCCCATGCGCACCTTGCGGAAGCCCAGTTTCAGCAGCGACAGGATGATGCCGATCGCCTTCTGGTCGTACCAGGCCAGCTCGAAGTCGATGGGCAGGTCATTGACGTCATCGATGCCCAGAGCCGCCTGAAGCGCCAGGGCGATCCGCACCAGCGAGTAGCAGTCGTTACACTGGCCGGCATCCAACACCCGGGGCAATCCGTCGATGTCGCCCAGCGGCAGCTTGATGTAACGGTACTTGGCACACCCGGCGGTGAGGATGACCGCCTCGGGCGGCAGCGATCGGGCCAGGTCGGTGAAATACTGCCGCCGGGGATCGCGGCCGTCGCAGCCGCCCATCACCACGAACCGGCGGATCTTCCCCGCGCGGACAGCGTTCAGAACGCCATCCAGATGCGCGGTGACAAACCCGTGGGTGAATCCACCGACGACACTGCCCTGTTCGATGGGCTGGGGCGGAATACACTCGTGCGCCAACCGGATCAGGGGGCTAAAGTCCTTCGCCTGGCCGGCCGGCGCGTCCGGGATGTGGGGGATCCCGGGATATCCGGCCGCACCGGTGGTGAAGATCCGATGCCGATAGGTGTCCTGAACCGGCACGATGCAGTTGGACGTGACCAGGATGGGGCCGTTGAAACTGGCGAACTCGAAATCCTGCATCCACCAGGCGTTGCCGTAGTTGCCGGCCAGGTGGGCGTGCCGGCGCAAGGCGGGGTAGTAGTGGGCGGCCCACATCTCGGAATGCGTGTACACGTCAAGGCCGGCGCCCTCGGTCTGCTCCAGGAGTTCCACCAGGTCCTTGAGATCATGACCAGTCACCAGGATGCCCGGCCGGGAGCGCGTGCCCAGCGGGACCGGCACCGCCGCCGGCTGCCCGTAAACGGCGGTGTTGGCGCGGTCCAGCAGCGCCATGGCGTCGATCATGACCCGGCCTGCCTCGATGGCCAAAGCACCGAGCGTCGACTCGTCTTCCTCCCGAGCGATGGCCGCCAGCAGCCGGATCATGGCGCCGAGCAGCGTGTCGTCGTAGAAGTCGTTGACTGCCGCGTGGACCACATACGCCGAAATGCCCTTCAGGGCGTACGTGGTCAGCTCCCGGAGCGAGCGAATGTCCTCGCTGGGGGTGTTGCGGATGTCCACCGTCATGGATTTTTGGCGCAGCCGCCAGACGTCGGTTTCGTCCCAGTTGATCATGTCCTGCAGGGCGGGTGCGAGTGACGGCCGGTGCAGGTCACGCAGGCGATTCCGGATCTGCAGCCCTTCGCCGATCATGCTCACAAAGCGGTCCGGATCAAAGTTCGTGTTCGTGATGGTGGCGTAAAGCGACCGGGCGATGCAGAGTCCCGCGTCGCGGTCCACGGGCCGCCCCGGGGGCGCCGCTTCGGCGCACACCGCGATTCCCTTCAGGACATAGATCAGCAGATCCTGAAGATTGGCGGTTTCGTCCGTCTTGCCGCAGGCGCCGTGGTAGCGGCAGCCGGTTTTTTCGCCGGTCTCCTGGCATTGGTAGCAGTACATGTGCATGGTCGTTCTCCTGGATGATCGGGACGCCGGAGCGGATCCCCGCGCGGACCATTCTAACCGGAAACCGACGGCGGCATTTGATCTGGGTCAAAAATCGGACAGAAAGCCGCCCGGCGCGGGTCGCGCGGTGCATGCCGTCAGGTGCGTTGGGTGGGCGCGGCGGAGCGGGAGAAGCGCAGGCGCAGGAAGGTCCAGGCGGCGATGATCCCGTCCCGCGCGCGGATTTTCTTCCCTTCGGCGAAGCTGCGGGGATGGTAACTGATAGGGATCTCCACGATGGGCACGCCCCGGCGCAGCACCTTGGCCGTGACCTCGGCGCAGAATTCAAATCCATCACATGCCAGTCGCAGCTCTTCCATCAGGCGGCGGTCCAGCAGTTTGTAGCAGGTCGCGTAGTCGGTGAGGCGAGAACCGTACAGCACGTTGGCCCACACCGACAGCAGCCGGCCGCCCCAGTAAAAGGCCGCGCTGGAACGCGGGTTCCGCCCGCCCTGATTGCGCGACCCGTACACCACCGGCGAACCGCGGGAGACCGCGGCGTGAAGCAGGCGGGCGTGCTCCCGCGGATCGTATTCCAGGTCCGCATCCTGGACCAGCACATAGTCGCCGCCGGCGTGGCGCAGGCCCTCACGAATGGCCGATCCCTTGCCGCCGTTGGCTTTGCGGAACAAGCGGATTTCGACTCCGGCCGGATCCGCGGCGATGAACGCCTGCACCCGCTCCGCAGTGCCGTCGATGGAGCCGTCGTCCACGACGATGACTTCCCGCACGATGTCCCCGAGATCCACCCGGGTCACCTGCTTCAGCACGGTCGCGATGGTGGTGGCTTCGTTGTAAACCGGAATCAGCACGGAGAGCTTCATGGGCCGGCTCCGGCCGGGGCAGGGGGCGGTGCGGCGCCGATCCCGGCCGGCGGCGGGATCGCGAACAGCTTGACCGGCCCGCGAGTGTGGACCAGTTGCAGGTAGCGGTCCTGAAATTCCGGCTTGAAAAATTCCGACACGCGTCGGCGGTCCATGTCAGGCGTCAGCCAGTCGGAGTTGACGATGACGTGGGTCAGCCGCGCGCGGTGGCACCGCGTGAGGATGACGTCCGGAGCGTGCTCGGTGCCCGCGAATTCGCCTTCCTTAGAAAAGGCGTACAGCAGCGGCCAGCGGCTCCAGTAGGCCGCCGCATCGAACGAGAGCAGTCGCACCGAACCGGTCAGATTGCGGTTGGCCCAGTCATAGACCGGAAAAAACGAATTCCGGGCGGCGAGATACTCCGCTCGCGGCATGATCCCCGCAGCTGTCTTCAGTTCGGCAACCCCCACCCTGACCTGGAAGGGCACGTCGGGATGCACCCACGGATAGACGAGCGGTGACAGGTACACGAGCTGCAGCGCCAGCCCCACCCCCCAGGCGATCTGGAACCCGCGGCCCCAGCGTTCACCCAGAACCAGCGGCCGCAGAATCAGCCAGGCCGCCAGCGGCAACACGGGCATCAGGTAGCGGATTTCCTGGGCGGTGAAGAACCAGACCAGCGTTCCGAACCCGAAGGACAAGGCGAACCACCGGTCCCAACCCGAGCTGCGCCGCCACCACAACGCCAGCAGAGGCAGGGCCAGGAATATCAGCGGCCCCGGACCGCCTCGAAACGCTTCGGGGCGGATCAGGAGATTCCAGGGCAGGGCCACCAGCGCGCTCCACTCGCGGCCGAAGCCGAATGCGAGTTGCTCCCGGCGCACCTCGGCCACGATCGCCGGCGTGATCAGGTCAGAGTGGAAACCGGGCAGCGGTATCGGGAAGAGCGGATTCCCTGTCAGGAAATACGTGCGGAACAGCCACGGAGCAACGATCAGCACGGCCAGCGCGACGAAAATGCCGGCGTGGAGAAGCACGTCACGCCGCGGACGGCGCAGGAATGCGCCGAACACCAGCACCGCGCCCGTCAACCAGCCGAGCCACGGCAGCGCCGTGGGCTTGGCGGTCAGCGCCAGACCCATGAAAATTGCAGCGAGAGTCAACCAGCCTTCTGTGCCAAACCGGCGCCACCGGAACAAACACAAGATCGCCGCAAACAGAAACAGCGTCACGCCGAGATCGGTATATGCCGAAGACATCTCCCACATCACCACGGGCAGCACCAGCCAGAACGCCGCGAACAGCCAGGTGCCTCCGGGTTCGAGCCGTTCCTCCACAAATACGCCCGGCAGCAGCGCAATCAGAACACCCAGGCAGAAATGCAGCAGTTTCGCGCCGACTTCTCCCCCCGCCAACCCCGCTGCGCCAAAGAGCACGGCCGTGGCGTTGGGAATGTACGCGTTCCAGTTGCTCGGTTCCACCGGCAGTAGTCCGGTGGCGGCCAGTTCGCGAGCCAGCCAGAGATGGGTGCGCAAGGCGTCAAAATTGAGTTCGGGCACGAAGCACATTACAAACGGAACACCGAGCAGCACCAGGGCCAGCGCCGGCCAGCGGCCGTGATCGCGCAGGCATGCCCACACCGGCCGGCCCGGCTGGCCGCGATGCCCCCACCACCAGAACCCGACGGCCAGCGCCGCGACCACCGGCAGCCGCACCAGGCCCACCAGCGACAGGCCGTAGAGCAGCTGGGCCATGGCGCCCAGCCCCAGGGCGGTCTGGAACGCGAACGTGAAGGCGCTGTGGCGCCGGGGATGCTCCTCGATTGGCAGGATGAACCCTTCAATCCGGGCGCCTAAGCCGCGGCAGCCCGCCACCAGGATAGCAACCCAGGCCAAGGCAAGCCCGGACTGGATAACAGCTGGCAGAACGTTGAGCCAAGGCAGTGGAGTCATCACCCGGTCCCCGCAGAATCATGTCCCCGGCGATATACCCGGCCGGGCGCGGTACGCATACGCCGCACGGAACTCCGGCCGCGGTTCCGGTGTCGCCTCGGCCTGCGCCGCTGGCAACAACACCTGTCCTGCAGTCGACCGGCCCAGCGCCCCCCCGCTGTCCGGTTGCCCGCCCGCGTCACTCAGCGGCGGGCCTTTTCATCCATGATCTCGATGATCTTCCGATCCACGGCCCGCATGGACCGGCTCAGTTCCGCCAGGTTGCGGATGGTGGCCTCGGGCGTCAGCGCGACGATGCCGTCATCCGCCGACACATCCATCTGTTTCATGGCCATTTGGGCCGCGCGGGTGGCCATATCCGCCGAGGAGCTGACTTTCAGCGCGCAGCCCGGTTTGGCCCCGTCGCAGATCATGCCGGAGAGCGTGGCCGCCATGATCTTAACCGCCCGTCCGATGTCCGTGACGTCCCCGCCCATCGCGTAGGTGATGCCGCAAGCCGCCCCGATCCCGGCCTTGATGGCCACACCGCAGAGCGCGGACAGGTAGCCCACGTGCAGGGTGATGTGCATGGTGACCAGGTGGGCCAGCGCCACCGCCCGAACCAGCCGGTCCTCCGGCAGGCCCGCATTGCGGGCCCAGGCCACCACCGGGATCGTCGCGATGATCCCCTGGTTGCCGGATCCCGCGGAACTCATCACCTCCAACGGAAAGCCGGACATGCGGGCATCGCTGCCCGCCGCCGCGACGCTGGAGACATGGTGGGGCAGGTCGACATGGTCGTCGGCGTCGCCGCCGGCGCCGTGATACCCGGCACCCAGGCCCAGCGGTTCGGTCAAGCCGGCTTCGCAGACACGCATGTTCAACGCGATGGTCCGGCGGATCAGCTCCACCACCGGATCCGGCAGCTCAGCCACCAGGGCGACTATCTCGCTGAGCGGCATCTGGCGCAGGGTTTCCAAATCCGCGTCGACCGGTCGGTGTCCGGTGGCCTCAGGCTGATCGCGATAGGTTTCCCGGTCACCGGCAAGCAGGCGCACGATGTGCGTGTGCCGGTCCTGGATGCTGCAGCCGCCAGCGAGGACATCCGCTTCCCGCCGGAAGCGGACCACCGCCTCGATGTACAGGTCGACCGGCGGCAGGTTTTCATCGACGGTCACCGATACGCGGCCCTGGTCGATGAGCCACCGGGCCTGGTCCACCGCGGCGTTGTCCACCTGGTTGAAGAGTTCCAGTTCCAGCAGCGGATTGCAGAAGGCGCCCAGCGCCGCCGAGATGTAGATGCCCTTCAATCCGGGTGTGTTCGGGATTGGTATGGCAAACGCATTCTTGTAGATGCACGGGGTGACCTTCACCGTGATATCCTCGATGTCCGCGGCCTTCAAACCGGTCACCGGCAGGACGCGTTGCCCCACCACCCAGCCGCCGGCGGCCTGGACGGCTGAGCCGACCGCCAGGGCGACCGCCACCGGTTCCGTGCAGCCGAGGGCCGGTTTCAGAATGGCTTGAAACAGTTTTTCCAAATTCATTGGTCCGCTCATCCGGGCCTCGCGCTGAAGGCACTGATCGGTGTATCCAAGATTCGTTATTGTACCGGCATGATCCCCGGGCAGCAACCATTTCTTCCGACCTTGGCGGGTGGAGCCGGTTCGGCTATAATCCAAGCCCATGGACCCATCTATCTGTACCTGCGACATGGGGCTGATGGTGACGCCGCGCGCGTCACGCGTTCTGCTTCAATCCGAGACTACCGCCGGCGTTGAGCTGCAACTCACCGGTTACGCCGACCGCCTGTCCGAACTGCTCCGGACCTGCCGCGAGGAACAGGTGCCGCCCCATCTGGGCGGCATGCTCCCGCTGGCGGCAGAGCATGTGGACGCCATCCGGCTGTTGGCGGAGGCGGGCATCCCCATCTGGGCTGACCGCGAATTCCAGCTGCAGCTGGATCGGCTGTTTCCCGGCACCGACCTGTCGCTGCGCGCCGCGGCCCATCCGCCGGCCGGGACTTTTCCCGTCAACCCATGGACCCTCGTCCGGGATCCGGTGTGGCGGCTGCTGGCGGAACTGGCCATCCCGCTTCCCCGGCGGCTGGTCCTGGCGGTGGAGGAACCATGGGCATCGCTGCATCGGACCCGCGACCAGGCCGGCGACCTGTTCAGTCATTTTCTGGACTCGGGCGGCGCCGCGTCCGACCTGACACAGCCCGCCGTCCAACCCTATCCATCATTGGCTTGGGGACTGAGTCGGGTGTTTTCGAACAGCCTCTTCGTCGCCCCGGCGGCGGCGGCGTTCATCGGGCTGCAGGCAGGCCACCCCCTCCTGCGGCCGGCCCTGCCGGCGCGCTGGTTTCTGGTGCACGCCGGCGCCGCACTCACCACCGTCTGGGTGCTCAAGGGATCACTAATCCGGGCGGGACTGGCGCACCGGACCGACCGACTGACCCCCGCCAAACTGGGCGACTATCTGATCCAGCTGGCCAGTGGTCACGATCTCAACAGCGAAGTTCGGCTCGACGGCGGGTTGTTCGCCGCCACCCGACTCCTGCCGGAAGAGGAGGGCCCCTGGCGGCCGGTGATCGTGACCGGTCCCGGAGCCGAGTCGCTGGCTCCCTGCGCCGACGGTTGGCCCCAGGAGCCGTCCGGTCGAGACTGGGAGGCCGACGGCCTGCGGCTCCTCCTGGCCCGTCCCGGCCGCTACACCGCAGCTCGACCCCACAGCACGGACACGCCACCGTCGTGCGGGTCGGTTAACTGACCCCGCTGCCGCTCCTAACCGACCGACGGAAGGTCAGTTTGCCTTTGTCGGCGGGGGGATCTCATAATTCACGTTCACCTGAACCTTCTGATAGTCGCTGAATCGGGAAACCACCCGGACGTTAACGCCGGACAACAGCAACACCCGCGCGGCGATGTTGCCGTCGGTAAGATACGGCAGCCACACCTCCCCGGCCACCTTCCGCTGTTCCACGAGAAAGCGGGTGTTCGGTGAAACCGAAGCCAGCAACCCGCCGCCAATCTTGAACTTGTCCGTGAGCCGCGCCTCGACCCGGGCGACCTCCCGGGCGTCCTCGTCCACCCAGATGGTTCCGGCCAGTTTACCGAGGAGGTTTTCCGTCTGGTTCCGCGGCTTGAAATCGGTTCGCGGCTCAAAGTCGAAGGCGATGACTTCCTGGCCGTGCAGTTGCTCCCGGCGGAGCGAGTGGATCTCCGCAGCCCGAAGAAAAATCAGCACCGCGTCTTCCTCGCCGGCTGATCCGCGCCCGCCGGATTTTTTGCCCGACTCCTTGATCATCTTCTCAACCTGTTCCGCGACGCGCTTATCCTCCTTCGCCTGTTCCTTGACCGACAGGGGCTTGCCGTTCTTGCTCACCAGGCGCTCCACAAACGCCCCGTTCACCGGCGTCACGTCGTAGGTCGTGGATTCTGTCTTCTTGACTCGACCGGATCCGTCCATCTCCTGAACCGTCCGGTTCTCACGGAACGTGTACCGCTCCCGCATGCGGGCGTTCTTCTCCTGGTTGGCGGAGATCTCCCGCAACAGCACCGCCGGATCAGGCAGCGGCCGGCCGCCGGCCTCGGCCGGAAAACGGAATGTCTCGGCAGCCAGGCCAGGACCGTGGCTGACACGCGCCAGCGTCACACGGAATTCGCCGGCTGGGCCCTGATACGCCAGGGCGTGTGGCTCCAGCACGCCGTCCACGCGGCGGTAGTCATCGAACCGCCACGTCGCCACCCCCGCTTCCGTCCGGCGTTCCTGCCGGAGGAGCAGAAAATTCGCGGAATCGAACGCCAGCGTGAGTGTCTCCTCACCCTGCATCAGGTCGAGGGCGACGGCGGTCCGACCCTCCACCCGGTCGGCGCGGACCGCCGGACCCGGCCGGATCCGGTGGCGGGACAGGTCCCCCAGTCGCGTGGTGGCCAGCAGCGCCCGCAGGCGCAACGCCGCGGCGTCCCCACCGACCAGCGTCCGGAGTCCCGCCGCGTCCCGCCGCCAAGCGGACATGCCGTTGTAGCATTCGGTAAAACCAGCTGTGCCCAGTTCCACGTCCAGGCGGTACCGGTCCGGCGCCGACATCCGTAACGAGAACCGCCCAGCACTCCCGTCGGGAGCGACAGCGGTACCCGACCATTCCGTCGCCCGAACGGCTTTCACGGCTTTCCCTCCGATGGCCGTCCGATACTTGTCGATGATCTTTCCGGGTGACTGGGCGCCGAGTGCAAACGCCAAACTCCCCACACACAGCAAACAGGCCGCCAACAGACGTTTCATCTTCCCTCCAGTTTCCTTTGCACGTGAGACCGGTGATTCAGATTCGGCCGGGTACCGGAAAGTTCACCGGAGCCGATTTGATAATTTCCAACCGGGTTTGTTAAGATGCACTGTACCGCAGGCCACCGGCGGCCGCAAGTGTCGGGGCGCGTCCCGGTCGCCGCCCCGACCACTGCCGAACGCAGCCCGCCAGGAGCGATCATATGAAGCCACGCCACGAGATCCTGATCCTGGATTTCGGTTCCCAGTATACGCAACTGATCGCCCGCCGGATCCGCGAGTGCCGCGTCTACTGCCAGATCGTGCCCTTCAACGTTTCTCTGGACGCGGCTCGGCAGCGGCCGCTGAGCGGCGTGGTGCTGTCAGGCGGCCCCATGTCGGTGCTCCACCCGGACAGCCCTGTCTGCGACCCCGGCGTGTTCGAGCTGGGCGTGCCTGTGCTGGGCATCTGTTACGGACTCCAGCTCACCGCCCGGTTGCTCGGCGGTGAAGTGCGGCAGGGCACCTGCCGGGAGTATGGCCGGGCCGCGATCCGACGAGTCGGTCCGTCCCCCCTGCTGGACGGAGTCCCCGAAGAGACCGTCGTCTGGATGAGCCACGGCGATGACGTCCGTCGGCTGCCGCCGGGTTTCCATGTGGCGGCGGTGTCGGACCAGGCGGTCGCCGCGGCCGAGCACCCCGAACGACGCTGGTACGGGCTGCAATTCCATCCCGAGGTGGCGCACACCCGCGAGGGGGCGCGGATCCTCCGAAACTTCCTGTTCACCATCTGCGGCTGCCGGCGATCCTGGTCGCTCGCCTCGTTCGCCGGGGAGCAGGTGCGGCGCATCCGGGAGCAGGTGGGCGACGGCCAGGTGATCTGCGCCCTGAGCGGCGGTGTGGACTCCACCGTGGCGGCGACACTGGTCCACCAAGCGGTGGGTCGTCAGCAACTGTGCCTCTTCGTGGACAACGGGTTGCTGCGGCAGGCCGAATTCACCGCCGTGCTGGAGCGCTACCGGCAACTGGAGCTCAACGTCGTGCCGGTGGATGCCGCCCGCCGCTTCCTTGATGCGCTCGCCGGCGTGGCCGATCCGGAAGCCAAGCGGAAAATCATCGGTCAGCTGTTCATCGAGGTGTTCGAGGCGGAAGCCCGCAAATTGGGCCGGGTGGACTTTCTCGTCCAAGGCACACTCTATCCTGATGTCATCGAGTCGGTGTCGGTCAGGGGACCGTCAGCGGTCATCAAGAGCCACCACAACGTGGGCGGCTTGCCCGACCGGATGAACCTGAAGCTCATCGAACCGCTCCGGGAACTGTTCAAGGACGAGGTCCGGCGGTTGGGCCGCCGCCTGGGCATCCCCGACACCTTCATCCAGCGGCAGCCGTTTCCGGGCCCCGGTCTGGCGGTGCGTCATCTGGGTCCGGTGACTCCGGAGGGTCTGGACATCCTCCGCCGCGCCGACGGCATCGTGCTCGACGAGATCCGCGCGGCCGGTCTGTACGCCAAGCTGTGGCAGTCGTTCGCCGTGCTGCTGCCTGTCCGCAGCGTCGGCGTGATGGGCGACGAGCGGACCTACGAGTACACCGTGGCCGTGCGGGCAGTGAAGAGCGAAGACGGGATGACCGCCGACTGGGTCCGCCTGCCCTACGCGGTGCTGGAGCGGATCTCCACCCGCATCGTCAACGAGGTCCATGGCGTCAACCGCGTGGTGTACGACATCAGCACCAAACCGCCCAGCACCATCGAATGGGAATGATTCTGCGGCCGGCAAAACGCCCGCGCCTTCGTGGGATGCTCGGATCGGAACACCTGTCTGTCGGCTGACCGGAGCTTGAGGCGGACGCTCCAGTCGATGACATTCCTCACCCGTATAGCCACCGGTGGCTCATGCTTCGGTCGCGGCCAGAATCGGCGCGAGCACCGACTGCGCGGCGTGCCACCTGGTATCCACGATCAGGCAGACGGAAGCGGACCCGCGGTGCTGGTGTGTCGCTCTGGCCGAATTCCTATTGGTGTTCCACCGAATCATAGATTTTCAAGACAGTTCTTTCTGGTTGTCCGGATCGGACAGGATCAAGGCGCACTCCTCGACGAGCGCCTGGGCCACTTTGTACCGGGCCCGCCACACCAGCCGTTGCACCGTGCCGCGTGAAACGCCCATCCGGCGTCCGGCTGCTTCTTGCGCCAAGCCGAGCAGATCACAGAGGCGCAGGGTCTCCAGTTCATCATGGGCCAGATGGATCGACTCCAGCTCGCTCATGGGAACACGGGCGGGCTTGAAGGTCCGGCTTCCATATGGGGAGCCGCAGCGCCGAGGCTTGCAAGGTCGCGGGCTCATGGTTGATCATCCTGTTATGTGTATATGCACATAACAAGAATACGCGGGCGGACGCCTGCTGTCAACAGCTCGTATCCAGCATTGATTGGTGCTTTAAATCAGCTCCCGGAACTACGGGCCTGTCGGTGCGGGTTAGAACGCCAACACCACGCCGCCGCGCAGCGAGTTGGTCCAACCGGCGTCATCGTCGTGGACGTAGGCGTACTCGATCCGGCCGGCCACGTTGGGCAGGATGAATACCTTGGTCCCCACGCCCAGCTGGAGGTGGATGAGATTGTGGGTGCCCGCCAGGCCGTAGAATTTGAACCGGCCCGGCAGCGGCGCCTGCAGGAGCGCGTTGAGATTGAGCCAGGTGTCGGAGTTGGGGTCGTCACTGCAGTGTTCCACCCCGCCCTCCACCATGAGATAGGGCAGGACGTGCCGGCCGTAGTTGAAGCCCACCAACGTGGCCGACCAGTCGCCGTATATGTCGGACACTCCCGCCCACACGAAGATTTCGTTGTCACGGTCGCCGAACAGGATGGACTGGGCCGGGGCGGTGCCGGCCGCGGCCGCCAGCAGCAAGAGCATCATCAAGGCACGTCGGATCATGAAGCCTCTCTTCGCCCTGCCTAACACCGGCTTCGCCGGCTGCAGCGACGGGCACGTTGAGCAAGATGGATGGATTCTATCACACTTCGCCCCGGTTCTCTTGATCCGCACTTTTCGGTTGCATCCCGTCCACCAGACCCGCTACCATCGGTTTCATGAGCACCGCCTCTGAAGCCCTTCCACCACCGCGCCCAAGACAAACCTTTCGGCGTCTCATTCGTCCCATCTTTCTTTGGACTGCATCCGTCAGCGTGTTTGTCATCGGCCTGTTTTTCGGCTGGGCCTGGTTCACCGTACGCGGGAGTCGCCCCGTCCTGAACGGAACGATCGCGGTGGCCGGATTGACCAACTCGGTGACCGTGTCACGCGACGCCCGCGGGATTCCGTGGATTCGCGGCGGCTCCCGGGTGGATGTGGCGCGCGCGTTGGGCTTCATCCACGCCCAGGAGCGCTTCTTCCAGATGGACCTGCTGCGGCGACAGGCGGCCGGCGAACTCTCCGCCTTGCTGGGCGGCCAGGCTCTGGAATGGGACCGCCTGGCCCGCATCCACCGGTTTCGGAGCCGGGCGGAGGCCGCGGTGACCGCCGTCCCGCCCGGCGACCGTCGCCTCATCGACGCTTACACAGCCGGCGTCAACGCCGGTCTGACCTCCCTGGACGCCGCGCCGTTCGAGTACTTGCTCCTCCGCGTCGAGCCCGAGCCATGGCGGCCGGAAGACTCCATGCTGGCGCTGGTGGCGATGTTCTTCGCCCTTCACGACACCGACAACCGGATGGAGTCCGATCTCGCTGTGATGGCGGATAATGTTCCACCCGAACTGCTTCCCTTCCTGGCACCGCCAGGGACAACCTGGGACGCGCCGCTCCAGGGTGACAGCACACCCGTCCCCGATCTGCCTTCCGCCGACATCCTCGACCTGCGCCGCCGGCCCCCAACTCCGCAGCAGGCGAGTCGGTGGACCGCACCACTCGACGCCTGCTTCGGCAGCAACAACTGGGCGGTTGCAGGACAGAGAACTTCCCACGGCGGTGCCCTGCTGGCCAATGACATGCATTTGGGGCTGCACCTCCCCAACACCTGGTACCATGTCGCCATGGCTTGGCCGGCCGACGACGGCGAACGGCAGGTCGTGGGCGTCACCCTGCCCGGGACACCCGCTCTTGTCGTCGGCACCAACCGCCGGGTCGCGTGGGGATTCACCAACAGCTACGGCGACTGGCTGGACTGGGTGATCGTGCAACCCGATCCCGGCGACCCCGGCCGCTACCTCACACCGGCGGGTCCGCGGGTGTATGAGAAAGTCGTGGAACGCATCGCCGTGCGGGGCGGGGCGCCGGTGGAACTGGAGGTCGTGAACACGATCTGGGGCCCGGTGGTGGGCCACGACCATCGCGGCCGGTCACGCGCCCTGCGGTGGACCGCCCACGAGCCGGACGGAATCAACCTCCGACTCCTGGACCTGGAAAACGCACAGACTATCGACCAGGCGATGGAGGGGGCCGCCCGCTGCGGCATCCCGCCGCAAAATTTCGTGTGCGCCGACGCCGCCGGACGGATCGGCTGGACCATCTGCGGCCGGATCCCCCGTCGCGTGGGCTTCGACGGGCGGCAGCCGGTCTCCTGGGCCGACGGCGCCTGTCGCTGGGACGGGTGGTTGCCGGCGGCGGAATACCCGCGCCTGATCGACCCGCCGTCCGGGATCATCTGGACCGCCAACAACCGCGTGACGACGGGTGGCGATCTCCTTCGCATCGGCGATTCAGGGTACGATCTCGGCGCCCGGGCACGCCAGATCCGCGACGGGTTATCCGCCCTTTCCGCACCGGACGAGGAGACCATGCTGCGCCTCCAGTTGGACGACCGGGCGGTGTTCCTGGCCCGTTGGCGGGAGCAGGTGCTGGCGCAGCTTACGCCGGCGGCGGTAGCCGGTCATCCGGGCCGCGCCGAGTTCCGGCGGCTGGTTCAGCACAGCTGGAACGGACATGCCAGCACGGATTCCACCGGTTATCGCCTGGTGCGGGCCTATCGCCTGACGCTGCTGGAGCAGGTGTACGGCTGGTTCATCATCCCCTGCCGCGCCGCGGATCCGGATTTCGGCGAGTCGGGCCGGCGGCAGTGGGAAGATGCGCTGTGGCGCCTGGTGACGGAGCAGCCGCCCCACCTACTCGACTCCGGGTACCGCGACTGGCCGGCCGCCTGCCTGGCCGCGGTGGACCGGGTGGTGACCGAGCTGACAGCCGACGACCGGCCGTTGGCGGCGTGCACTTGGGGTGACCGGAACAACGTGAAGGTCCGCCATCGCCTCAGCGGGGCGGTCCCGCTCCTGGCCGAGTGGGCGGACATGACCCCGCGCCCGCTGCCGGGCGACTCGCACATGCCCCGGTTCCAGTCGCCCGGAGCCGGTGCCTCCCAGCGGTTGGTGGTGTCCCCCGGTCGCGAGGAGCGGGCCATCTTCCACATGCCAGGCGGTCCCAGCGGCCACCCGCAATCCCCGTACTACGGCGCCGGTCACGCCGACTGGGAGGAAGGACGTCCCGCGGCGCTGCTGCCCGGACCAGCCCGCTGGATTCTGACCCTGACGCCCGCGGTGGCGCAGCCGGATTGATTGTCCACCCCGCCATATCCGGTCTCGCCGCCGCCACACCGAGGAGGGACGTTTTGCGACGGATGCTCGGGAATCTGCTGTTTCTCCTGGTGCTGCCGGTGATGCCGCTCTTCGGCGGCACACCGCCGAACCCGGCGACGCGCCCGGTGACCGGCGCCGTGCACGCGGCGGCCTCCCCCGGGATCCGCTCGCCGGCGGCCATCGTCGCCGACTTGAACACGGGCCGGGTGCTCTACTCCCAGGAGGCTGACCAGGCCCGGCCGGTGGCCTCGCTCACCAAACTCATGGCCGCCCTCGTTCTCATCGAGTCCGGTCTGGATTTGAACGCATCCCAGACCATCACCAAAGCCGACCATCGTCTGGTGAAACAGGGTGCCCCGTCGCGCCTGCGCTCCGGCTGCACGTACACCCACCGCGACCTGCTGCACGCCGCGTTGATGGTGTCTGACAATGTCGCCACGGTCGCGCTGGGCCGTTCCATGGGCTGGACACCCGAGGCGTTCGCCCGCCGGATGACGCTCCGTGGGGCGGAAATGGGCTTGAGCCACACGCGATTCACGGACCCGACCGGCCTGGACGCGGGCGATGTGTCCACCGCGCGGGAGATGCTCACCATCCTGCGGGCGGTGCTCAACCAACCGATCCTTCAGTCGACCTGCCAGAAAGAGCTGTACGTCGTGATCCCGGTCGGCGGCAAGGGTCACCCCATCCTGTACCGGCATACCGACTCCTACATCCGCCGCCACCCTTGGGACATCCTGGGCGCCAAGACGGGCTATACCCACCCGGCTCAGTACTGTCTGGCCATCGGCGCGGCGTTGGACGGACGGCCCATCGGCATGGTCTTCCTGGGCGCCATCGGCGACCTGACCCGATTCGGCGACTACTCGCGCGTCATGCGCTGGCTCGCCAACCAGTCCGGGCCACCAGCGGTCACTGGTTGACCCGGGCGACTGCGTCGGTTGGAGGTTGCATTTGGCATCGACATCCACAGGAGCGCCCGCTCCGGAACCTGACGCGCAGGCTTCGGGTCGTCGCCAACCGGTTTGCACGGCGTTGGCCCTTCTGCTGCTGGCCGGCGCCGTAGCCGTCGTTTACCTCCAGGTCTGCAATCACAGCTTTATCAATTTTGACGATCACGGGTATATCACCGAAAACGAGATTGTGAAGGGCGGTCTTTCCTGGAAGGGGCTGGCCGCCGCGTTCCGCTCCTTCGACTGCTGGAACTGGCATCCGCTGACGTGGCTCGCTCACATGGCGGACTACACACTGTGGGGGAATTGGGCTGGAGGGCACCTTCTGGGCAATGTCCTCCTTCACCTCGTCACCACGCTGCTGGTGTTCGTATTTTTCAGGCGGCATGGCAGCACGTTCTGGCCGTCGTTCTGGGTGGCGCTGGTGTTCGGCATTCATCCCGCGCATGTCGAATCCATCGCCTGGGCTTCGGAGAAAAAGGACGTGCTGTGCGCCCTGCTCGTTATGGCAACGCTGCTGATTTACGGGGAGTATGCGCGCAAGCGGAAACGCTGGGCCTGGTGGGGGGCGCTGGGCGTGTTCGCTCTGGCCCTGCTGGCCAAACCGATGGCGGTCACCGTGCCGTTCCTGTTGCTGTTGCTCGATTTCTGGCCACTGCGGCGCGTCGGGCGGGCGGGCACATCCGTTGAAGACGATTTGAAAAGCGTCGGCGGGGCGAATCGGATAACCGGCTTGGGTTTTCGGTTGTGGTCCCTGGTGTGGGAGAAGGTTCCTTTCTTCATGCTCAGCGGCGTCTCCTCTTTCCTGACGCTGATCGCCCAGGAGGGTGCACTGCAACGCGGGTTGGACATCTCGCTGGTGGACCGGGTCGCCAACAGCGCCCTGTCGTTTTGGAAGTACATCTTCAAGATGGTTGCGCCGGTTGACCTGGCATTTTTTTACCCGTATCCCGACAGCCCCCCGCTGGCGCTGTCACTGCTGGCGCTGGCCGGCCTGCTTGCGGTGACGGCTCTCCTGTTCCGTCTCCGGCAGGTGCAACCGGCCTTGCTGGTGGGCTGGCTATGGTTCATCGGGATGCTGATCCCGGTGATCGGGTTGGTCCAGGTGGGCGTCCAGGCCATGGCTGACCGCTATACCTATCTGCCATCCATCGGGTTGAGTGTGACCGTCGTCTGGGGAGTGGCGTTCCTTATGGCTCCTGGCCGGCGGGTGCTCGTCGTTGCGCTGGCCGGCGGGGCTCTTTGCCTGGTGTACGCCGTGAGCGCCCACCGGCAGGTCGGCTACTGGAAAGACAGTGAAACGCTGTACCGGCGGGCGCTGTCCGTGAACGCCGCCAACAGCGAGGCGTGGTTCAACCTGGCGGTGTATTACCACCAGAGCAAACGC
>JAGOHA010000024.1:10934-13663 GCA_017996395.1 Acidobacteriota bacterium | reverse complement strand
TGCCGTGGAGCCGCCCATGGAGCTTACCATCGACCGAACCAGCGCCGTGCCCATCTACCGCCAGATTGTGCGGCAAGTGCGCGGTATGATCCTGGGGGGCACGCTGCCGGACGGTTTCCGCCTGCCACCCGAGCGCCGGCTGGCCCAGGCCCTCGGTGTCAACCGCAGCACGGTGGTCACCGCCTACGACGAGTTGCGGGCCGACGGGCTTGTCGACGCCCACGTGGGCCGTGGGACCGTGGTGGTGCGCCAGGCCCAGCCGGTTGTCGCGGCGCCCGTCGGCGGCGAGCTGCCGTGGCCGCAGCTTTTTCGTGAAGAAGCTTCGCGTGCTCAGGACCCGCTGGTGCGCGATCTGTTGGCCCTCACCGAGCGGGACGACGTGATCAGCCTCGCCATTGGGCTGCCGTCGCCCGAACTGCTCCCCCTGGATCATTTCACTTCGATTCTCGGTGAGCTGACCTCCGAGACGGGACCGGCGCTCATGCTCCACTGCCCCACCGAGGGGCTCTCGGCGCTGCGAGAAACGCTGGCCGGCTGGCTGGCGGCGCGCGGAATCCCGTGCAGCCCCGCGGAAGTGCTGATCCTGTCCGGCTCCCAGCAGGGACTGGATTTGGCCGCCCGGGCGCTGGTGGAGCCCGGCGACACCGTGGTGGTGGAGGAGCCGTCGTACTTCGGGGCGCTGCAGGTCTTCCGGTCCGCCAAGGCCCGACTGGTGGGAGTACCCATCGACGAGGAGGGGATGCGTACCGACATCCTGGCCCGGGTGCTGGAGCGCGTCCGCCCGAAGCTCGTCTATACTCTGCCCACTTTTCAGAATCCGTCGGGTGCGGTGATGAGCCTGCCCCGGCGGCGCGAGCTGCTGGCGCTGGCGGCCCGCAACGGCGTGCCCATCCTCGAGGACGATCCGTACTCCGAGCTCCGCTACGAGGGCACCATGGTGCCGTCGCTCAAGGCGCTCGACAGCGGCGAGTCCGTCCTGCACCTGGGCACCTTTTCCAAGATCCTCTTTCCCGGTCTGCGTCTGGGGTGGCTCGTGGCCCCGCGGCCGGTGGTCCGCCGTCTGGCCCTCCTCAAGCAGGCCATGGATCTACACTCCAACACACCGGGCCAGTACGTCCTGGAGCGCTTCATCCGCCGCAGCTTGATAAACGAACATCTGCACCTTCTGCGGCGGGCCTACACGCAGCGCCGGAACGCGATGGAGGAGGCGCTCCGGCGCCACGCCGGCGCCGGCGTCACCTGGCAAAAGCCAGCCGGCGGATTCTATTTCTGGTGCCGCCTGCCCGACGGCGTGGAGCGCTCGCGATTGATGGCCCAGGCCGCCGAACGCGGCGTGGCGTTCCTGCCGGGGTGGGCCTGCTTCGCCGAAGAGCCGGGTGAATCATGCGTGAGACTGAATTTTTCATACCCCCCGCCACACCAGCTGGCGGCGGGAGTGGACCGGTTGATGGCCGCCGTCCGCGCGGCCACTGTGCCGGCCGGCCGGCGACTCGCCGCCGCGGCGGGTACCCGGCCCATTGTCTGAATCAACAGGAGGAAGACGTCATGATCATTCCCATGGCCGAACGCATGGAAGGCGTCCGGGCTTCGGAGATCCGGGAGCTGCTCAAGTTCACCGCGCGTTCCGAGGTCATCTCTTTCGCCGGCGGCCTGCCGGCGCCGGAGCTGTTCCCCGTGCGGGAGATCGAGGCAGCGGCGGTGTCCGCCCTGGATCACGAGGGGGCCCGGGTGCTCCAGTATTCCACCACCGAGGGCGACCCGCGCCTGCGCGAGATCATCGCCGCCCGGATGAACCGCGTTCGCGGAACCAGCCGCACCGCCGACGAGGTGCTCGTCACCGCCGGCTCCCAACAGGGCCTCGATCTCTCCGGCAAGATCTTCCTGGATGCCGGCGACGTGGTCTTGTGCGAAAGCCCTACCTACATCGGCGCCATCCAGGCGCTCCGCATCTTCCAGCCACGATTTATCGAGGTGCCCACCGACGACGGCGGCATGATCATCGAAGCACTGGCTCGGCGCCTCGCTGCCGAGCCCCGTGCCCGGGTGATCTATGTCGTCCCCGATTTCCAGAATCCCACCGGCCGCCGCTGGTCCACGGAGCGGCGGCGGGCGCTGCTCGAGGCGGCGGCGCGTCACCCGGTGGTTGTGATCGAGGACAGTCCTTACGCCGAGCTCGCCTTCGACGGCCCGCCGCTGCCGGCGATCCAGTCCCTGGACGAGCACGGGCAGGTGGTCTATCTCGGCACGTTTTCGAAGACCTTCTGCCCGGGTCTGCGGCTCGGCTGGGTGGCCGGACCAAAGGAGCTGGTGGAGAAGTACGTGCTGGTCAAGCAGGGGGCCGACCTGCACACCTCGACCCTGCCCCAGCGCTTGCTCCAGCTGTATCTGGACCGGCACGACTTCGACGCCCAC
Organism: Acidobacteriota bacterium; assembly: GCA_017996395.1. Classification (GTDB taxonomy): domain Bacteria; phylum Acidobacteriota; class JAAYUB01; order JAAYUB01; family JAAYUB01; genus JAAYUB01. The sequence continues at coordinate 11,251 of JAGOHA010000024.1, read as the reverse complement.
ATCCAGCGGATCCGCACCCTCTACCACCGCCGCCGCAACGTTATGCTGGAGGCGATGGACCGGTTCTTCCCTCCTGGCGTCCGCTATACCCGACCCCAGGGCGGCCTGTTCCTGTGGGTGGAGCTGCCGGAGCAGCTCAACGCCCGCAAGCTGTTGGCCGCCAGCCTGGCTGAAAATGTGGCCTTCGTTCCGGGCGGGGCGTTCTACCCCAACGGCGGCCACGAGCATACGATCCGGCTCAACTTTTCCAACATGCCGGAGGAGCGGATTCGCGAAGGCATCCGGCGGCTGGCACAGGTGATTCGCAATTTCCTGGC
>JAGOHA010000024.1:0-10834 GCA_017996395.1 Acidobacteriota bacterium | reverse complement strand
GAAGACGCCGTCTGGGCCGTCCAGCCCGACTTCGCCGCGCTGCGCCGGCTGCCCGTCCGGGGCGTGACCGTCACCGCGGCCGCCGACGACTCCCGATTCGACTTTGTGTCCCGGTTTTTCGCCCCGGCGGTGGGTGTGAACGAAGATCCGGTGACGGGCTCGGCCCATTGCTGTCTGGCGCCCTTCTGGCGGGCCCGCCTGGGCAAGGACGCCATGACCGGTTTTCAGGCCTCGGCGCGGGGCGGTGTGGTCCGGGTCCGCGTGGCCGGCGACCGCGTCAAGCTGAGCGGTCAGGCGGTTACGGTGCTCCGCGGCTCCCTGGCCGACTGATCCCCGGCACATTGGCATTAACAACAGCGCCCATCGCCACGCCACCTCGGTTGGGGGTGGCGATCGGCGCCCAATTGTGCTGAAATAGCCTGTCGCGCAACGAGATTTTGCGAGGAGGCACCATGACGGAGCGGTTTATCGACCTGCGGTCCGACACCGTCACCCGGCCGACGCCGGCCATGCGGCAGGCCATGTTCACGGCCGAGGTGGGCGACGACGTCATCGGTGAAGATCCCACCATCCACCGGCTGGAAGCCCTGGCGGCGGAGATGACGGGCCGGGAAGCGGCGCTCTTTGTCCCCAGCGGCACCTTCGGCAACCAGGTGTGCATCATGACCCACTGCCGGCCCGGCCACGAGGTGATCGTGTCGGAGCTGGGGCACATCGTCCAGCACGAGGTCGGGGGCGCCGCCGTGCTCTCCGCCGTGCAGCTGCGGACCGTCTGGCCGCGGGGAAGCGCCATCACCTGGGCGGAGATCGAGCCGCGCATCCGGCTCGACGACGACATCCACTTCCCCGACACCGGGCTCATCGCGCTGGAAAACGCCGTCTGGGACGGCACCGTCCAACCCCTAGAGGAAATGGTGGAAATCCATGCGAACGCGCGCCGCCTCGGCATCCCCGTGCATCTGGACGGGGCCCGGATCTTCAACGCCGCCGCCAGTCTCGGCGTGTCGGCCGCGGCGATCGCCTGCCTGGCCGACTCGGTCATGTTCTGCCTGTCCAAGGGGCTGGCCGCACCGGTGGGCTCCATGGTGGCGGGCGACGCCGGCTTCATCCACCGCGCCCGCAAGATGCGCAAGCTCATGGGCGGCGGCATGCGCCAGGCGGGGATCCTCGCCGCCGCCGGCATCGTGGCGCTGACGGAGATGGTGCCGCGGCTGCCCGAAGATCACCGCCAGGCGCGGCGGCTGGCGGAGGCCCTGGCCGCACGGCCGGAGTTGGAGTTGGCTCCGGACCGGGTGGACATCAATATGGTGTTCGTCCGCTTCCGGCCCGGTTGCGGCGCGGAGCCCGAAGCGCGATTTGTCGCCGCGCTGCGCCGGCTCGGCATCCTGACCTACCCGCCGGAGGGCGGTCGGGTGCGCTTTGTCACCCACCACGACGTAACCGCCGCGGACATCGACCGCGTCATCGCCAGCCTGGAACCGGCGCTGGCCGAAGTGCGCGCCGGCGGCTGCTAGGGGAGGGCGCCATGGCCTGGATCTATCTGCTCATCGCCGGCGGCTGCGAGATCACCTGGGCGGTGGCCCTCAAGTACAGCGTCGGATTCAGCCGTCTCGTCCCCAGCGTCATCACCGTGGTGGTAGGACTGCTCAGCCTGTTTTTCCTGTCGCTTGCCGCCCGGCAGATCCCTCTCGGCACCGCCTATGCCATCTGGACCGGCATCGGCGCCGTGGGCGCCGTGGCCGCGGGGGCGATCCTCTTCGGCGAGCCCGTGGGGCTGGGCCGCGGATTCTTCATTCTCCTGATCGCTGCCGGAATCGTCGGCCTGAAGCTGATGGACGCGCCGGTTCGGGCCTGAGCTCTCCGGGGCGCCAGGCGGACCGCCCATCCGTCGGCGGAGAAAGCAGCATCAGGCTTCGCCGCTCCCCATCGTCTCGGGCATGTGCCGCCGCTGCAGCTCCTCGTAGTAGTTGATCACGGAACGGACGTAGCGACGCTTCTCCTCGTAGGGTCCCGGATAGAAACTCCGCTTGAAGCCGTAGACCAGCAGATCCTTGAGCTCCTTCGCCGCGATGGGGAAGTGCTCCAGGGCCAGACCCAGCTCCCGGCACATGGTGGTCCGGGAGACCAGGCGGTTGTCGGTGCACAGGGTGCAGCTCAGGTTGCTCGCCCGCATCTGCCCGAAGGAGTGTTCCGCCAGATTGTGGATCTGTGGGTTTGTCTGCAGATTGCTCGAGAGGCAGACTTCGATCGTAATCCGCCGGTCGGCGATGTACTGGCTGAGCCGGTTCACATAGTCCCGCCGGTCGGTGATCTCCGGCGAGCGGATCATGTCGTCGCTGAACAGGAAGCAGCCGTGGCCGATCCGGTCGGCGTGGCACTCGGTGATGGCCTGGAAGATGCTCTCCGGGCCGTAGGCCTCGCCCGCGTGAACCGTCTTTTTCATGAAGTTCCGGTGTACGTAATCGTAGGCCTCCTTGAAGTCCACCGCCGGGTAGCCGAACTCGTCGCCGGCCAGGTCGAAGCCGACGACCGGCACCCCGCAGCGGTCGCGGATGTCCACCACCGCTCGTGCCAGCTCCACCGCCGCGAGCTGGAACACCTGTTTGGGGGGCGAGTAGCTGTGCAGCTCAAAAAACCGGCGGTAAAAATCGGAGTAGACCGGCTCGAACTTGCGCATGGCACAGGCGATGATGCCGTAGGCGAAGCGCGGCTCACGGCCGTTTCGGATGCCCTCGCTCCGGCTGTTGTAGTGGGCGACCGCCCGGGACAGTCCCCGGTCCACCGCCTGGAGCACCTCCTGGAAACCGAGGCCGGGATGCACGTGCAGGTGGGGGGCGAAGCGCACCTCGATGTAGCGGACTCCCTCGAGGATGTTGTCCTCCATCAGCTCATAGGCCACCCGTTCCAGTGACTCGGGGTCTTGCAGTACCGCGACGGTGTACTGAAAACCGTGCAGGTACTCGGTCAGGCTGGCGTACTTTTCCTTGAACACCAGCTCGTACAGGCCGTCCACCGTATCCGACGGCAACTGCACCCGGTGTTCGCGGGCCAGGTCGATCAGCGTCTCGGGCCGGAGGGAGCCGTCCAGGTGCAAATGCACATCCGTCTTCGGCAGGAGGCGGATCAGGTCGGCCGGGAGCTTCATGGGCACCTCAATCGGGGAAAATGGGGCATTTATTGTAACCCATTCCCCCCGACCGGCGAAATGTATTACAATGGCCATTCGATTTGCAGGAGGGCTGTGGCACCATGTTGGAAAGCTTGACCCAGGGATTCCGAACCCTCCGCCAGCGGCTGCAGGGGCTCGAGACTCTGTCCGAAGAAAAGATCGACGACGTGCTCGGCGACGTCCGGCGCTCGCTGCTCGAGGCGGATGTGGCCCTGCCCGTGGTTCGCAAATTCCTCGCCCAGGTGAAAGAGAAGGCCGTGGGCGAGATCGTCCAAACGCGGGTGTCGTTCCAGGACCAGAAGATAAAGGTCTCGCCCGCCGACGTCTTCGTCAAGATCTGCGAGGACGAACTCATCGGCCTGCTCGGACCGGTGGACACCTCCCTGCGCTTCCGCACCAGCGGACCGGCGGTGGTCATGCTGGTGGGCCTGCAGGGCTCCGGTAAAACCACCTCCGCGGCCAAGCTGGCCCGCCTGCTGCAGCGCCAGGGCCGCAACCCGATGCTGGTGGCCGCCGACGTCTACCGCCCCGCCGCCGTGGAGCAGCTGCGGGTGCTCGGCGAACAGCTGGGCGTGGGCGTCTTCATCCGCGACGGCCTCGGCCCCGTGCTGATCTGCAAGGAGGCGGTTCAGGAAGCGGTCAAGACCGGCCGTGACACCGTGATCCTGGACACCGCCGGCCGTCTGGCCATCGACGAAAACCTGATGCGCGAACTCGAGGACATCAAGCGCGAGACGCGCCCCGACAACATCCTGTTGGTGTGCGACGCCATGATCGGACAGGATGCGGTGCGGATGTCCGATGCGTTCAACCAGCGTCTGAACGTCGACGGCTTCATCATGACGAAGCTCGACGGCGACACCCGCGGCGGCGCCATCCTGTCGGTCAAGGAAGTCACCGGCAAGCCCATCAAGTTCGTCGGCGTCGGCGAGCAGATGGACCGGCTGGAGGAATTCCGGCCGGAAGGCTTCGCCTCGCGGATCCTGGGCTTCGGCGACATCGTCGGTCTGGTGCGTGACTTTCAGGACGTCGTGGACCAGAAGCAGGCCGAGGAGGATGCCGTCCGGATTCTGCAGGGCGAATTCAGCCTCAAGGACTTCGTAGACCAAATCAAGACCATCCGCAAGATGGGTCCGCTGAACGAGGTGATGGAGCGCGTCCCCGGCATGGCCGACGCCTTCCCCAACGGCGTCCAGATGGATGAGGGCGAGTTGAACAAGATGGAGGCGATCATCGGCTCCATGACTCCGCAGGAGCGGCAGCGTCCCCAGATCATCACCCAGAGCCGGGCGGCCCGCATCGCCCGCGGCTCCGGTCACAAACCGCATGACGTGCGCAACCTGATCGCGCAATTTCAGAGCATGCGCAAGCTGTTTGCCCAGATGGGCCAGTCCACGGGTTGGCTCGGCCGCATCCCGGGCCTGAAGAAGCTCGATCAGATGATGCAGATGCGCCAGATGATGTCCGAAGAATCCGACACGGACACTGAGAGTCTCCTGGCCGGCCTGAAGAATCCCTTCAAGAAGAAGTTCCAGCCGGAATTCGCCACCAAATCGCTGAGCGGCGACGACTGGAAGAAGCTCAAGAACAAACGCAAGTCGGAGCGCAAGGCGCGAAAGGACCAGCACAAGAAAAAGAAGAAGTGATGTCCCAGCCGCCAGACCTGAACGCCGAACAGCTCCCCGGCGTCGCCAAGGGCGCCGCGTTCACCCTGGTGTTCGAGTTCCTCGACAAGCTGCTCGGTTTCGTCTTCGCCATCCTGGTCCCCAAGCTGATCGGACTGGCCAATTTCGGCGTCTATAACATCGGTGTTTCCCTCACCCACATTTTCTCGACACTCTCGCTGGCAGGACTCTCGCAAGGCGTGGTCCGCGACGGGAGCGTCCTGTATGAACACGGCCAATGGGGGCGATTGCGCGGCACATTTCGGTTTGCCCTGACGTTGAGCACCACCGCGGCGATCGGATTCGGTGCGCTGCTCATCGTGTTCGCCCGCCCGCTGGCCGGCCTGCTGCTGCATGAAACCGACCTGGCCTGGACCCTGTGGCTCGTGGGGATCGCCATCCCGGCCACCGCCGTCTGCGGCCTCCTGGTGCAGATGTCGCTGGCTCTCCGAGTGGTGCGGCACACGGCCGTCGTCAAGTACTTCTGCGAACCGTTCCTGAAGCTGGTATTCTTCGCCGGGCTGTTCGCGCTGGGCTTCGGCCTCGGCGCGGCGCTGGGCGGATTCACCCTGGCCATGGCCGCCTGCGCCGCCATCGCCGGACTCTTGTTCTACCGGCTCCTGAGGCGGGTGCCCCCGGCCCCGATCGAGCCCATCGACAGGCGGCGGCTGCTGCTGTTTTCGCTTCCCCTTGTGGGCCCCATGATCATGGCCAACGTGCTCACCTGGGTAGACATCATTCTGCTGGGCGTCTATGCCGACAACTCGGTGGTGGGCCTCTTTTCACTGGCGCTGAAGGTTGTGCTGATCCCCGAAGTCATCCCGCGCGCCTTCGCGGCGCCCACCACTCCCCGCATCGCCGCCCTGCTTGCGGACAACCGGCTCAGCGACTCCTGGAATCTCTACCGGGAGGTTGGCCGGTGGACACTGGGTCTGGCCCTGCCGTGTTACCTGTTTCTCATCCTGCGGGCCGATCTGTGCCTGGCCATCCTGGGTCCGCAGTTCGTCCCGGGCTCCCTCTACATCGCCGTCCTGTCGCTCGGCCCGCTGCTGGTCGCCGGCCTGGGACCCGCCGAAGCGATGCTGTCCATGGGCGGTCACTCCCGCCTGATGCTGATCAACACCCTGGCCGCATCCAGCCTGAATCTGACGGCCGCGCTGGTGCTGGTACCCCAGCTCGGTGCTCCGGCCATGGCCTGGATCATCACCGGCACCTGGCTGGCGTACCGGCTGGCAATGGCCGTGGAAGTGTATTTGATGTACGGCTTTTTTCCCGTCTCGCCCCGCGTCCTCTCCGTCACGCTGGCGGCGGTCCCGGCCGCGCTATACCTGTACTGGATGCGCCGAGCACCGCTGGCGGCATCGATCCCGCTGGAGCTGGCGCTCGAAGTGGTGATCTTCAGCCTCATCTACATCGCCTGTTTGTTCGTGCTGGCGGTGAATCGGGAGGACCGGTTGGTGCTGGTCCGGATGATTCAGAGGATCCGGGAGCATCTGGGCGAGTTGCGCCGGGGCCGGTCGTCGCGCAAGTTCCTCTGAGCCGCGCGCCGCGGATTTCTGCCGATCATGCTCTGAAGGGGGAAGGCCGTCATGTCCGGCCGGATTCGTTATCGGGCGGCTGGTTTGGCCGACGGCTTGTTGTCGAGATCGAATGCGTCGGGTTTGATGCGCCCCGCGAGGACGTCGGCGACGGTGATAGCCTTCATCTCCATCTGGACGATACGATTCAACCGCTGCCACACCTGCCGGGCCGAGCAGTGGACATGGCGGCCACACTGCGGCTCTTCCAGCTCCAGGCACGGGACAAATTCCAGCCGGTCTTCGGAGGCGGTCATGACCTCCCAGACCGTGATCTGATCCGGGGGACGGGCCAGGCGGTACCCGCCGCCGGGTCCCCGCAAGGCCTGAACGATCTTGGCCTCGCGCAGCCGGATGAGGATTTGCTCCAGATAGTCCTGGGAAAAACCCTCGCGTGCCCCAATATCCTTCCGACGGACGGCCCGCTGGTGGTTGCCTTCCTGGTGGCAGGCGATGTCCAGCACCGCCCGTAATCCGTATCGGCTCTTGGTCGTGATGTTCATGCGGTTTCCTCGCCGGACTTCGCCCGGGTCGTCGCGATTCGGGCGGCCGGCATCAGGCCAGGAACGAGATGTCGCCGGCCCCCTCGCGCACCACTTCGGGGGACGGCCCGGTCAGATCAATCACCGTGGACGGCTCGGCGTAGATCTCCCCGCCGTCGATCACCAGATCAATGACCCCCTTCAGGCGATCGTGGATCTCGTTGGGATCCTGCATGTTTTCCCCGTAATGGGGATGCAGTGACGTGGAGATGATGGGATTCTCCAGGTGTTCGGTCAAGGCGAGGCAGATCTCGTTCTTGGGGATGCGGATACCCACCGTATGCCGCTTGGTGAGCATGATCTTGGGCACGATGTTGTTCGCTTCCAGGATAAACGTGTAGGGGCCGGGCGCCACGCGTCGAATGATCCGGTAGGCGAAATTGCTGATGATGGCGTACTGGCTGGCCATCCGGATGCTGTCGCAGATGAAGCTCATGGGCTTGTGCCGGTCCTCGTCCTTGATGCGATAGAGCTGGTTGATGGCCTTCTTGTCCAGGATGGAGCAACCGATGGCGTACACGCTGTCCGTGGGATAGGCGATCACACCGCCACCCCGGAGGATTTCCACAGCGCTTTGGATGTGCCGGAGCTGGGGCTGGTGCGGGTTGATTTTTAGCAGCATGAATCGGCCTCACGCGCGTGTAATTCGTTTATTACTTTAATGTTAAAGCGTTTGTTTGTCAATCGGAAACTCGGCCGCCCACGCTCGCAACCGCTGCTGCCGCTCCGGGTCAACAGCTCAGACGCGGGCCGCCAGCTGCGCGGGGGCTACTCGTTTTTCAGGGAGGGCTGCCCGGTGGACTCCAACACGGCCAGCCAGATGCTGCCGCGGGGATCCAGGAAGCGCCGCCTGCGGATGACTTCCCGCATGGGCACGTGCACAAACTGGTTATGCCACGACCCCACCACCAAACCGGTTTTTCCAGCCATGCCGGCGTGGACCGCGTTCTGGGCCAAGAAGCCGCAGAAGGTGTGATCGCTGCTGTTGGCCGGCACGCTGCGGATCTGGTAGCTTGGGTCGATGTACTTGAGCGAGATCGGCGGGTCGGTGGTCGCAAAGTGGGCGTTGATGCGGTCGCGTAGAAATGTGCCGATATCGCCCATGTGAGGGTTGCCGTCGGTGTCGAAGCCGCCCGCGGTATCGAAGTATTTCTGGCCAGCCCCTTCGGCCGTCACGATCACGGCATGGCGCCGGGCGAGGAGGCGCTCCCGCAGCACCGCCAGCAGGCCGGCGGGCCCGTCGAGGTCGAAATCCACCTCGGGCACCAGACAGTAGTTCACCTCCTTCAACGCCAGCGTGGCGGCCGCGGCGATGAAGCCTGAGCAACGGCCCATCACCTTGACCAGGCCGATTCCGTAAGGTGCCCCCTTGGCCTCGACGTGGGCGCACTGGATGACCTTGGCGGCCTCCTCCACCGCCGAGTCGAAGCCGAACGTCTTCTCCACCAGGTGGATGTCGTTGTCGATGGTCTTGGGAATCCCCACCAGCGCGATCTTGAGCTGGCGGTCGGTGATCTCCTGGTAGATCCGCTGTGCCGCCTTGAGGGTGCCGTCTCCGCCAATCATAAACAGCAGGCGGATGTTCATCCGGTCCAGGCAGTCGCAGATTGTGCCGACGTCCTGCTGGCCGCGCGAAGATCCCAGGACCGTCCCTCCCAGCGAGTGGATGTCAGCCACCGCGTCGGGTGTCAGCTCCACCAGGTCGTGCCCGTAGTCGGGGACGAAGCCCTGCAGCCCATATTTGACTCCGTAGATGGTCCGAACCCCGTAGATGTAATGCAGCTCGTTGACCACCGCCCGGATCACGTCGTTGAGGCCGGGACAGAGCCCGCCGCAGGTGACCACAGCCGCTTTTAGCTTGGAAGGGTCAAAAAAGGTCCGGCGCCGGGGACCGGCAGGTTCGAAGCTGACCGGTTCCGTGCCCTGCTCCAGGCAGCGCCGGAAGTGGTCCAGAGACAGATCGAGGAGGACGCGGTCCGTCTCCTCGACGAAGTGCCGGTAGCGGATCCGCGACTCGATGCCGGGCGTGCCCAGCTCCTCAATCCGGGTGTCGATCTCGTCGCCCTGCTGCATGCGTTCCTCCGATCGATTGGATCTCACCGCCGGCCAGTTCCGGCCGAGAATCAATTTCGCCGCTTACTAGCGGTTCCAGTCCACCGGTGACGTGCGGATCTCGCCGAAGCGGTCCAGATATTTCAAGTGCCCGCGATCCCGACCGAATTCGAACACCTGCCGGGTGATGTCCACATCGTCCCGACAGTAGCGTTCAATCAGGTCGAACCGCCCTTCCTTGTACCAGCGTAGCGCGTCCAACCCTTGGCCGGATTTGCCCCGGCCCAGTGTGGCTTTGGCGATGCTGTCCAGGCTCACGCGAAAACCCCACTGCTGGGCGATTTTTTCCAGCAGGTCCAGTGTCTTCTTGGCGCCGAGCTGGCGGAAGTCCACGTCCGCCCGGTACCCCCGCAGGACCGCGTAGTCAAAATTCTTGATATTGAACCCGATCACCCGCGTGGCGGCGAGCAGTTCATCCACAAGACGGTCCGCCTCCGCTTCGCGGAAAGTGGCGAACTGGCCGGTGGAATAATCGTACAGGACCGCCAGGGACAGTTTGAGCTGATGGATGTTCTGCTTGCCGCCGACTTCCTGGAAGCTGCGCTGGGTTTCCAGGTCGAATACAACCTCGCGTTCGGCCGGTCCAAAGAGGCTGCGCTGCTGTGATGTCATGTGGGATCCTGTGGCTCGCAGATTATTCCTCAGGTGCGGTCGGCGGCGGAGCCGCCGCGCGCCTTGACGCGCCGGCGCTCATCGCCCGGACGGTGGCTGCCGCTCCGGCCGGCTGGCCGGGGCCGCCTCGTTCAGGCGGTAAATCGTGCCGAACTTTTTCAGACCATCCTCGATCTCCCGGACGTTCCCCACCACGACAAAGGTCATGCGGTCCGGATTCAGGTATTTCCGGGCTGTCTCCTGCAGTTGAAGCCGGGTGATGGCGCCGGCGTGCGACTGATACTCCTCGAGGTAGCTGCGCGGCCTGTTGAGGATGGTCAGCATCAGAAAATTGGCCAGCACGTCCTCCACCGTGGCAAATCGCTTGACGAAGCCGTTCTTCAGGCCCGACACCCCGGCTTCGAACTCTGTCTCCCCGATCTTGCCGTCGCGGAACAGGCCGATGATCCAGAGCATCGCGTCCAGCGCCCGGACGGTGGTGTCGGTTTTGGTCCGGCACCGGGCGATAAAGGCTGGGCGACCCAGCACGTCGGTGTCGAAGATCGAGTCCACCCGATAGGCCAGCCCCTCCCGGTCACGGACCTGCTGGGTAAACCGGGAGGCAAAACTGCTGCCGCCCACCATGTGGTTGAGCAGGTGGATGCGGTGGATGTCCGACAGATCCCGCGCCACTGACTGGCAGCCGAAGTAAATGGAGCACTGGTTGATGTTCTTCTGCAGCAGGAACATGCCCGGGCGGTCCTGGGGCGCGGGCATCGTTGGCGGCGGTATCTCGCGGGCGGGCGGATGTCCCGTGTAGAATTCCTCCCATTTCTTGAGCACGCGGTTGGCATCGAAATCACCGGTGACGACCAGGGCGAGGCCGGCAGGCCCGTAGTGGTCGACGAAGTAGCGCTGGACCTCGGCCAGCGTCACCTTCTCGATGCCGTCCGCCGAGTGCAGATAACCGTATGGGTGGGTTACGTAAAGCAACTGCTGAAATTTGCGGCCGCACAGATAGAACGGGTCCTCCGCCGCGGTGTCTTCTTCCGTCCGGATCCGCTGGACGACGTAGTCGAACCGCTCCTGGGTGAAGGCGGGCCGGGCCAGCAGCCCGGCGAGGATCTCGACGAGCGTGTCGGCCTGGTCGCTGTGGATGGTCGCCTGGATGGTCACGAG
>JAGOHA010000136.1 GCA_017996395.1 Acidobacteriota bacterium | reverse complement strand
TCCCCACCGAGGACACCGGCCAGGTCCGCGGCTTTACCGAGGCGATCCAGGGCATCTCCTTCGAGTCGATGGTCCGCCACCAGCGGGAGGTCACCGAGATCATCCGCCAGGATCCGGACGTCGAGGGGATGATGTCCAGCTGCGGCGCCCGCGGCGCGTCCGGCCTCAACGCCGGCAACGTGTTCCTGCGCCTCAAGCCGCGTCACGAGCGCACCAGCACCGCCGACGAGATCATCAACCGGCTGCGCCCGAAGCTCGCCCAGATCCCCGGCATCCAGGTCTACCTCCAGAACCCGCCCACCATCACCATCGGCGGCCAGCAGACCCGGGCGCTCTACCAGTACTCCATCCAGAGCACCGACACCGCGGAGTTGTACCGGTACGCCCCCCTGCTCGAAGCGCGGCTCCGCACCATGCCGGAGCTGCTCGACGTCAACAGCGACCTGTTCATCAAGAATCCGGAAGTGCGGGTGGACCTGCTCCGCGAGAAGGCCACCGCGCTCGGCGTGACCGCCTACCAGGTCGAGGACGTCCTCTACACCGCCTTCGGCACGCGGCAGATTTCCACGATGTTCGCGCCGGACAACCAGTACTACGTGGTGATGGAGTTGCTGCCGCGGCTGCAGCGGGAGCCGAACGATCTGTCCAACCTGTACATCAAGTCCGCGGGCGGCCGGATGGTCCCGCTGGACGCCGTGGCCCGGATTCGCCCGGCGGTGGGGCCGCTGTCGGTAAACCACCTGGGACAGCTTCCCGCCGCGACCGTCTCGTTCAACCTGCGTCCGGGCGTGTCGCTGGGCGAGGCGCTCACGCGCATCGAGGGTGTCGCCGACGACCTGCTGCCGCCCACGGTCACCCGGAGCTTCCAGGGCACGGCGCAAGCCTTCCAGGCGTCGCTCAAGGGGATGGGCCTGCTCCTCATCATGGCCGTGGTGGTGATCTACATCGTCCTGGGGATCCTGTACGAGAGCTTCGTCCACCCGGTGACCATCCTGTCGGGCCTGCCGTCGGCCGGCCTGGGGGCCCTGGTCACCCTGCTGCTGTTCCGGGTGGACCTGAACATCTTCGCCTTCGTGGGAATCATCATGCTGGTGGGCATCGTCAAGAAAAACGCCATCATGATGATCGACTTCGCGCTGGACGCTGAGCGAACGAAACAGGTGCCGCCCGCCGAGGCCATCTACCAGGCCTGCCTCATCCGCTTCCGGCCCATCATGATGACCACCATGGCGGCGTTCTTCGGCACGCTCCCCATCGCCGTGGGCTTCGGCGCCGGCGGCGAGTCGCGCCAGCCGCTGGGGCTGGCGGTGGTGGGCGGACTCGTGGTGTCGCAGGTGATCACGCTGTACCTGACGCCCGTGGTCTACATCTATCTTGACCGGATGCAGCAACGCGCGCGCCGGCAGCGATAGGCGGCCGGCGCCGCGCCGGGCCCGGGCAGGCGTGAATCGGGCGGCCTCAGTTGGCCAGGCCCAGCCGGTTCATCAGGTTCTCGCGGTAATTGCGGCTCAGCGTCAGCTCGGTCCCGTCCTCCAGCAGCACCTTGTAGTCGCCGTGGAAGTACGGCTGCAGCTCCCGGATCCGGTTCAGGTTGATCATGGTGGACCGGTGGATCCGGGCGAAGCGGGCGGGGTCGAGCTGTTCCTCCAGCCGGGCCATCGTCTCCCGGACGATGTGGGTCTTCGACCCGGAATGCAGGCAGATGTAGTTGCCCGCCGACTCCAGCCAATCCACCTCGGCCACGGGCACCAGCAGGACGCGACCGTCGGTGCGCACGGCGATCCGCTGCAGGTGGCTGCGGCGGCGCTGCATGTCCTGCATCAGCTCCGCCAGTTGTTCCGGCAGGCCGTTGTCGGCGCGGCTCCCGCAGCGGTGGCGCGCCCGGTTCAGCGCCTCGTGCAGGCGGTCCTGGTCGAACGGCTTCAGGAGGTAGTCCACCGCATGGACGTCGAACGCCTGGAGCGCGTACGCCTCGTGCGCCGTGACGAACACCACCGGCGGCATCCGGTCGGCGCCCACTGCGTCTATGACCGCCAGACCGTCCATGCCGGGCATCTGCACGTCGAGCAGGACCAGGTCAGGCTCCTGCTCCCGAATGGCCGCGACGGCGTCGGGCCCGTTGGCGCACTCGCCGATCACGTCCACCCGGGCTTCGCCTTGCAGCAGCCGGCGGACGCGCTTGCGCGCCAGTGTCTCGTCATCGACAATGAGGACGCGCAGGGCGGTCGCCTCGATGCTGCCGCCGGGCGCTTCGAGAGTCGGTGAAACGCTCATGGTCACTTCCCCCGGTCAGGATTGTCTTCCTCCGCTATATACGCACAGCGGGCTGGATTTGTTGCAGGAAGCACCGCATCCCGGCCGGGCAGCCGGGCGGCTCAGATCTCGGGCAGCACCTCGGAAAATCCGTCCTTCTTGGCGCCGAAGTGGGAGAACATGATCCGGGCCGCTTCGGTGGCGGTTTCCTCGATGGAGCGCAAGGTCACGTCGATGATGGGCCAGCCATGCCGACGGTAGAGGCGGAGGCCGTAGGCGACCTCGTCGCCGATGAGGAGGGGATCCGTGTACTCGATCAGGGCGCCCGAGCGCTGGTGGCGAGCCCGCTCCTGCCGGATGAGCTGGAGCCGGTCGGGGTTGATGGTCAGGGCGACCACCCGGCGCGGGTCCACGGTGAAGAGCTCGGCGGGCAGCGGCTGATCGAGCACCACCGGCACATTGGCGGCCTTCCAGCCGCGGTAGGCCAGGTAGATACTTACGGGGGTCTTGGACGTACGCGACACGCCCAGAAGCACGATCTCCGCCTGATTCAGCGTGGCCAGCCCGACACCGTCGTCGTGCTTGATGGTGTAGTCCACCGCCTCGATCCGCTTGAAGTACTTCTGGTCGAGCTGGTGGAAGAGGCCCGGCTGGGCCAGCGGTGAAACTTCCAGGATATCGGAAAAACGCGTCAGTACCGGCCCCAGGATGTCCACCGTGGGCACGCCTTTGAGCCGGCCCAGCTCGTAGATCCGCTGGCGGAACTCCGCCGCCACCATCGTGTAGACGACCACGCCGTCCGCCTGGTCGGCCCGGTCGAGGATCGCCTCGATCTGCTCGAAGGTGCGCACATGGGGGAGCGTGATCACCTCGACCTGGCTGGTGTTGAACTGCGACAGCGCCGCCTGGACCACCGTGTGGCAGGTGCGGCCGGTGGCGTCGGAGACCACGAAGATGCGCAGCATGTCGCTGTGACCGGGATTCATCCTGGCTTGATTCTAGGCGATCCCCTTCTCCAAGTCAAACCGCGGCGGCGCTGCGGCGGCGGAACATGATGGGGATGCCGTCGGCCGACGGCAAGCCGATCTGGACGAGCTGCCAGGCCGGGTCGTGCTCGCGGACCACCCGGCGGATCATCTCGATCCGGTCCTCCCCCTCGGTTGCGGCATCCTGATCCCGCCAGGACACGATCTCCACCCGGTAGACCATGCGCCGCTTCCGGCCGTTGATGGTCACCTCGATGTCGATGTTCTGCTCCGCCTCGAGCGTCGGAATCTGCAGCGTGATTTCCCTTGTGATCATGATGGACCAATCCCTCCGGAATCGGATGTCATTCGTATCGCAACGCCTCAACCGGGCGGGACCAGGCCGCCCGGAGGGCCTGGCCGCTCACCGTGGCCGCGGCCACGGCCAGCACCAACGCGCCCGAAAGGGCGAAGATCGGCCAGCTCATGTCGATGCGATAGGCGTACCCCGCGAGCCAATGCCGGCTCAGCCACCCGGCCAGCGGCCAGGCAATCAGGTTCGCCGCCAGCACCCACTTGACCTGGTCCCGCACCAGGAGCAGGACGAGCCCGGCGGTGGACGCTCCCAGCACCTTGCGCACCCCGATCTCCTTGGTGCGGCGCTCGGCCATGAACGCGGCCAGGCCCAGCAGCCCCAGGGAGGCGACCAGGACGGCCAGTCCGGTGAAGTAGGCGAAGAGCAGCTGGATCCGCTCCTCGGTCTGGTACCAGGCGGCGATGGACTCGTCCACGAAATCCGACCGGAACCTCTCCCCGTGCACGAAAACCCTCCACTGCTTCTGCAGGAACGCCATCAGCTCGGGAACGTCGTCGGTGCGGTAGCGGACGCAGACTAAGAAACCCTGCCCGCACTGGATGACCTTGGGTCCGATGGGCTCGTGGAGCGACGCCCCATGATAGTCCTTCACCACCCCGATGATCCGCCCGCGCCGGCCCCGGTAGCTGAGCCACTTGCCCACGGGATCGGCCAGGCCCATGGCCCGGACGGCCGTTTCGTTGACCACCCAGTTCTGGTCATCGTTGGCGAAGTCCCTTGAATAGAACCGTCCCTGAACCATCTGGAACCGGAAGACCGCGGCGTAGTCGTAATCCCCGAGATCCGCCGCCAGCTTGACCTCCTGGTTGGGATTCCGCCCCTCCCAGTCCACTTCGGTGGTCCCCCAGAAGCCCGTCGCCGGGGGCATCCCCTGGCAGACGCTCACAATCCCGGGGTACTGCAGCAGGGCGTTCCGGGCGGCATCCCAGTTCCGTTCGAAGCCGCCCCAGCCGGGGAACGTCACCACCCGGCGGGCATCGTAGCCGAGATCCTTCTGCTTCATGAAGCGGAGCTGGCTGAAGATGACCGCGGTCACGATCAGCAGGGTGATGGTGAAGACGAACTGGAGGGTCACCAGCACCTTGCGCAGGCCGCCGCCCCGCCGGTCGCCCGACCCTCCCCGCGCCCGAATCACCTGGACCGGCGGAAAGGCCGACAGGAACAGCGCCGGATAGCATCCCGCCAGCACACCGGTGAGGGCGGCGATGCCCGCCAGCCCCAACCAGATCGTGGCATCCCCCGATCCAAGAATCGACAGGTGCTTGCCGGTCAGCTCGTTGAACGCGGGGAGGAGCAGCTCCATGAGCACCACGGCCAGGCCCAGGGCGATCAGCGTCAGCAGCCCCGTTTCGCCCAGAAACTGGCGGAACAGATCCGGGCGGCCGGCCCCCACCACCTTGCGCACCGCCACTTCCTTGGCCCGCACGGCGTGCCGGGCGGTGGACAGGTTCATGAAATTGACGCAGGCCAGCAGCAGGACTCCCGCGGCGGTCAGCAGGAAGACGGCCACATGGGCGATGTTCCCCTTGTCGGGATATTTCACCATCCAGGTGTTGATGTCGGTGGAACCGAGATGGACCTCGTTCAGGCGCTGCAGGTGAACCCGCCCCCGGGCTTTGGGCAGATGGCTGCGGATGAGCCGGGCCGTTTTCTCCCGGACCGCCTCCAGGCGGGCGCCGGGACGCAGCAGGAGGTAGGTGGCGAACTGGGTGTAATCCCAGGCGTCCAACTGCGACTCCCGCCAGTCGGCCATGTTCACCGCCGGGAAAACATAGTCGAAACAGAGGTGGGACTGGGCGGGGATGTCGCGGATCACCCCGGTGACGGTCATGTCCGTATCGGAAATGCTCATCACCCGCCCCATCGGATTCCGCTCGCCGAACGCCTTCCGGGCCAGGCTCTCCGTGATCACGATGGAATGGCGGTTTTTCAGGGCGGTGTGGGGATCCCCCTGAAGGAAGGGGAAGGAGAAGATCTCAAAGAAGGAAGGATCCACCGCCGCCAGCCGCTCGTCCATGAAATAACGGTCGCCGATCCGGAGCTGCCAGCCCGGCCAGCCGGCCTGCACCCGGACGAAGTCTTCCACTTCCGGCAGCTCCGCCTTCAAGGCAGCCCCGAGCGGCGCCGGCGATCCCGCCTGGTGGGCGACCACGCCGCCGGACAGGTCCTCGACGGTGACGCGGCAGATGCGGTCCGCCCGGGCGTGGAACCGGTCGTAGCGCCACTCGTCCCACACCCAGAGCAGGATCAGCCCCACGGTGGCCATGCCCACGGCCAGCCCGGCGACGTTCAGCGCGGAGTAGAACTTGTGCCGGGCGATCATCCGCCAGGCGGTTTTCAGATAGTTGCCGATCATCATTTGCTGTCCTCGCACAAAGACATCGATTCCCGTCCTGGATCCAGGGCCGACAGAGTCACTGCCGACGCAGGCTGTCCGCCGGATTGGCCAGGGCCGAACGGACGGCCTGGGCGCTCACCGTCAGGCCGGCGATGACGACGGCCAGGGCGGCCGCCGCTGCAAACGGTTGCACGCCCGCTTCCACACGGTAGGCGTACGCCTCCAGCCAGCGCCTCGTGACGAACCAGGCCACCGGCCAGGCCAGGACGTTGGCCACCAGCACCCCGCCCAGCAACTCGCGGGACAGAAGCAGCACGATACCGCCCGGCGCGGCGCCCAGCACCTTGCGGATGCCGATCTCCCGAGTCCGCTGCTCGGCCGTGAACACGGATAGTCCGAACAAGCCCAGGCAGGCGATGACCACGGCCAGGCCGGCGAGCACGCCGAACACCGTTTCCAGCCGCTGCTCGTCCTTGTAGGCTCGAGCGAACATATCGTCGAAAAATGAGTACGTGAACGGCCAGTGAGGAGAGAATCGCTTGAATCCGGCTTCGATCGCCGCCAGGGTGGCAGGAACATCCGTCGACCGGATCTTGACGGATAGAAACGAGACGGCGTCCGGATTTAAGAAGATGTACAGGGGGGCGATGGGCTGGTGCAGAGACTGGAAGTGGAAGTCCTTCATCACCCCGACGATCCTGCCCTTATTCCCCCGCCAGTGAGTGAATTCCCGGCCCAGGGGATCTCTCCAGCCGGCGGTCCGCACGGCGGTTTCGTTGACCAGAAACGCCCCGGCCGCGTCGGCCGGAAAGTCCCGGGAGAAATTCCTCCCCTGCACGATGTCGATGTCGAACAAGTCCACGAACCCGAAGTCGGCGGTGTTGTAGTAGATGGGCACCGGTTCGCCCTCGCTCTTGCCGGTCCACGGGCGGCTGGTAAACGTCGTGACGTCGTTGGGCAGACTGTCGGATGCCGCCACGGCCGTGATGTCGGGTCGGCGCAGCAGTTCGGTGCGAATGGCCTCGATGTTCTGCCTGATGGCCCGGTCCCGGACCGGGAGGATCACGATCTGCTCCCGGTTGAAACCGAGGTCGGCCTGTCGCATGAAGAGCAGCTGGTCCCGCACTACGAAGGCGCTGATAATCAGGACGATCGTCACGGTAAACTGCGCCATCACCAGGATGTTCCGCAGCCGTGCCGCCGGCCGCGGCCCGCCGGTGAAGGTCCGGCTCAGGACGGCGGCGGGCCGGAAACCCGAAAGGAAGAGAGCCGGGTAGATGCCGGCCAGCAATCCCGTCAGCAGGCTCACCAGCAGGATGCCCGCGAAGAGAGACGGGTTGTCGAGGGGATTCAAGCGGAGCTCGCGCTCCACCAAGGTATTGAACCAGGGGAGCACCAGCCAGGCGACCAACAGAGACAGGCCCAGGGCCAGCATCATGACGGTGACGGATTCGCCCAGGAACTGGGTGACGAGCTGGATCCGCCGGGCCCCCACCGCTTTGCGCAGACCCACCTCCCGGCTGCGGGTCAGCGAGCGGGCGGTGGCCAGGTTCATGTAGTTGACGCAGGCGATAAGCAGCACCAGGACGGCCACGGCCGATACCAGGATGACGTACGTCATGTTGTTGTTGACACTCACCTCCTGCTGGCGGTGGGAGTGGAGGTGGATCTCGGTGATGGGCTGGATGCCGAAGGTCCGCTTGTAGTCGGGGCCCACGGTCACACCCATGCTGCGCAGGAGCTCGGTTTCCATGTCCAGGAAACCGGCCTGCACAGTCCGCGGATCGGCTCCCGGCCGGAGGAGCAGGTAGGTGTAGACGAAGTTGGAGCGCCAGGTGTTGCCGTCGTTGCCCGTCAGCCGGAACCAGGTGTCCAGCGGCGCCATCATCTCCATGCGCAGGTGGGAATTGACCGGCATCTCCGCGAACACGCCCGTCACCACGAATCGCTGCCGGTCGAAGAG
>JAGOHA010000135.1:1273-7939 GCA_017996395.1 Acidobacteriota bacterium | reverse complement strand
ACATACCATTATCTGAAAGCTCCGCTCGGCGGGCGCGAGCTCCGCGTGCTCCCCTGGAATCTGGCCCAGTTCCAGTGGGTTCCCGCCAGCAAAGAAATGGCGGGCATCCTCCAGCGCCGGCTCAACGAGTTCTACTCCCGGTCCAGCGGGGCGCCGCTGGGCGGTCCGCTGAAATTGCTGGCGACCGTCAATTGCCCCGCCGTGCTGCTGGAGGCCGGGCACCTGTCCAACCCGGCTGACGAGCGGCGCCTCGACGACGCCGGCCACCGGGCCGCGCTGGCCCAGGTGCTTCGCCAGGCGGTCGCCGAATTCCTCAAGGCGAGCGAGCCGATCCGGGAGACGCCATGACCCGGAAGGTGCTGCTCATCGCCCTGGCAGTGGCGCTGGTCCTGTCTCTGGCCGGGGTCTGGATCCTTTACCGGTCGGAGCTGGCCAAGCAGGCCGCCGAACGCCAGGAAACGGATGCGGCGGCGGAAACCATGGCGTCGGGCGCCGTCCCGGACGACGTCACTCAGGGCGAGCTGCAGATCAAGCTGTATTTCCGCGCGCCGGCTTCGTCGGCGGGGACGCTGGCCCTGCTCACCCCCGAGGTCCGGACAATCCCCCAGTCCATCCGCAAGGAGTATCTCATCCGCCGCATCCTCGACGCACTCATCGCCGGCCCGACCCAGGGCGGTGGACCCACCATTCCCAAGGGGACCATCGTCCGCCAGGTGTTCGTCGCCAACAATCTGGCGGTGATCGATTTCTCCCGCGAGATCGCCGTCCGCCACCCCGGCGGCGTGCTGGGGGAGATGGCCACCGTCTATTCCATCGTCAATTCGGTGGTGGACAACGTTCCCGGCATCGACGGCGTGCGGATCCTGGTGGACGGCTCCGAGCGCAGCACCCTGTCCGGACACCTGGCCCTGGACCGGTCGTTCGGCGCCGCGCCCGATTTCGTCGTCGGCGCGCCCGGCCGGGGCGCGCTCATTCAGGAGGAGAACCTCGAATGAAGCAGAACAAGCCCATCGCCATCTTCGACTCGGGCATCGGCGGCCTGACCGTGTATCGGGAACTCAAGGCCCGGCTGCCGCACGAGCGGTTCATCTACCTGGGCGACACCGCCCGGCTGCCCTATGGCAGCAAGTCCGCCGAGACGGTCATCAAGTACTCGCTCCAGAACGCCGAATTCCTGGTCTCGCTCGGGGTGAAGATGCTGGTGGTGGCGTGCAACACGGCCTCGTCGTTCGCCCTCGACGCGCTGGTGGATCGGTTTGACATGCCCATCGTCGGCGTGATCGCCAGCGGCGTCCGCCGGGCGCTGGCGCTGACCCGCAAGGCCCGGGTGGGCGTGATCGCCACCGAATCCACGGTGGGCAGCGCCAGTTACCAAAACCTGCTGCGGGAGCTGGGTCCGCAGACCGAGGTGTACGCCGGCGCCTGCCCGCTCTTCGTGCCCCTGGTGGAGGAGGGCTGGCTGGACCACCCGGTGACGCGGGAGGTCGCCCGCCTGTACCTGGAGCCGCTCCGCGCCCAGGGCGTGGACACGCTCATCCTGGGCTGCACCCACTACCCCCTGCTCAAGGGAGTGATCGCCGCCACCCTGGGGCCGGACGTCCAGCTGGTCGACTCGGCCGCGGCGCTGGCCGGCGAGATCAGCAGCCTCCTCACCGCGCTGAGCCTGGAGCGGCGCCCCGAAGCCGGCGGGGCCGCCGCGGACGATTTCTACGTCACCGACTCCATCCCGCGGTTCCAGCGCGTGGCCGAGATCTTCCTGGCGCGGGAGCTGGACAACATCCGCCTGGTGGACCTGGGCGCCGCCCAGCGGCGGGAGAGCTGAGGCCATGCCCCGCAGCGGACGCGGCGACTACGCGCTGAGACCCATCCGGTTCGAACCCAACTTCCTGAGTCACGCGGAAGGTTCGGTGTACGTGACCTGCGGCTCCACCCGGGTGGTCTGCACGGCCAGCGTCGAAGAGAAAGTTCCGCCGTTCCTGCGGGGCGGCGGCACCGGCTGGCTCACCGCCGAGTACGCCATGCTGCCCCGCGCCACGCAGTCCCGCACACCCCGCGAGCGGGCCCAGCTCTCGGGGCGCACCCAGGAGATCCAGCGGCTCATCGGCCGCTCGCTCCGCGCCGTCCTGGACCTGCCGCGGCTGGGCGAGCGCACCATCCAGGTGGATTGCGACGTCATCCAGGCCGACGGCGGCACCCGCACCACCGCCATCAACGGCGGTTTCGTCGCGGTGGCGCTGGCGGTGGAGCGGCTCATGAAGAGCAAGTCCGTCGCCGGCAGCCCGCTGAAGGATTACGTGGCCGCCACCAGCGTGGGCCTCGTCGGCGGCGTCACGCTGCTGGATTTGGAGTACGTGGAGGACGCCGCCGCCGCCGTGGACCTCAACGTCGTCGCCACGGGCGACGGCCGGCTGGTGGAGATCCAGGGCACCGCCGAGAAGACGCCGTTCACCAACGAGCAGCTCTACGAGATGCTGGAGATCGCCCGGCTGGGCATCGAGGAGATCATCGAGCTGCAGCGCCGGACGCTGGAAACCGGCAAGCTGGACATGGATCGCCTGCTCCCTCATTACCGGAGCTGACCATTTGGGGCGCTTGCCGCCCGCCCCACGGAGAGAAACCGCATGCCGCCGATCGACCGTCTGCTCGTGGCCACCACCAACCCCGGCAAGGCCCGGGAGATCGCCGAGATCCTCGGCGACCTGGGCGTGCGGGTCGCCGGCCTGGAGGCGGTGCCGTGGGTGCCGCTGTTCGAGGAAGGGGACGCGTCGTTCGCCGCGGGCGCCCGCGCCAAGGCGGAGTTCTACAGCCGGGTTACCGGCTGGCCCACGCTGGGCGACGATTCCGGGCTGGAGGTGGACGCCCTCGGCGGCGCGCCGGGCGCGCGCTCGGCCCGCTGGGCCGGCCCCGGGGCCACCGACGCCCAGCGCATCGACAAGCTGCTGGCGGAGCTGACCGGCGTTCCGCCCGAGCGCCGCAGCGCCCGCTTCCGCTGCGCCGTGTCGCTGGTGGTAGACGGGCGGGAGGTGGTGGCCGCCGAGGGGAGCTGTGAGGGACGGATCCTCGAAGCCCCGCGGGGGACGGGCGGCTTCGGCTACGACCCCGTGTTCCTCGTGCCTGAGACCGGGCGCACCTTCGCCGAGCTGCCGCCGACGGAGAAGAACGCCTTGAGCCACCGCGGTCGCGCCCTGGCGGCGCTGCGGGCGCGGCTGGCGGAGTGGCTGCAATCAGACGCGTGAACCGGATCGGCCCCGGCGCGGGGCAATTCGTCCAAACGGAGAAAACGACAATCCACCTAAGGGGAGAGATACCATGCGAAGCATCCTGATGCTGCTGAGTCTGTTCGTGCTCCTGGCCGGCTGGGCGCCGGCGGGCGAGAACAACGACTACTTCGACGATGCCGCGGCCACCACCCTGGCCGGCCCGGACCTCGTCATCGCCGGCGACGTGGCGACGCCCGGCCCCGTGGACGTGTCCCGCCTGCCGGTGCGTTCGGTGACGGTGCGCGAGGCCGTTCTGAAGGACGGCCAGCCGGAGTTCGTGGGCGCCTACCGCTATGACGGCTATTCGCTGTTCGACATCCTGCGCGACGTGAAGGTGGTCAAGAAGAACGAGGCTGAATTCCGGCCCGTGATCGACCTCCTGGTGGTGGTGGAAAACGCCGCCGGCGAGAAGGCGGTGCTGAGCTGGGGCGAGATCTTTTACACCAACGTCCAACACCGCAGCCTCATCGCCGTGCGGGTGTCGCCGGTCATCCCGTCGCACGCCGACGACCGCTGGCCGGTCCCGACGGACACGCGCCTGGTCTGCGCCGATGACATGGTGTGCGCGCGCCAGATCCGGCAGCCCGTCAAGATCACCGTGCTCACCTGCCCCCACAGCTTCGTGGTGAACCGTGACCTGAAGCCGCTGTACAGCCCCGCCATCCGCCTCGTGGCGGACGGCCAGGAGAAGGGCCGGCTGGAGAGCCTGCCCGCCGCAGCCGGCGAACGCGTGTACCCGACCGTGGCCTACGGGCACGGGATGGGCTTCCACGGCGTGAGCGAGATCCGCGGCAAGTCGGCCAAGGACGTCCTGCTGGCCGCGTTCCCCCCGACGCCCGAACGCCTGCGCGCCGGCTACCTGGTGTTCGCCGCGGCCGACGGCTACCGCTGCACCGTGGCGTACAGCGAGCTGTTCAACCGCAGCGACCGGGCCGAGTTCCTGATTCAGGACCGCGGCGAGGGCGCCAAGGGCGGCCGGTTCCCGCTGTTCGCGGGGCCCGACTTCTTCGTGGACCGCGGGGTCAAGGCCCTGTCGGAGATCCGCTGCGTCCAGATCCCCTGATCCATCGCGTTTGAATGCGTCCGTTGTGAACGAGCTTCGGGACTGGACTCCCGAAGCTCGTTTGCTTCATTCGGCAACCCAAGTTGGCTACGGCAGGAGAACGCCAAGGACCACTCATGCCGGAAGTCCGGGTTTTCGCATCGGATCCTGGCGAAACCATGGCGCAGGTCGCCACAATCGAGGGACTCGTCGGCCGCCTTCCGGATGGCAGACTGCCAGTAGCCGTATTCGCCCTGATTGCGCTCATCGTACACCCGTCCGAACTCTTCGAAATATTTGACAAGTTTTCCCCGGAGGGCCGGAATATTCAGGGATAATCTCATCTTAAACAGGACGCTGTATCTGCCTGGTCCTGATCGAAAGGAGGGTGAATCTGAAAGGTATAAAACAGGTTCCTGATGGTGCTGAGAAACAACGGCTCCCTCTATCTCAGGATCGGGAACAACAACAAAATGATCTCCTGCTGGGCTGTTTCGGAGACAACACCGGTGAGGGTATCAATTATGATGAGCCGGATATGCTGGTTATCGAAATTGCATATTTCAATTGCATTTTCATCAAAATATTTTAATTCTGTCATCAGGAAAATTGATATTCCTATTCAGTACTGCGAAAGCGGCTTTGCTGCGGTGATTTCAAAGAAGGCGAAACGGGCGGCTGAGCTCGCCGAGATCAACCAGTGAGGCGATTCTCGCTGTTGGAGGCATTGATAATGAAGCTTCGATACATACTATTACTCCCCATTGCCGCGGTTGTCGCGGCCGTTGCGATTGCGGAGCGCCCGCAAGTTGCGTATCGGTTGCCGGCTGATTTCTCCAGCTATGTCCTGCAAGCACCTTTGAGCGAGGCAGCGGCTAGCTCGGTGGCAGAGGCTGCGCCCCAAGCAGAGCTTGCGGCCGCCGGACTATTGGCTGAGAGACGGCGGGAGCTCTATCAGATTTCTCCAGAGGTGGTTGTAGTCGTCGGACAGAGGAATGGGCTGTACGAGGCAGTATTGGTGAGAGTACGGTCTGCCCAGGTTGTAGAGAGAATTGCGTTCGATGGCGAGCCATACGACAACATTGGGGTCGTTGGCCAGACCATCGTGAAGAAGATCCCGCTCTCTGAGAATCAGCCGGAGCTGGTGGCGGTCGGTCTCGTGACCGACCTGTTCGGCGTCGCCGGTGCGCATAACCCTTCCCATTGCTACGTGCTCCGGCTTTTGGTGGTCTCCGGCGACAAGCTTCTCTACAAGGGTCCAGCGACACGAATCGGCGAGGCTATGATTCAAGAGACTCGAAGGGGCGCCGTGGTTGGAGATGTGGCTCTGCCGCGTCTTCTCAGAGCCGATGTCAATGGCGACGGATTCTTCGATGTCGTCTTGTGGACGAGGAACTACAGTACGGAGAAGGCCTCGGCCGCAAAGTGCAAGGGACGTTCGATGGGATTTGTTGACGAGTCTGTGCAGGTGGCACTCTTCGACCCTCAGACCAGCAGGCTGTCGGCCTTTCTGAAGCGACCGGACCTGTCGCCGCCGGACACCTCTCTGTTCTATCCGTGGGCCGCGCAGGAGCCCGGTCGCCCCGACCAATGGCCCTATGAGGAGGCTCTTGTGATGAGCGCGCTTTGTCCGCCGCTGACCGGGCGATGATCAACCCAGGAGGCGTAACCGCCGACGCTGCGCATCGCGCGCCACGAAGGCCGGAGTCTCGAACCACTTGCAAAGAAGCGCGTCAGTAGAGGTGGCTACTGCGTCGTCGTTCAGCGTGCAAGGGCTTCGCGGACTCTTTCCGAAAATCGTTTTGGCCCTGTTTGCTGACTCCAACCCTGACTGATGGCCTATTGATCCTGCCGGCAGCTTTCATCCTGCTCCGGGAATCGACAGCGGCCAGACAACGATCATGTATCGCGAAAAGGTCTGAATGGTTGTTGCTGATTGCTTGAATCTGATTAGCTGTTTCCAGTCGAGGCGGATTGTGCCGACACGAGATCCGAGGAGCGAAGTTCGTTGACTCTGATTTGAGGTCCCGGATCTTCGGAACCGCCGTCGGCAGTCGATTCGCGCCGACGGAGTGGTACGGCACCCGGGGTGAGGCGTTGCGAGGACTCCTCTCCGCCGCTCGCTCCCGCTCGCGGTGCCCCCTCCGCCGGGTTGGGAATTACAAGCACGAACGACGGGAACGGAGACAAACCCCGAGCCCCGAACCGCGAGCCCCGAATACGATCACGATGACGAATACGAGCACGAACGGAAAATCTCAGCCGATCGCCTCCACCGTGTGGCGGTAGATCACGCCGCGGCGCGCCAGCTCCGCCAGCATGAAGGCGACGCAGTCGGGCTCCCGGCCGATGTACTCCGGCGGC
>JAGOHA010000135.1:0-1173 GCA_017996395.1 Acidobacteriota bacterium | reverse complement strand
TACGAGCACGAACGGAAAATCTCAGCCGATCGCCTCCACCGTGTGGCGGTAGATCACGCCGCGGCGCGCCAGCTCCGCCAGCATGAAGGCGACGCAGTCGGGCTCCCGGCCGATGTACTCCGGCGGCACGATTCCGCCGCGCCGGTACAGCCCGCCGGCCAGCAGCCGAGCTGCGGCGGTGGCGGTGTAGCCGGTGGTGCGGGCCATGGAATGCACCTTCGTCGCCGCGTCGAAGCGGTCCAGCAGGTCCCAGGTGTAGCGGACCCGGCGCCCCGCCTCACGCCCCTCCACCAGGATGCGCATCACGGTGAGGTCGGTGTCGCCCTCGTTGAGGTGCCACAGGGGGAAGAGGATCTTGGCGGTGAAGTCCACGGGGCGGATCTTCGCGCCGCCGACCTCCACCGGCTCGGTGCCGAAGAAGCCCGTCTCGCGCAGCAGGGCCATCTTGGTGATGTGCCCCGGGTAGCGGAGGGTCTTCTCCTTCATGTTGGGCGCGTCGATCGTGGCCGCCAGCGTCCGCAGACCGTCGGTGTTGAACGCTTCGAGGGTGCCCACGCCGGGGAAGTTGACGAACTCCGGGTCGGAGAGCGCCGGCCGCACCACGAGCTGGCCGTTCTCCACGTAGCGGGCGGGGCGGACGTACTCTTCGATCACGTCGATGGGGGAGAACACGGCCTTGTAGTCGTACGGCCACTCGCGCACCTCGGGCAGGCCGCCGACGTACACCAGGACGCGCTCCACCGCCTCCAGCTGCCGCGCCGCGTGCCCCACCAGCAGGTTGCTCATGCCGGGCGCGACGCCGCAGTCCACCACGGCGGTCACCCCCTGGCTCTGGGCGAGCGCATCCAGGCCGAAGGGATCCTCGGGAAAGAAAGCGATGTCCACCACCGGCCGCTTCGCCTCGATGACCGCCTGCAGGGTGGCGTAGCCCATGAAGCCGGGGACGGCGCTCACCACCAGGTCGCCGGCCTTGGCCAGCTCCTGAACCCGCGCCGCATCGCGCAGGTCGGCCTGGACGGTGCGCACGGGCCAGCGGGCCGCGGTCTGGGCCAGGGCGTCCGCGTTGATGTCAGCGACGGTGACTTCGAAATCAGGGTCGGCGGCGAGGTCGCACGCCATGGGCCGCCCCACCAGTCCGGCGCCGAGTACGATGATTTTCATGATTGCTCCTCT
>JAGOHA010000134.1 GCA_017996395.1 Acidobacteriota bacterium | reverse complement strand
CCGGCGCCTCGAGCTCGGCGTCGGCCGCGAACTCCACGATCTGCTCGGCGTCGAGCGCGGCCACCAGCTCCGCGGGGCTCCCCAGCGCGATGACGCGGCCGTGGTCCATGATGGCCACGCGGTCGCACAGCCGCGCCGCCTCCTCCATGTAGTGGGTGGTGAGCAGGATCGTCTTGCCCCGGGCGTGGCACGCCTCGATCAGCTCCCAGAACTTGAGGCGCGCCTGCGGGTCGAGGCCGGTGGTGGGCTCGTCGAGGAAGAGCAGCTCGGGGTCGCCCACCAGCGCGCAGGCCAGAGCCAGGCGCTGGCGCTGCCCGCCGGAGAGCTTGCCCACGCGGGCCGCGCGCTTCTCGGCCAGCTCCACGGTGCGGATCACCGCCTCCACGTCGCCGCCCGCCGGGTAGAAGCTGGCGAACAACCGCACCGCCTCGAACACGGTGAGCTTCTCCGGCAACTGGGCGGTCTGGAGCTGGACGCCCAGCCGGGCCCGGAGCGCGGGGTCGCCGCCCCGCCCCCAGCGCCGCCCCAGCACCTCCACCTCGCCGGCATCGGCCGGGGTGAGCCCTTCCAGGATTTCCATGGTGGTGGTCTTGCCGGCGCCGTTGGGCCCCAGCAGGCCGAAGCTCTCGCCGGCGCGCACCTCCAGGTCGAGGCGATCCACGGCCAGCACGCCCGGGTAGCGCTTCACGAGGCGGCGGCAGCGCAGGGCGGCCGGCGGTTCGGCAGGGGGCTGGGCGGTTTCGGTCACTGCGGTCTCCCCGGGGATTCTCGCCGCGGGCCGGCGGGTCCGCGGGCTGACTTGTTATGGACTCATCCGGCGGGAAAGTCAAGACCGGGCCGGACGTCCCGCTTCGGGGCGCCCGGTCCGGCCGGATGGGGATGGCCGCTGGCGGCCGGTCAGTTCTTCTCGACCTTCGGCTTGGATTTCGTCCCGCTCTTCGGTGCGGCTTCCGCACCGGATTCCGCGACGTACTTCAGCACGTTCACCGAGCCGGCGGACGTGCTCAGCATCAGCTTCGGACCGCCGCCGTTGATCTTCCCTTCGATGGCATCGTCATCGATATCCCCTTCGAAGGGGACGTTGACGCGGACGCCGCCGCCGCTGGAATGGCCGCTGACGTCCATCCGCACCGAGGGGGCGAGGTAGACGGTGACGCTGCCGCCGGAGGTCTCGAGGCGGCAATTGCCCTTGGGCTGGCGGGTGATGGTCGCCTTGACCGAGCCGCCCGACGTGGTGGCCGACACCTCGCCCAGCACCTCCTCCACGGTGATGCTGCCGCCGGAGGTGTCGGCGTCCACCGGCCCGCCGCAGGCGCCCAGGCGGATGCTGCCGCCCGAGGTGTGGGCGCGGACCTTGCCGCCCGTCTCGCCGATGCGGATGCCGCCGCCGGAGGTCTCGACGTCCACGTCCGCCGTGCCGCCTTCGACGGTGATGCTGCCGCCGGAGGTGCGGGCGTGGACCCGGCCGTCGATCCAGCCCAGCTTGATGCTGCCGCCGGAGGTGTCGCAGACCACCTCGCCGTCGAGATCCGACACGGCGATGCTGCCGCCGCCGGTGCTCAGGTTCACCCGGTACTCCTTCGGCACGGTGATCTCATAGCGGACGTTCAGATTGTCCGAGCCCCAGCTCCAGAACTTCCAGGCCTGCTCGGGGCCTTCGCCCGTGATCTTCAGTCCGCCCGCCAGCGGCTGGAAGTCGAGCTTGAACTCCCGGAACAGTTTCTCCGCCTTGTCCTGCCCCCGGGCTTCCAGCGTCACCCGGACGTCCACCTTGTCGGGCGCGCCCGTGTCCACGCGGATGGACCCCCGGTCGGACTTCAGGATCAGCTCGGCCCCGGGGCTGGCCGGGAACGATTTTTCGATGACCTTCTCCACACCGAATACCAGTCCTCCCCCCGCCGCAAGGACCAGAGCCGCGGTGAGGGCGAGCATGCGTTTTGCAACCATGGTGCCTCCGAACTATCGTGAGATTAATACTATGTACGCAGCGGCGGGCAAAAACGTTCGATGGAATTTCACGGACCGGCGGGCGCGGCCGCCGGCAGCAGCTCCAGCGCGCGGGCCAGCTCCGCGTCGCGGCCGGCGGCCAGGTCGGCCGGCGCCGGCCTGACCTCGACGTCCGGCGCCAGTCCGCGCCAGCTGTACGCCAGGTTCACGTTGAGCCCCACCCGGAGCATGCCGCCGCCGGGCAGGTCCACGAGGTGGCTGTTGCCCGTCCCGCCCGCCGTGGGCCGCCCCACCAGCAGCGCCCGGCCCCCGTCGCGGAACAGGCAGACGAAGTCCTCGGCCGCCGAGGCGGTGAGCTCCGACACCAGCAGCACCACCGGGCAGCCGAAGCGGGGAGCGGCGGCCGGCTCGATGGACGGCCCCTCGCTGTAGAGCCGGAGCCGCCCGTGGTGGCCGTTGATCTTGGTGGGCGCGAACACCGGCGTGTAATCCAGCCGATAGCTCCGGCACGGCGCGTCGATGAAGTGGGCGAAGATGGCCTCGCCGTAGGCCGAGTTGCCGCCCGGGTTGTCCCGCAGGTCCAGGATCAGGCCGCGCGTCCGGGCCGGGTCGATGGGGGCGACCGCCTCGCGGAAGGCGGCGTACACATCCCCGCCCTCGAACTGCGGGATCCGGATCCGCCAGACACCCGGCGCCACTTCCCGCGCCGAGACCAGCGGCTCGCCGGGCGCGACCGGGCCGCGCCGGAGCGGCCGGTCGCGGCGCAGCGCGAGTGTTGCGGTGGCGCCGTCGGGCGCGCGCACGGCCACCTGGACCGTCGTGCCCGCGGGTCCGGCCAGCAGGTCAGCGGCCAGCCGCCGCCGGGCGTAGCC
The DNA here is from genome assembly GCA_017996395.1 of Acidobacteriota bacterium. Taxonomy (GTDB): domain Bacteria; phylum Acidobacteriota; class JAAYUB01; order JAAYUB01; family JAAYUB01; genus JAAYUB01. The sequence continues at coordinate 5,151 of JAGOHA010000134.1, read as the reverse complement.
GGCCGGGCGGAGCGCGGCGTGCTCCACCCACGGGAACCGCCCGCTGTTCCGGGCCAGGTGCTCCGCCGGCGCCCGGCCGTCCACGGCGGTGATCTCGTCGCCGGGCCGGACCCGGGCGGTCAGCGCCGGATCGTCCACCCGGTCCACGAGGAAACGCTCGCCGACGGGGCGGATCCCCAGGCCGCAGTCGCCGCAGGCGGCGGCGATGTCGGCGGGGAAGAGCACCCGGGTGTGGTTGTCGCCGAGGGCGTGCACCATGCCGGCGAGCGCCTCGTAGTACGCCTGCCGGTCCGGCGCCGCCAGCGCCGCCGGGATCCAGCGGGCGACGTGGCCCGGCCAGTCCGTCACCGCGGTCAGGGGCAGCGCCGCGCTCATGGCCTGCACCGCCGCGGCGATGCGCACCAGTCCGGCCGCCTTCTCCTCGGCGCTGCCGCTCCACGCGCGGCGTGCGGTTTCCAGCCGACCCTCGACGGCCCGGGCGGCCGCCGGATCGCGCCAGGTGGAGCGCCGCAGGAAGCCCCGGGCGAAGGGCCCGTCGAACGCGGCGACCGCCTCGAGGCCGCGCAGCGCCCCGGCCTCATCGCCGGCGGCGTGATGCAGGTACACCAGCTCCACAAGGATCTGCCGGCCGTTGGCGCCCCGCACCAGCGCGTGCTGCAGCCGCAGCGCCCGCCGCTGAAAGCATTCCGTCACCGCCTCCCGCAGGCGCTGCCGCTGGGCCGGATCCGGGAGGCGCTCCACCGCCGGGAGGAGGTTGGCGTAGATCTCGGGATAGATGAAATAGCTGTCGGCCAGCCGCTCCAGGCACTCGACGGCCGCGTCCGGCCGGCCGCCGAGGGCCGCCGCGAGGAAGCCCATCTCGTGGCCGGGCGACAGCTCGGGCACCCGCTCCGCCACGGCCCGCGCCGGCGCGGCCGCGCCGTCGAAGTCCGCCGCCCGGATCCGCTGCTGGAACGCCTGCATCTCGTCCAGCAGCCGGACGTATTCGGCCAGGCTGACGCTGTCGGCGTACGGGATCGTCTCGGCCGGCAGCGGCGCATCGGCCCGGACCGCGCCCGCCGCGACCCACAGGGCCGCCAGGCCGAGGATGCTCACGGCACATCGCCTCATGGTCCACCTCGCGTGCGGGAATAGCTGATCCATTATCCCCGATCCCTGCACGACCGGAAAGATCCTCTTTCAACCGATCGGGATTGTCAACCGGCGACCGGCTGGGTTAACATGGTCGCCGATCCAATTTCACCGGGTCACCCGGCGGCGGGGAGTCAGAAGCGGAAGCACCATCCTGCCGCGGCGGTATCGGAGCCATCCACGTGAAGCTGCCGCTCATTCGGGCCATCTATCTCGGAACCGCCATCGCTGTCGTGGCCGTCACGTCGGCGTTCATCGTCTGGCACCTGTCCACGGTCCACCAAAGCTTCTCCGCCGGTCTGCTCATGGAGGGCGGATCCACCCGGCCGGACCAGAAACCGCCGGGGTTGCTGGCCTTGCTGGTCCCGGCGCCGGGCCAGATCACGGGGATCCTGCCCGGTTCCCCCGCCGATCTGGCGGGGCTCGGCTCCCGCGAGCGCGTGACCGCCGTCGATGGCATCCCCGTCGAAGACATGAAGCGGCTCACCGAGCTGGACCGCCGCCTCCGCCCGGGCGACACCGTCAGCTATACCGTCCAGTCGGGCGGGAAAGATCGGGTGGTGAAGCTGCGCCTGACGCAGACCTTGTCCGGCTTCCATGCCTGGTTCACGGTGATCACGGACCTGCTGGTCGCGGCGGCTTTCCTGGCCATCGGCTTTTTGGTCTTCACCCGCCGGAGCGACGATCTCCGGGCCCGCCTGTTCTTCATCTTCGCCATGTCCGCCGGCATCAGCTACATGCTGATCCCCATCGTCCTCCAGCCGCAGCTGTCGCCCATCGGCCTCCGGTTTCTGTCGGTCGCCACCTATGCGTTCAGCCTGCCCCTCATCACCCTGGCCACCTACGTGCTTTCCACGAGCCTGTTGCATCTGGCGCTGGTTTTTCCCAAACCCCTTCGCCTGGTGCAGCGGCGGCCCGAGCTGAGCGCCTGGATCTACGTGCTCCCCGTCGCCCTGATCGCGATGCTGTTCCTGACCGGACTCAGCGTCGTCCTGCTGGAAGGGTTGTTCAACCATGGGATGGATCGCTTCGCCCCGTTTTACGGCCTGGTGCTGCTCGGCGCGGGCCTCGCGTGGGCGGTCCGCCTCCGCCGCCGGTTCCACGCCGACGGCTGGATCGCCGGGTGGATGCGGCATCCGTGGCTGACGGGGTCGCTGGCCGGCCTGCTCTACGTGGCGGTGACGGTGGGCGGCCTGGGGCTGTTGTCGGGGATCGGCCTGCCCGACGCCGTGCCCATCGGTTTCGGCTTCTTCCTCATCGGGATTGTGGTCCTGGGGATGATCGCGATCCCCTTCTTCTATCCTCTCCTGGCCTGCATCGCCCTGGTGGCCGGTTACCGGCAGGCCGACGCCGAGGAGAAGCGCCAGCTCCGCTGGCCGCTCTGGGGGACCGTCGTGGCGCTGGCCAGCACCTTCCTGGTCGGGCTGACGCTCTACGTCGCCGCGCTGCTCCCCTTCGGCGCCGCGGGCCGGTACGTGAACCTGAGCTACCTGATCATCAAGGCGTTCTACGTGCTGATCCCCGTCTCGTTCGCCATCGGCATCTTCAAGTACCGGCTGATGGACATCGACGTCATCATCCGCAAGACGGTGATCTACACCGCGGTCACGGGCATCCTGCTCGTCGCCTTCTTCGCCCAGGCCGCCGCCGCGGGCGCGATCCTGGTGCTGCTCACGGGCACCCAGAGCGTCTGGGGCATCGTGCTGGCCACCCTGGGCGCCGGGGCGCTGCTCCTGCCCCTGCACCGCCGGGTGCAGGCGTTCGTGGACCGCCGCTTCTTCAAGAGCAAGTTCGACTATCCCCAGGCCCTGGCCGCGATGGAGCATGCCGCGGCTGAGGCGACCGAGCGCGGCGTGCTGACACGCCGCCTGGCGGAGATGACCCTGGCCGCCATGCGCTGCCGCGCCCTGGCCGTGTTCCTCCAGACCGACGCGTCCGGCTCGTACCGGATCGTGGAAACCATCGGCATGCCGGACGGCTGGGCGGAACGGGCGCCCCTGGCCGCGGAGGCCGCCTTTGCGGACTCCCGGACCGTCCGCCGCGAGGAGCTGGCCCCGGCGGCCGCCCGGCTGTGGCAGAAGATGGGGCTGGAGGTCGCCGCGCCTGTCCATGTCGGCGGCGCGGCCGCCGGCCTGCTGGCGGTGGGCCGGAAACAGCCGGCGCGGCACCTGGAGGAGGAGGATCTCGACTTCCTCGTCCAGGCGGCCGGCGTGCTGGGCGACGGGCTGGCCCGGCTTCGCCTGCGGCAGCAGCGCCAGGACCTGGAGCTGGCCCGCGACATCCAGCGGCAGTTGCTGCCCCAGCAGATCCCCGTGCGGGCGGGACTGGAGATCGCCGCCGCCTGGCAGCCGTCCCGCGGAGTGGGCGGCGACTACTACGACGTGATCGAGCTCGCCGACGGCCGGCTGGCCGTCGCCCTCGCCGACGTGGCCGGCAAGGGGATGTCCGCGGCGCTGCTCATGTCCAACCAGCAGGCGGCGCTGCGCGCCCTGGCCGGCCTGGGCCTGCCGCCCCGGGAGCTGTGCGAGCGCCTGAACCGGACGCTGCATCCCCAGATGCCCGCCGGGCGGTTCATCACCCTGTTCTACGCGGAGTACGATCCGGCGTCGCGCCGCCTGACGTACGTCAACGCCGGCCACTGTCCGCCGCTGCTGGTGCGGCCGGACGGCCGGGCCCAGCGGCTGGAGGAGGGCGGCCTGTTCCTCGGCCCCTTCCCGAAGCGCGGCTACGTCCAGGGCGAAGTCGAGCTGGCGCCCGGCGACCGGCTGGTGCTCTACACCGACGGCGTGGCGGAAGCGGAAGACGGCCGGCAGGAGCAGTTCGGCGAGGATCGGCTCCTGGCGATGGTCGGCGACGGCATCGCCCTGCCGGCGGCGGAACTGGTCCGGCGGATCGAGGCGGCAGTGCAGGACCACTGCAACGGCGAGCCCCAGGACGACCTGACGCTCCTCGTCCTGGCGGTGGCCTGACCGGCGGGCGGCCGGCGGACGCCATCCGGTCCGCCCCGAGCGGCATCCAATCCCCGCCTGCCCAGCGTCATCTCACCGGAGGTTCATGCCCATGCGACGCGCCATCCTGAACGGCCTGCTGATCCTGACGGCCGCCGGCTGCATGGCCGGCGCCGGAGTCCACCACGACCTGGCGGTCCGGCTGACGCCGGCGGCCGGCACCCTCGCGGTGAGCGACACCGTCGTCTTCCCCGCCACGGGCGCCGACTCCGTCCGCTTCCTGCTGCACGACGGCCTGGAGCCCCGCATCGAGACGCTGGGCTACGCGCTGCGGCGCCTGGAGCGGCGGCCGGGCCCGGCGGATTTCCCCGCCCTGCCGGCGGCGTGGCGCCCGCCCGCCGACGTCCCCGTGGCGCTCTACGAGATCGTCCGCAGCATCGAGACCGGCGCCGAGTGGCGGTTCACCCTGAGCTACGCCGGCCCGATCCGTCATCCCGTCACCCAGGCCGCGGCGGAGTACGCGCGCGGCTTCAGCGAAACGCCCGGGATCATCGCCGCCGCAGGGGCGTACCTGGCGGGCAGCTCGCACTGGGTGCCGTGGTTCGGCCCGCAGCTGGTCACCTTCTTCCTCGCCGCGGAAGTGCCGGCCGACTGGGACGCGGTGAGCCAGGGCCGGCGCATCCGGCATGAACGCGAGGGCGCCGCACGCCACGCCACCTGGGAGTGCCCCCACCCGTCCGAGGAGATCTACCTCGTGGCCGGCCCCTTCACCGAGTACGCCCGGCCCGCCGGCCCGGCCGTCGCCATGGCCTTCCTGCGGACGCCCGATCCCGCGCTGGCCGACCGCTACCTCGGCGTCACCGCCAGCTACATGGACATGTACCAGAAACTGATCGGCCCGTTCCCGTTCGAGAAATTCGCGTTGGTGGAGAACTTCTGGGAAACCGGCTACGGCATGCCCTCCTTCACCCTGCTCGGCGAGAAGGTGATCCGCTTCCCGTTCATCCTCCATTCCTCCTACCCCCACGAGCTGCTCCACAATTACTGGGGCAACGGCGTCTACGTGGACATG
>JAGOHA010000133.1:5845-8084 GCA_017996395.1 Acidobacteriota bacterium | reverse complement strand
CACCTCACGCGCCGGAGGGTTTCCGGTCCATGGATTTCACACGCCAGCGGTCCCACCGCGCGGAATCGCGACGCCACCAGCGCTTCCGAACCGCCCGGCCCTTCGCCGCCCGGAAAATCCGAAGCCAACATCGCCCACAGCCCGCTGATCTGCAGGAGCTTGGCGACCGGTTCCGACGCCGCCCGGACGCCGAACGACCCGCCACAGCCCTTCAAGCGGTTATGGAACCGGACCAGCAGACCGATGCCGGCCGAGCTGATGAAATCCACGCCGCTCAAATCCACCCGCACCTGGTACTCGCCGGCGCGGACCGCTTCGTCCAGATCCGATTCGAGCTGGCCTGAGCGGTAGGCATCGAAGCGGCCGCTGATCCGGAATTCAAGACCCTCGGAATGGCGCACGCGCCGGATTTCCATCACTGCCTCACCACCCGGTCGGCTCGCTGGAGCAGGGCGGGCGGAATGGCCAGCCCGCACCGGGCCGCATTCGGCAGGTGCACGAGGATCCGGGTCCGGCTCACCACTTCAATGGGTATCGCGGTTGGCGCCTCCCCGCGCATGATCCGGACAGCGAGCCGGGCCATGTCACGCCCGGCCTGCCGGTAGTCCCGCGCCACCCCGACCGCCGCGGCGCCCTGCTCCACCGGTGTGGACGTGAAGGCGAACAGCGGCGTCCGCGATTCCATGGCCACCCGGCTCACGCCGGCGAAGGCAATCTCCAGCAGGTTGCTGGTCACCGGACAGAGGGCGTCCACGTTCCGATCGACCACCGAACGGGCCGCATCCAGCACCTCGGTGCCCGCCGATACGCCCGCCGGTTCCAGCGTCATGCCGAGCCGCCGCAGCTCCGCCTCAAATGCGTTCTTGTTGTAGATGGAATTGTCCTCGTTCGTCACAAACAGCGTACCGATCCGCCGGGCTCCCGGCAGACACTCCCGGATGACCCGGGCCATGCCTTCGTAATCGGATCGGGTGCTGATCCCGGTGATGTTGGGCAGATGGTCGGTGAAACTGCGGCCCGCCCCCGCGCGCACGGGATCGGCCACCACGCTGAAGACGATGGGCAGGCGGCGCTCCTTCTTGACCAGCGTCTGCAGCGTCGGGGTGGAGTGGGCGAGCAGCAGGTCGGCGCCGTCGGCCACGGCCGCGTCGACCAGGGCGATCAGCGTGGGCAGGTCGCCCTGCGCACAATGCCGGCGCAGGGTGTAGTCGCGCCCTTCCACCAGCCCCATCTGCCCGAAGGCCTCCCGGAAGCCGGCCTCCGAATCGGCCGCGATGGGCGACTCGTTGTAGTTGAGCAGGTGCAACCGCCAGCACCGCCCGCCCGCGGCCCTGCCGCCCCGGCGATCGGCCGCTGCCGTTGTCACACTCTCGGGATCCCGCAGCGTCCGCAACACGGATGGATCCGGATCTGGCCGGACGTGCGTCCCGGCATCGTCAACGACCAGCGACGCAGCCGCCATCACGTCGGGAGCGATCTGCCAGTTCCCGCCCAGGGCCGCCAACACCGACCGGTTCACACTGAGCTGGGGGGGCACCACGTTTTCGATAGGCACCTCGGCCGGCGCCAGCCCGTTCAACACCCGGCCCGCCAGTCGGCCCACCTCGCGCCCGACCACGGCGTAGTCGGCGCCGAGGCCGAACAACGCCCCCATCTTCACATGATCCGGGGTGTTGACGAACACGGGAATGCGGGCCCGGGACGCCGCGGTGACGATTTCACCGATGGCGGTTTCCACGGTATTGTCCCCGCCGACCCAGATGGCCTCCACACCCCGGGCCGTCAGTGACACGGCGGCCTCATGAACGCCGGCGGAGTTGTCCACGGGCGCCTCCAACAGGGTGATCCCCTGTTCCGCGGCGATTTTCCGGGCAATCCGCGTGCAGGCTTCGGAGCATTTTTCCGCCGGGCACCACACCGTTCCCACGGTGCGCAGCCGGGGATGGATCCGTCTGGCCAGACAGAAGATCTCGCGGACCGGCTGGAATGTGCCGATACCGACCAGGTGGGGGGGATGATCCAGCGCGTCCCGGGTCCCGATGCCCACGCCCGCCCCGACAGGATCCGTGACCACCCCGAACACGTGGGGGACGCGGCCGTCGCGGTTAGCCGCCGCCAGCGTTTGCAGTGCGGGGGTTGTCAGGGTGATCGCCAGGTCGAAGCCGCCGTGGACGATCCCGTGGGCGATCGTGCCGGCGGTGGGCAGATCATTTTCGGCATTGAACAACTGCAGCGTCAG
>JAGOHA010000133.1:0-5745 GCA_017996395.1 Acidobacteriota bacterium | reverse complement strand
AATGAACTGTTCTGCTTCATCGTCAACTATCACGCGCTCACCACGGTCCAGGACAGCAAGACGCTGCGCCAGGGCACCGTGGATGCCGCCATGGATTTCCTCGCCCTCGGTCTGGATCCCGAGCAGTCGATCTTCTGGGTTCAATCCGACGTACCCGAGGTGACGGAGCTGACATGGATCCTGTCCTGCGTCACGTCCATGGGCCTGCTGGAACGCTGCCACTCCTATAAGGACAAGATCGCTCGCGGCCTGATCCCCACCCATGGCCTGTTCGCCTATCCGGTGCTGATGGCCGCCGACATCCTGCTGTACCAGGCCCACTTCGTCCCCGTGGGCAAGGACCAGAAGCAACACGTGGAGGTCACCCGGGACATCGCCGAACGGTTCAACAACGTCTTCGGCGACACGTTCGTCCTCCCCGAACCGGCCATCGACCCGGACGTTGCCGTGGTGCCCGGCCTCGACGGCCAGAAGATGAGCAAGTCGTACGGCAACACCATCGAGATCTTTGCCGACGAGAAGGTGCTGCGCAAGAAGGTGATGAGCATCGTCACCGATCCCACGCCGGTGGAGGCGCCGAAAGACCCCGACAAGTGCACCGTGTTCGCCTTGTACCGGCTGTTCGCAACGCCAGACGAACTGGCCGATCTGGATCGGCGCTACCGGGCCGGCGGCATGGGCTACGCGGTGGCCAAAGAGATGCTGTTTGATAAGATCCGGACATGTTTTGCGCCTTACCGGCAGCGGCGGCTGGAGCTGGCCACCGAGCGTGACGCGGTGGAGCAGATCCTCGCCCGAGGCGCCGAAAAGGCCCGCGCCATCGCCCGGCCCACCCTGCGCAAGGTCCGCCGCAAGACCGGCCTCGAATACGTCCGATCATGAACCCGCGTCCGGCGGATGCTGCCGGACATAGAAGCTGAGCGACGAATCGCCGTGCCGGACGGTCCGGACGCACTCCAGACCGCCGGAGGCCGCCGGCACTGTTACCTTCTTGAAATGATTCACCGTCATCAGCCCGCCGGGGGCCAACAGGCTCGAACCGGCCACGGCCGCCAGTGCCTTGTCGTACAACCCCTCAAAATACGGCGGGTCGAAATAGATCAGGTCAAACTGTTCACCGTCCCGGGCCAACCGGTGGATCTGCACCAGGATGTCGCCCCGGATCACCCGCACACCGGCGTCGACCCCGCAGTGCGCCAGGTTCTTGCGGAGATACTTCAGCGACCGCTCGCTCAATTCGACGAACACCACCACCGCGGCTCCGCGACTGAACGCCTCGATCCCCACCGAACCGCTCCCGGCACACAGATCGAGGAACCGGGCACCGCCGATGCGGTCCTGGACGATGTCGAAATAACACTCGCGCAATTTGCCGATGGTGGGCCGGATGCTCAAGTCCGGCGGAAGGAACAGCTGGCGCCCCTTGAGGCGGCCGGCAATGATCCTCATGGTTGCTCCGGACTCGTGGCGTCGGTGTCAGGCCGCCGGAAGGCTGCGGGCGCCGGGTCATTGAAATCCGGCATCTTCTCAAAATACGGCACCACGTCGGGATAGAGCGGATTGGGCCGATAGCCCCACTCCAGAAAGTCAATCTTGAAAAACCCTTTGTACCGGGAGATGCGTGAATTGCCGTCCGCCCGGCAGGCCTGGGGGACCGTCACGCCGTTGGGCAGGGTCCGGTACTCCACCTGCGCATGGAGTTCCACCAGGCCGTCCAGATTGTCGTCCAACAACTCGAAGTGGTGCAGCCGGTCAACGACCAACCGGACCGGATGGCCGGTGACCGGATCCACGTAGAACACCCCCTCCACCAGCGGCTCCGCATCGGAGTGGGGGTAGATCCGCAGGATCCGGCATTTCCGGTCGCCGATCACCGCCTCGCCCAGATCAGTGATCTCAAACAGACTTTTCCGCTCCGGATAGAGAGGAAAGAACAGCAGTTCGAGAAAGCGGGGCGCGCCGAACACGTTCCGGCTGGATTCGGAAACCGCTTTGGGTTTGAGCTTGCCGTCGGTGTCCGACACCAGGCGGGCGATCACTTCCCGGTCCTTGTCGGCGCTCACTTCCGCCACCGACAACCGCTGGTAGATGGAATTTTCGTAGACACCTTCCGGCGTGCGCTCCTTGAATCGCTCCACATACAGCCGCTGGAAATAGACGCACCGGTCGCGGAAGAAGCTGCCGCGGTGCTGGGCGTTGGCCAGGTTGTCGATGAGCTCGGCCAGACTCGGCGGACTACCTTCGGCGGGTCCCTGGGCTACGAGGGCCGCCGGCGTCGCGGCCAGCAGGACAACGGCGATCAGGACGCTGCGGATCATGGTTCGCCTCCATAAAATCATGCGGGGACGGGCCACCTGCGGGCGCACCGGCGGGTCAGCGCCAGTAGCGGTCCCACTTGCCGTCGACGAGGGTCCGGATCTCCGGGCTCATGCGGACGGGCTCGGGCCAGGCCCGGGCAAAGCCTTCGCCGGGCCATTTGCGGGTCGCGTCAACGCCCATCTTCGATCCGAAGTCAGGCAGGCGGGATGCGTGGTCCAGGCTGTCCACCGGTCCCAGCACGAACTCCGTGTCCCGCTGCGGATCGATGTGGTTCAGCGCCGCCCAGGCGGTTTCGCTCAGATCCTGGATATTGACCGTGTCGTCCACCACCAGGATGCATTTGGAGAACATCGCCTGGCCGAGCCCCCAGATGCCGTGCATCACCTTGCGCGCGTGCCCCGGATACGCTTTGCGGATGGCCACGATGATCAGGTTGTGGAACACGCCTTCGAACGGCAGGTGAATGTCCACGATCTCGGGAAACTGCTTGCGAATCACCGGCAGCAGGATCCGTTCGATGGCCTTGCCCATCCAGCAGTCCTCCATGGGCGGCCGCCCGACAATGGTCGTGTGATAGACCGGCTGACGCTTCCGGGTGACGCACTGGACGTGGAACACCGGATAATCGTCCGCCAGCGAGTAAAAGCCGGTGTGGTCGCCGAACGGGCCCTCCCGTCGCAGCTCGCCGGGCTGCACGTAGCCCTCGAGCACGATCTCCGCTGTGGCCGGAACTTCCAGGTCAACCGTCCGGCAGGGGACCATCTCCACGGGGCCGCCGCGCAGGAATCCGGCGAAAATCATCTCGTCGAAATCCTCGGGCAGGGGCAGCGTGGCGGCGAAGGTGACCATCGGATCGGCCCCGATCGCCACAGCCACCTCCAGGCGGCGACCATCGCGGAGGCACGTGCGGTAGTGGTGAGCGCCCCCCTTGTGGATCTGCCAGTGCATGCCGGTGGTCGTGGCGTCGTGAAGCTGCATCCGGTACATGCCGCAGTTGCGCTTGCCGGTGACCGGATCCCGTGAGAACACCAGCGGGAGGGTGATGAAGCGGCCGCCATCGTCGGGCCAGCACTGAAGCACGGGCAGGTCCGCCAGGGAGAACCCTTCAGCGAGCACCACCTCCTGGCAGGGTCCGCTGCGAACAGTCTTCGGGAAAAAACTGGCCAGATCCGCCAGCTTCGGCAACATCCGGATCTTGTCCGCCAGCGATGCCGGGCTTTTGAATTCGAGCAGCTCCTGGACGCGCGCCGCCACGGCGCCGAGATCGGGCGCGCCCAGGGCCAGGCACATCCGCTCCAGGGTGCCGAACGCATTGATCAGGACCGGGATCTCCGATCCCTGGACGTTCTCAAACAGGAGCGCCGGACCGCCGGCCTTGACCACCCGATCGGCAATCTCGGTGATCTCCAGCACCGGCGACACGCTTTCACGAACGCGCCGGAGCTGGCCCGCCCGCTCCAGCGCCGTGATGAATTCTTGCAGGTCGCGATACGCCACGCGCGCTCCGTTCCCTCGATAGCTGCGCCCGTCAGATGCCTTGCCGCGCCTGGATCCGCCGGACCGCCACCATCGCCGCCGACGCCACGTCGGCGTCGCTGTCATGGGTGTATGACTGGATTTCGGCCAGATTCTGCGCCGCCCCCGCCACCCCGATGGCTTCAAGGATGCGGATGCGGGTCTTGCCCTTGCTGGCGCGAAGGTGCGGGTACAGGTCGGCCAGCTGATCGGGCGTCAGTTCCACAAGATAGCCGAACATCTGGTCGCCGTGTTTCATGCCGCCCAGCTCACGCACCATGTCCTGCAGCCGCTCCTTGTGCCCCAGGCGATAGAACGCATAGGCGAGCGCCAGCTGGAACCGCTTCCCCTTGGCGCCCGCGGAGCGCTCCACCAGCGCCGGTTGATACTGGGGATCGGCCAACCGGGCCAATCCTTCCGCGGCAGCGACACGAAAATCCTCCTTGTCGTGCCTCAGCGCCGGCAGGTACAGTTTGGCCGCCCGGTCATCGCCGATCAGGGCCAGCGCCTGCAGGCATTTGATCTGGAGGTCATCGGACGAGGAAGCGGGGATGACGCCGAACACCTTTTCGCGTTCCTTGATCCCCATCTGGTAGATGTCCATAATGGCGTCCACCGACTCCTTGCAGCGCAGCAGGCCGCTGGTCAGGATCGCCTCGTCGTGCACCGCCTTGTCGGGATCGTTCACGTACGGCACGAGCCGGCTGCACGCGTCCGGGTCGCCGATCTTGTAAAACGAGCGGAAGTATTCGATCTTGATGCCGTTTTCCGGTTCCCGGGACAGGACATCCTTCATCTGCGGCAGCGCCGCCCGGCCCCGGAGGGTGCCCAGGCCCATCACGGCGGCCTTGCGCACACCCGCTTCGGGGTCCTCGAGCCGCTGGGCCAGGGCCTGGACCGCGCCCGCCGAGACGGGCACGTACGGCTCAACCACCAGCGTGTTGTAATCACTGTCGAACGGATTGAGGAAATCAATCACCTTTCGCGTTCCGGCGACGAAACCGCTCTCGTCGACCACGTAGACCTCCAGCAGGGCGGCGATCGCCTTCTGGCGGATGTTGGCTTCGGTATCCGCGGTGAGGGTGATATAGGTATGCAGCGCCCGGGGATCCCGGATCTTCGCCAGCGCCTCGAGCACCGCCAGGCGGACGGTCGGCTGAGGATCGGCCGCCGCCTCGATGAGCGCCGGGACCGCCTGGTTCAGCTTGTGGACGCCGAGCAGCCGGGCCGCCTCCACTCGCCGGTCCGGGTCCGGATGCTTCAGGTCGTAAATCAGTCCATCGACACTGACCTTGCGGGTTTGGGGTTGGGCCTGGGCCCCGACCCCCGTCACCATCGCCCCGCAGAGGAGCAGCAGCAGAATCAGGTGCAATATGCGCACAGTATGTCTCCTTTGACGCGGCGACGGCCGGCTGGCCGCGCCGTCTGACGATCTCCCCCGGTGGCGGACCCGGGCCGGTCTCGCCCGGGGTTCATGGTGTCGCCCCATTATAGGGGAGCCTCCCGTTCAGTGCAAAATCTTTCAGCCGGCGGGTCCGTTTTCGAGCGCCATCCCCGCGTCCCAGCCGGGAGATTCTTTGCCTCCATCGCCGTGAATGTGGTATACATGAGGCGCGCCGCAGCCGCCCAGCCATGCGGGCAATCCGTCGCCCGCGGCGCATCGCACCCATGTCCACAAACACGCTGATCAGTTACATTTTCTTAATCGCCGGTCTGGTGGATTTCATTATCATCCCGCGCATCCTGCTCGGCGTCTGGCGCCGGAACGGCCCACCGGAGGCCACGCAAGCCAGGCTGGTTCGGATGCTCCGATTCAGCGGCCTGGCCCTGATCGTCATCGGCGTACTCTTTTTCTACAAGATCTTGAGCGTCTGATCCGGATCCCCCTCGGTCGCGCCCATGCCAGCAAAG
>JAGOHA010000023.1:35310-38240 GCA_017996395.1 Acidobacteriota bacterium | reverse complement strand
CCGGGATTGGCCGCCTGCAGCGAGGCTTCCGGAATGTTCAGGCGCTCCGCCACCTGGGCCAGCCGGGATTCACCCTCCCGGACCGTGGTTAGTTGAGACAGTCCGCCGTTTTCCGTACGGGCATTCAGCCCATCCACACCTGAAGGACCCTGCGCCCCGCCATCGATGCGATCCACCATGATGCCTCCTGAGCCAGGACTTTACCTAATTCATCGGCTGTACCGGCGATTCGTTGCAATAAATATATTGTACTTGAACCGTCGCCGCATGTGGTAATAATGCAGGCATCGGGCCATGCGCGTGCCGGTTCAATTTCCGATCGTTCCGGACGGATCGGAACAAAAGAACACCCGATCCATGACGGTCGTCCCGGGCGCTGAGCCTTTCCACCGCTGAGCACGGTTGCCACTCAGGAGGCATCATGAAAAGTCCGGAATCATTGAAGGTGGAACTGGGCCCGCTGACCTTCGAAAATCCCTTCATCCTGGCCTCGGCGCCGCCCACCGCCACGGGGCCCATGATCCGCACGGCCTTCGCCTACGGCTGGAGCGGGGCGGTAACCAAGACCATCAAGCCCGACGACATAGAGATACGTGATGTCTCGCCCCGCTTCGGCATCCTGCGCGATTCCCGGAACATGCCGGTGGGCTTCGAGAACATCGAGCTCATCACCCGGCGGGACGTGACCTACTGGACCGATGAGATCCGGAAGACCAAGGATGAATATCCCCACAAGGTGCTGATCGCCAGCCTCATGTCCGACCTCCGTCCGGAATCGTGGCGGAGCCTGTCCCAAACCTTGCAGGACGCCGGCGCCGACGCCCTGGAGCTGAACTTCTCCTGCCCCCACGGGATGCCGGAACGGGGCATGGGGGCTGCCATCGGGCAGCATCCCGATCTCGTGGAGCGGATCACCGCCTGGGTCAAGGCCGTGGCCCGGGTTCCGGTGATCGTGAAGCTGACGCCCAACACGGGTGACATCGCCGCGGCGGCGCGCGCCGCCCGTGCCGGCGGCGCCGACGCGCTGGCGGCGATCAACACCGTCCAGTGCCTCATCGGCGTGGACATCGAGACATTCGACCCGCTCCCATCGGTCCGTGGCTACTCCACCTATGGCGGGTACTCGGGAAAAGCGGTAAAGCCCATCGGACTCCGGGCGGTGGCCCAGATCGCCGCCGCAGCGGACGGCCTGCCCGTGTACGGCATGGGCGGCATCTCCACCTGGGAGGACGCGGTGGAGTACATCGCCGTGGGCGCCGGCGCCGTCCAGATCTGCACGGCGGTCATGCTGGGCGGGTATTCCATCATCCTGCCGCTCATCAAGGGGCTGGACGCCTACCTGCGGCGCCGCGGTTTCGACTCCGTGGCCCGCTTCCGCGGCGCGGCCCTCCCCCGGCTGGTGGCCCACGGCGACCTCGACCGGTCCGGGCCGCTGCTGGCCTACGAAGCCCAGCCGGAGCGATGCACCTTGTGCCAGCGATGCATCCTGGCCTGCTCCGACGGCGGCTCCAACGCCATCACCGTCGCGGACAACAACCTGGTGATCGACGCGGACCGCTGCGACGGCTGTTCGCTGTGCGTCTTCGTCTGCCCCTGCCGGGTGCTGGAGCTGAAAGAGCGGACATCCTGACAGCCCGTCACTCAGACACGTGCGATCGGAGGCACCCATAATGACCACCGGCCCAGTCAAGCCCGCCGAACGGATCTCGATCCTGGACATCGTTCGGGGATTCGCCATCTTCGGGATTCTGCTCATCAACGTTCAGTTCTACAGCCATCCGGTTCGGACGATCTTCGACCTGCGGGGCGGCACGCTCAGCGAGTCGGATTACTATGTCATCCTCGTGACGAGTTTCCTGGTTTCCGAGAAGTTCTTCTCCATCCTGGCGCTGCTATTCGGTGTGGGGATGGCCATCACGTTCGAACGGACCCGGGCGCGGCAGGGCCGGTTCGTGCCGCTCTACTCCCGCCGGCTGATCGGATTGTTCGCCATCGGCATCAGCCACGCCCTGCTGTTTTACGCCGGGGACTACATCGGCAACTACGCTCTGCTGGGTGTTCTCGCCCTGGCTTTCTGCTACTTCAAGCCCGCCTGGATCCTCCCGGCGGCATTGGCCGTGCTGCTGGTTCCCGTCATCGTGTCGGCGCCCGCCATCCTCCAGCAACCCGCCGCGGATCCCCAAGTCCAGGCCGAACAACTCAAGGAACAGGAAACCATGCTGCGTGAGCGGACGCGGCGATACAACGAGCGAAGCGTGCGGGCCTACGGACACGGCAGCCTGTCCGACATCTTCCGGTACCGATTCCGGGAGACGATCTCCCAGTATTGGTCGCTGCTGTACGTCGGCTGGAAACTCCTGGCCATGATCCTGCTGGGCATCTGGTGCTGGAAGACGGGCATCGTGAAGGCGTTGAAAGACAACCTCGGCGTCATCCGCAAGGCCATGTGGATTTCGCTGGCCGTCGGCCTCGCCGGAAACGCCCTGAGCCTCTACGGCGCCGTCGCCCCGCCGGGCGGCGGCCCGGTCCTGGAGCTGCTGGCCCTGGTCGGTCAGGAGATCGGCGCACCCGCGCTCGGCGTATTCTACGTCACCGCGATCGCCGCTATGTACTACGGGGGAATCGGGCGATCATTCTGGCAGCTGTTCGCACCGGTAGGGCGCATGGCCATGAGCAACTACGTGTTCCAGTCGGTGGTCTGCACCACCCTGTTCTACGCCTATGGACTGGGGTTGTACGGCAAGACCGGCTATGCGGTGAACGTGCTCCTGGCGCTGGCGCTGTTCAGCCTGCAACTCTGGCTCAGCCGCCTGTGGTTCAGGAAGCTCGAGTATGGCCCGCTGGAGCGCCTGTTACGAACCTTCCAGTACGGCCGTGTTCGGGCGTCCGCGTCAGGTTCTGCGGATTCGTCATGACGAGTGGCCGAGACG
>JAGOHA010000023.1:0-35210 GCA_017996395.1 Acidobacteriota bacterium | reverse complement strand
CAGCCGCCTGTGGTTCAGGAAGCTCGAGTATGGCCCGCTGGAGCGCCTGTTACGAACCTTCCAGTACGGCCGTGTTCGGGCGTCCGCGTCAGGTTCTGCGGATTCGTCATGACGAGTGGCCGAGACGTCGGATGTCCGGCGTCAGCTTTAGCCGCCAGACGTATTCGACTCAGAGATATTTGGCAGATAATTGGGATAATTGGACACCCAAACATTTCCTCGTCGCTTTGCGGATCTATCCGGACACTCTCTAATTTCCTCAACGCGTTGCAGATATTTGGACACCCAACTATTTCCTCGTCGCTTTGTGGAGATATTTGGATGTGGAGATATTTGGACACCCAACTATTTCCTCGTCGCTTTGCGGATCTATCCGGACACTCTCTAATTTCCTCAACGCGTTGCAACACAGAATTCACTATAGACAGATCCACCAAGAAAAGACAAACAAGGGAAAGAAAAAAGGACATCCACTTTTTTCCAAAAAAGGACATCCACTTTTTTCCTATTTTTTTCAAAAAAACCTGAACAGCAGCCAATTCGATCGTTTGTATGGGTGAGAGCATTTTCTCTGGGGGTGACCCATGACGATCGCCCGGCGCGACATTGCGCCAGAAGGAGTGGCAGGGGCATACCATTGCACCATTAGATGCGTGCGGCAGGCTTGGCTGTGCGGGCAAGACGCAGCCAGTGGTCGGAACTACGACCATCGGAAGGACTGGATTCGGGAACGACTCGCTTTCTTGGCCATGATCTTCGCCCTCGATGTTTTAGGCTACGCGATCATGAACAATCATCTGCACACGCTGCTGCGAACACTGCCTGATCTTGTGCGCAACTGGGCGGATCAGGAGGTGGTCCGACGATGGTTGATTCTGTTCCCATCCAAACGAATGCGCCGAGCGGAGGAGTCAGAACCGTCAGACGTCGACATCGCCGCAGTGCTGAGGCAGCGGGGTCGAGTGGCGTTGCTGCGTCAGAGATTGTGCAGTTTGAGCTGGTTCATGCGCTGTCTGGACGAGTACATCGCCCGCCGGGCCAACCGCGAAGACGGGTGCAAGGGGCGGTTCTGGGAGGGGCGGTTCAAGTGCCGGGCCCTCGCGGATGAAGCCGCGGTGCTGACGGCCATGGTGTATGTGGACCTGAACCCTATCCGCGCGGGATTAGCGGCAACGCCGGAAACGAGTGTCTATACCTCCGCTCAGCAGAGGATCGCCAGGCAGCAGACGACGACGGGCTGGGACGAAACATTCACATCGGAGGGATCAACGACTGACTGGTTATGCCCGCTGACAGACTCCGCCGACCGGCGGGGAGTATTCCGGCGGCTGACCTTGAATGAATACCTGACGCTGCTGGACACTGCGGGTCGAGTGGCCCGGTCAGACAAACCCGGCGTGATCCCACGAGAGTTGGCACCTATCATGGAGCGACTGGGCCTGGAACCGGCGAATTGGGTGGAGGCGGTAAATGGATACGAAAGATACTTCCGCCGGCTCGTCGGTCGACCGGACATGGTGGCGATGCTAGCCGAAACAGCCGGTCGGCGATGGTTTCAGGGGATCGCGGCCTGCCGGACGCTGCTGAATTTACCCCGCTCATGCTGAGCATGTTCAGAAGCCTGAACGGCAGTCTGAACTTGTCTATCCATTTCTCTGAGCTCCAACAAAGCTAGAGGGACTCTGTCGCCCTTGTTCTCGACCTAACACATCGAGTGTCTGGAAATGCAGGGCATCCCAATTCCTATCTCCTCTCTCGCGTCGCAATCGTTGGATGTCCTCTTTCTTCCTCTTTCTTCTCCCCAATCGTTGGATGTCCTCTTTCTTCCCAATCGTTGGATGTCCTCTTTCTTTCCTCTTTCTTCTCCTCTTTCTTTCTCTTTCTTTCTGCGGGTGTGATCCCGCGCCGCGGCGAATCATAAGCGGTTCGCCGAGTGCTCCAATCCGGGCGGACATGACACGAGCCGCCTCAGGGCGGCTCGTGAGGGAGGCGATCCGAATTCGGCGGCCGGACGTTACTCCTTGGGGCCCTCCCATTTGACCAGCTTCAGGTCCAGGACCACGATGGAGTAGATCACCGGCACCAGGATCAGGGTGATGAACGTGGCCGCGGTCAGGCCGCCGATCTGCGCGTAGCAGAGGGGCTCCCAGAGCGGGCCGCCGTGCATGGCCAGGGGGAAGAGGGCGAACACCGTGGCGCCCACGGTGATGAGCACCGGCCGCAGCCGGATGATGCCGGCATCGAGCAGAGCCAGGCGCATGGGCTCGCCCTCGGCGTGCTTCTCCTCGATGAAGTCAAACAGCACGATGACGTGGCTCACGATCACGCCGATGAGGCTGATGCAACCGAGGAAGGCCATGAAACTGAACGGCGCGTCCATGACCACCAGGCCGGCAAACGCCCCCACCATGCCGTACGGGATGGCCGAGAAGACGATGAACGGCTTGACCGCGTTCTGGAACTGGAACACCAGCGCCAGGAAGATGGCGGCGACGCAGATGGCCAGGATCACCAGCAGCTCCACGAAGTTCTCGTCCTTCTGCTCCTTTTCCCCGCCGACCTCCATCTTGTAACCCACGGGCAGGTCCTGCTCGAACGCCTCCAGTTTCGGCCCGATGTCCTTGACCACCTTCGAGGCGAGCTGGCCGGCGACCGGATAGCAGGACACGGTGACCGTCCGGAACTGGTTGCGGCGGCGGACCTTTTCCGTCTCCATCTGGACGACGGTGGACGACACCTGCCGCAGCGGCACCTTCTGCGAGCTAGTCATCGAGTAGACATACAGGTTCTGGATGTCGGAGAAACTGGCGCGCTCGTCGGCCCGGAGCCGGGCCACCACCGGGATCTGCTTGTCGCCGTCCCGCAGCGTGGTCAGCGGGTAGCCGCTCATGGCCGAGGTGGAGGAAACCGCCACGTCCAGGTTGGACACCCGGGCCAGGTTGGCGCGGTCCGGGTCCACTCGCAACTCCACATAGAAGCTCTCCGCGCCCCAGTCGTCGCGGATGCGCGTGGTGGCCGGATGGGACCGGAAAATGTCTTTCATCTGCTCCGCCAGGCCGCGCAGAGTTTGGAGATCCTCGCCGGAAATCCGCATGGCGATGGGCGTGCCGATGGGCTGGCCGCTCTCCAATTGACGCATGTCGGCCCGGACGCCGGGGAGCGCCTCGTCCAGGGCCGCCTGGATGGGCGCCACCAGAGGCATGGTGTCCCGCTTGTTCGCCACCTGGATGATAATTTGGGCGTAGTTGAGCTGGCGCTGCTCGGGGCTCACCGAAAACCAGAAGCGCGGCCCACCGCCGCCGACGAAGGTGGTGAGGTACCTGAGCACCTGCCGCGGCTGGCCGTCCTCGGGGGTGGCTTTGCCGTACTCGTCCACCACCCGCCGGATGACCGCCTCGGCCTGGTGGGCGGCGGCATCGGTGGCGGAGATGGGCGCGTCCTCCGGCAGCCACACGTCCACGAACGAGAGGTAGGAGAGGTCCTTGGGGAAGAACTCATCCTTGAGCCGGGTCATCAGGAACACCCCCAGGCCGAGGAAGACGAACGAGACCAGCAGCGTCTTCCAGCGGTGGTTCAGGGCCAGCGTCCCCACGCGGTAGTACCAGCCGGCGAAGCCCTTCTTGCGGCGTTCCTCCATGGGCAGGGGCGGCTTCCGGCTGGGACGCAGGAAGTAATAGCCCAGCGTCGGGATGAAGGTCATGGAGACCAGCCGCGATGCCACCAGCGAGCAGGCCAGGACCATGGGCAGGCTGTAGACGAACCGGCCCATGTCGCCGGGCAACAGCAGGAACGGCAGGTAGGCCACGATGTTGGTGATGGTGGCGAACAGGATGGCGTGGGCCAGCCGCGTGGGTCCCAGCCACGCCGCGATGATGCCCGGCTGGCCGGCGTCCAGCTCGCGCTTGATGGCGTCGCCGGCGACCACCGGGTCATCGACGAGCAGTCCCAGCGCCAGGATGAGCGAGGCGATGGACACCTGCTGCAGGTCGACGCCCAGCAGATGCATGAACCCGAAGGTCATGGCCAGGGTCAGCGGAATCGACAACGCCATGAGCGCCGCCGACCGCCATTCCCAGAATCCGATGAGCGCCACCAGAACCACCAGGATGATCGCCTCGTACAGGCTGTCCATGAACAGCTCCACGCTCTCGGTCACCTGCAGCGGCTGGTCGGAGGTCCGGGCCAGGATCAGGTCCGGCGGGAGCAGCTTCCGCAGCTCGCCCAGCGCCACGTCCACTTCCTCGCCGAATTTGCCGATCTGTTCGCCGGCCCGCATCTGGACCGAAAGGGTGATGGCGCGGGAACGCTGCCACCGTCCGGCGGCATCCCGGATGGTGAAGAAGTTCAAGTAGGACGGGGGGCTCTCATAGCCGCGGAATATGTCCGCGCCGTTGCGCAGGTAAACCGGCGAGCCGTCGTCGGTGGAGCCCACGATCACATCGCCGATCTCCCCCTCGCTCTTGAACTCCCCCGAGGGGTTGATCATGATGTTCTTGCCGCTGGTCTCCAGCACGCCGCCCGGCAGCATGATATTGCGGGCGTTGAGGATCTGCTCGATCTGGCTCTGCTGCATGCCGGAGGACGCCAGTCGTTCCTGGGAATATTCCAGGAACACCCGCTCGTTCAGAATGCCGGAGCGGTCGATCTTGGAAACCGGCTCGACGGTTTGCAGGGTTTTCTGGATCAAATCGGTGTAATCGTCGAGCTGCCGGAAAGTGTACTTGTCGCCGGCGACGGCCGCCAGCTTGGCCCGCGTCTCCTCGGGATTCTCCACCACGAGCGGTTCCCAGACATCCGGATGAAAATCGGTCAGGCGCGCCTTGATGCGTTCCCGGATAAGGGCCCTGAGTTCGCGTTCGTTGTACGCGCACTCGAAATCGAAGCCGGCGAAACCTGGGCCCTGGATGGGGCGCGGGTCTGCGGCGAATTTGGATTCCCGCAGCTCGCGCTCGAACTCCAGCATGCTGCGGTCGACGATCCGCGTCCCGTACGATTGCGGGAAGCAGAGGACGATGGTCGTGCGCTTCTGCCCGGCGGCCGCGGCCGCCTGCGCCCGCGCCTCCCGAATGGCCCGGGCGATTGACTGGGACCGCACGGCGATCTCCACTTCGTCCACCTTGGGGCTGGCAACGGTCAGCATCAGGGCGGCCGTGTCCCCGTAATCCTTGAAGAACTGGATGGGGCCGGCGCCCTGCGGCAGGTCGGTGATGCTGTCCAGCTTCCCCTTGATGTCATCGAATTCTTTGGCCCGCTCGGTGATGTTCTCGTCCAACTCCATGGTGACGACGCAGACGCTGCTCCGGGTGATGGACTCGATCTTGGTGACCTTGGAGTTTTCGGCGATCTTCTTCTCGAGTTTGCGGGTCACCAGGTCTTCCACCTTCTCGGCGGCCGCGCCGGGCCAGGGGCAGATGGCCAGGGCCACCCGGACCGGGATGTCGGGATCCTTGCGCTCGGGCATGTTCAAATAGGAATACACGCCCCAGATCATCGTCGCCAGCAGCAGCACCCAGGCGACCTGGCGCGTCTCGGTGAAGAACCGGGCGGTGTTGTGGGTATGCTGAACGTATTCTTCGGTGGATTTTCCGTGGCTCATGCGTTCCCCTCCGCCACTCAGGGCAGCACCCGGACCGTTTCGCCGTCCGCGAGCATGCTGGCGCCCGTGACGACGATCCGCTCACCCGGATTGATCCCCTTGACGGCGATCAGGTTGCCGAAGGCGTCGCCCAGCGTGATGGTGCGGGAGCGGACCACGCTCCGGCCGGCCTGGTCCTCCACGACGAAGACGGCGAACCCGTCCGGGTTCCCCTTGGGGCGGACGATGGCGTTGAGCGGGACGACGGGCACAGGTTCTGTGACCGTCTCCTCGACCAGCGCCAGGGAAGCCACCATTCCCACCTTGAGTTCATGGCGCGGATTCGGCAGGGTTAATTCCACCTCGAACACCATCGTGGTCGGATCGGCCGCCGGATCGATCCGGGTGATCCGTCCGGTGAATTCCCGCCCGGGGAGCGCGTCGGTGATGATGACCAGCTCGTTGCCCAGCTTCACCTTCGGCAGCGTCCGGTCCGGGACGCCGAAGGCGGCGCGCACCCGCGTGGTGTCGGCCAGCACGAAGCCCAGCGTGCCCGGCCCGGCCAGGTCGCCGATCTCCACGTCGCGCTGGAGCACCTGCCCCCGGCGGGGCGCCTTCAGGGCGCAGTCGGCGAACGCGATCTGTGCCGCGTCCAGCTGGGCCTTGGCCAGATCCAGTTTGGCCCGGTTCGCCTCGAGCTGGGCCTGCAGCGCGTCCACTTGCGACTGGCTGGTGTCCAACTGCTGCCGGGCCCGGTCGTAATCCGCCTTGGTCAGGCTCTGGGTCTGGAACAGGTTGGCGGCCCGTTCGTAGTCCAGGGCGGCCTTGGCCTGGGTCGCCTTCGCCCCGACCAATTGGAATTCGACGGCGCTGATGGCCGACCGGACCTCCGCCACCTGGGCCTGGGCCTGCTGGACCTTGGCGGTGTAGTCGTCCTCCCGCACGCGCGCCAGCACCGTTCCGGCCGCCACCCAGTCGCCGGCCTGGACGTTGCGCAGCCGCCCGTCGACGCTCCGCACCTTGTGGATCGCCACGATGTAGCCCGAGTTCTTGAACGCGAGCTGCACCGGTTCCTCCGGTTTGATCGCCGCCGAGTAGCGCACGGTGCCGCTGGTCGAATAGGTCTGCACGGGCTGGACCCGGACCGGCGTGGACGGTTTTTCCGCCACGGGCTTGCCGCCGCATCCGGCCAGGGCGCCGATCACCGCCAGGGTGATCATCAGAAGCCAGCATGATATGGTTTTCATCGGTGTTCTCCGCATGGATTTCTCGGGAAACGGCGGCATCCTAGTCCTCACCCAGCGCCTTTTCGAAATCGGCGCGGGCGGACCAGATGGTCAGCACCGCCTGGTGGTACTGGCGGGTGGCGTCCGACGCGACCGCCTGCGCCTGCAGCACGTCCTTGAGCAGGGCGGTCTGCTGGGTGTAGCAGTCCCGCGCGACCCGCAGCTTTTCCCGGGCCGCCGTCTCCGCCAACCGGCTGACGTCCAGCTGGGCGCGCGCCTGGCGGAGCCGGCGGTACTTGTCCCCCACGTCCCGCAGCACCTGGGCCTCCGTCTCGCGCAGGGCTTCGTCGGCCTGTTGCCGCGTCTTGATCTTCTGGGTCAGCTCGTATTTCTTCCGGCCCCAGTCGTAGATGTCCCACTTCAGGAGGACGCCCAGCGTCAGCATGTTCTGGGGCAGGAACTCGACGTTGTTGAACGACGAATAATCGAGGGAGAGGTAGATCTGGGGGATGTACTCCGCCTTCTTCAGGCGCCGGTCCAGCTCGGCCTGGTCCACCCGCAGGCGGGCCTCCCGCAGCTCCGGCCGCTGCGCCAGCGCGCGGACCCGGGCCGGTTCCAGCTCCGTTTCCAGCGGCACGGGTTCGGGGATGGGCTCCACCCGGAAATCGGTCCGGATGTCGCGCCCCAGCAGATCGTTGAGGGCCTCCTTCTGGGTGGCCAGGCTGTCATCGAGTTTGCCGGCATCGAACCGGGCCTGGGCCAGGCGGGCCTGGACGTCCAGCAGGTCCGCCGACAGCGCCGTCCCCTGCGTCACGCAGTCACCCACCAGCCGCTCGAATTCGGTGTAGAACGCGATCTCGTCCCGAACGGCGTCCATGGCGCTCTGGATCTGCAGCAACCCGTAGAACACATCCTTCACCGCGTTGATCACCGCCTGGTTCTCCTGGCGGAGCTTTTCCCGGGCGATGTCCCGGTTCACGATGCTCTGCTGGATCCCCAAGCCGATCTGATACAGCTGGCTGATGGGCTGGGCCACCTGGGCCTGGATGACGGCCATGAGCTTCTGGTCGGTTTCGTAGATCGTGTCCTCCTCGGGGATGGGCACGCCGCCGATTTCGCCGAAGGCCCCTTGCGGGAACTCGAAGCTGATGGGAGTCAGCCGCTGGGAGCCGAGCACGCTCAGGGAGAAAACCGGGAAGCGGTGGGTCCTGGCCGCAGCGATCTGCGCCTCGGCTTTATCCAGTTCCAGCCGGGCGCCGATCACCTGCCGGTTGGCGCGGGTGGCCAGCGCGATGGCCTGTTCCAGGGTCAGCGCCGGCCCGGCCGTGGCGGCCGGTTCCTGCGCCCGCACCGGCGGTGACAGGAACAGCAGACCGAGCAGGAGGGTCGCCGCCCGGACAAACGGAGTCCGCCAGGATCCGAGCAATATTTTTAAGGGACGATGGCCGGCCGGTGGGCCGTGGCGCCTTCGCTCAGGCCCAATATGGCATCGATTGAAAGTAATCTGCACAGCCACCTCCAATCGTCGAAAAAATCCTATTGATCGTCTGCGGAACGGCGCGATTGTAACACATCTTCCCTACCGACTTCAGCGGGTTGTTCGCGGACTATCAGCGACGGTCGGGAGCGCGCAACCGGCGTCCGTGCCGCCGAAGGCACGTCCGGATCGGCGGCTCGGGGGCAAGGTCGATGCACTCTCACCCGGACAGGTGAAGAAAGGCATGCGCGGGCCGGACGATTCGATTAGAATGGAGGATCGAAGTTGCAAACCCCGGTTTCGGAGGAACATTTCAATGAGATCCAAGCTTGTCGGATTGTTGGGCATCGTGGTGTTGGTGCTCGGTGCCGCCGGGTGCGGCGGCAGTGACCAGCCGTCGGGACCCGCGGGTGAACCCGCCGCCGCTTCGCAGCCGGCCGAGCCGGCCGCTGCATCCGCCGAGGCCGGCCTGCAGAAGATCGGCGATATGGCGGAGGTCTGGAACGAGCTGTACAAGCAGAACGAGGCGGCCATCAACAACTACGAGGGCATGCCCATCATGGAACTGGTCACCCCGGCCACCACGTTCATCGGCAGCGTGCAGTTCGATCTGCTCAACCTCGACAACACCGACGGCCACTTCACGGGCCGGCTGATGCTGGCCGGCTACCCGGCCGTGATGGACCGCGCCGGGTCCACGATCACGTTCAGCTACGACTTCAAGCGGGAGAAGGACGGTTTCGGCCCGCTGGCCAAGGCCGGCGACCGCGTGGTGGAAAACGGCTCCCTCGATCTGAAGCAGGGTTATTACAAGGCCGAGGATTTCACCGAGCGGGGCGGGACGAGAATCGCCCGCAGCTATCACGAGTTCAAGCGCCTGGGCGACGGCAGCATGATCTGCCTGGCGTTGAGCGGTCAGGCTGTGAACGCGCGGGGCGACGCCCAGCCGTCCGACAGCGTGATCTACATCCACAACGGCAAGGACCGTTACGACTTCGTCGTGGCCAAGGGCACGGCCGGCCCCGGCTTCACTCCCATCTCCTTCGCCGACAAGGGCGACCTGACGAAGGCCCAGGCCGTTGAGCTGTTCCAGTCCGCCGGCTACACCATCGACAAGTCCGGCGGCATCCAAAACGGCAAGCTGGCGCTCGACCAGTAGGCCCCGGTTCGGCCGGGGATCGCCTCCGGCCGACCCATCAGCGGACGGCGGCGCGCCGCGATCCGGCGGTTCGGGTCGCCCCGCCGTTTCGCCGCCCCCGGCAACGGTTCCGTCATGATGCGCCCCGGGAGGTTCTCGTGAAGTCAAAGGATTTCGCGTTCGCCGCGCTGGTGGTGGCTCTGTTCGCCCCCTTCTTTCTCTTCCCGGCCGCCCTGGCCGCGTACAAGACGGCCAACGCGCAGCACCCGCTGCTGCTGAGCTTCCTCAAGTTCGCCGTGCTGGCCACCCTGGGTGAATGCCTGGGATTGCGCATCCGCACCGGGCGCTACAACCAGCCGGGCTTCGGCATTCTGCCCCGGGCCGCGGTGTGGGGCGTGCTGGGCCTGACGATCAAGGCCGCCTTCACCATCTTCACCGTCGGCACCCCGCGCTTCCTGGCCGAGCTGGGGGCCGCGCTGCCGCCGGACATCCTGAAGCAGCCGTTTTCCGGGTTGAAGCTGCTGGCCTCGTTCTCCGTCAGCGTGGCCATGAACCTGGTGTTCGCCCCGTGGATGATGACCCTGCACAAGGTGACCGACGACCACATCGGCCGCACAGGCGGAAGCTTGCGCGGGCTGTTCACGCCCGTCGCCTTCGGCGAGATCCTGGCTGCGCTCAACTGGCCGGTGATGTGGCATTTCGTTTTCAAGAAGACGATCCCGCTGTTCTGGATCCCCGCCCACACCGTCACCTTTCTTCTCCCGCCCGAATACCAGATCGTGTTCGCCGCCGTCCTGGGCATCGTGCTGGGCGTCCTGCTGGCCATCGCCGCACGGATGAAACGCTGAATCCCGGCGGCGACGCGCCGGCCATCGGCGGGCGGCACACACACCCTGAACCAAAATATATTTACAACATGTCGATGGTCCACCTCGACCGCGTCGACGCAGCCCGTCTGTCCAGGACAGATGGCGTTTTCAATTTTGATACGACTCTAAAATGTTGATTCGATATGATATTCACATTATAAACGGCGGGTGACAATCTCTGCAATCGGCGCGTTAAAAGCGATCTTTTTATCCATTATTAGTAAAAAAATAAAAAAATAGTAAAAACCGCTTGACACTGGCGTCGCCCAGTGGCATATTCTCATCGTGAATATATTCACAAAGTGAAAACATTCACAAAGAAATCCAGAGACACTAATAATTATGTTATCAGAAAAACAGATCAGCCGGTTGAGCCACTACCGACGCCTTCTAAAAACAATGGAGGCTCAAGGGCTCGTGTTCATATTCTCCCACCAGCTGGCTTCCATGGCGCATGTGACGGCGGCCCAGGTGCGCCGGGATCTCATGGACATCGACATCTCCGGCACACCCGCCAAAGGCTACCGGATCGACGCGCTGGCCGAATGCCTCCGCCGGGTGCTGGCGCCCGAGGAAGTTCAGCGCGTCGCCCTGGTGGGCGTAGGCAACCTGGGCCGGGCCTTGCTGGACTACTTCCCGGGCCGCATCCCGACCCTGTCCATCGAAGCCGCGTTCGACTCCGATCCCGCCAAGACCAACCGGATCATCAACGGCTGCCGGGTCTACCCGGTTTCCGAGCTGGTGGAGCGGGTGCGCGAGCTCCACGTCTCCATCGGCATCATCGCCGTGCCCGCCGAGGCGGCCCAGGAAGTCGCCAACCTGCTGGTGCGGGGCGGCGTCACCGGGATCCTCGACTGCGCGCCCACCCGGGTGCGGGTGCCGCACGGCGTATACCTGGAAAATCTCGATATGACCGCATCCCTCGAACGGACCGCCTATTTCGCCATGCAACTGAAATCGAAAAAGGAAGTGCTAACATGAACGACGTCGACTCGATCCTGCGCAGCTTCCCCGACGCCAAGCGGGACAGTCTGATCCCGATTCTGCAGGCCGTCCAGGAATCCCAGGGCTTCCTCTCGCGCGAGGCCGTGGTCCGGATCTCCCGCCACCTGAAGATGCCGGCCAGCAAAATCTACGGCGTGGCCACTTTCTACAACCAGTTCCGCTTCCAAGCCAAGGGGCGGTATCACATCATGCTGTGCCGCGGCACGGCCTGCCACGTCAAGGGCTCCGCCAAGCTGCAGGAGATCATCTGCAAGCAGCTCAAGATCCAGCCCGGCCAGACCACCCGCGACGGCTTCTTCAGCCTGGAAGTGGTGGCCTGCATCGGCGCCTGCGGACTGGCGCCGGTCATCAGCATCAACGGCGAATTCTATTCCAGCATGACTCCGGAAAAAGTCTCGGCGCTGCTGGACAATTTCAAGCAGAAGGCAACCTCCCATGAAGGCAACTAACTCCACCCCGGTTTCTCACCCCACCGTCCAGACTCCGGCCGCCGGCGGCGCAATCGCGCCCTGGCTGGCGGATCGGCTCAGCGACTCGCTGCCCCGGCTGCGCCGCGACCTCGTCGCGCAGCCGGTGGTCTATGTGGGCGCCGGCACCTGCGGGCTGGGCGCCGGAGCCAAAAAGACGGCACAGGCGGTCCGGGACTACTGCCGGGAACACCAGTTCACCGCCGATCTCGTCGAGGTGGGCTGCATCGGCATGTGCTCGGTCGAGCCGCTGCTCGACGTCCAGATGCCCGGCCGCACCCGGATCTCGTTCACCCATGTCACCGCCGACTGCGTGCCCGCCATCCTCGATGCCATCCGCAACGACCAGATCCCCGAGAACGGGTGGCTGGGCCAGTTCCGCCACCCGGAACACCGGCCGTACGCCGGCGTGCCGTTCATCGACGAGCATCCCTTTTTCGCGCCCCAGACCCGGTGGGTGCTGGCCAACTGCGGCCGCATCGATCCCACCCGGATCGAGGAATACATCGCCCGGGGCGGCTACACCGCTCTCGTCCAGGCCCTGAACAGCAAGACGCCGGTCGAGGTGATCACCGAGGTGGAGCTCAGCGGGCTGCGCGGCCGCGGCGGCGGCGGCTTCCCCACCGGCCGCAAATGGCGGCTGGCCCGGCAGAACGAGGGGAGCCAGAAATACCTCATCTGCAACGCCGACGAAGGCGATCCGGGCGCATTCATGGACCGGGCCGTCATCGAAGGCGACCCGCATCGGCTGCTGGAAGGCATGGCGCTGGCGGCCTACGCCATCGGCGCCTCCAAGGCGTACGTTTACAT
The DNA here is from genome assembly GCA_017996395.1 of Acidobacteriota bacterium. Lineage (GTDB taxonomy): Bacteria > Acidobacteriota > JAAYUB01 > JAAYUB01 > JAAYUB01 > JAAYUB01. The sequence goes on along the minus strand of JAGOHA010000023.1, from coordinate 22,643 downwards.
CCGCGCCGAGTACCCGCTGGCCATCGAACGCCTGAAGCGGGCCATCCAGCAGGCCGAGGAATGGGGCCTGCTCGGCCGCAACATCCTCGACAGCGGCTTCAACCTGACCGTGGTCATCAAGCAGGGCGCCGGCGCCTTCGTCTGCGGCGAGGAGACCGCGCTCATCCACAGCATCGAGGGGAAGCGCGGCATGCCTCGCCCCCGGCCGCCGTATCCGGCCCAGAGCGGCCTGTTCGGCAAGCCCACCGTCATCAACAACGTGGAAACCCTGGCCAACATCCCGCCGCTCGTCGCCAACGGCGCCGCCTGGTTCAACGCGGTGGGCACCGACAGCAGCAAAGGCACCAAGGTCTTCGCCTTGTCCGGCAAGGTGACCAACACCGGGCTCATCGAGGTCGCCATGGGCACGTCGATGCGCCGGATCATCTTCGACCTGGGCGGCGGCACCCCCGGCGGCAAGAAGTACAAGGCGGTCCAGATCGGCGGCCCGTCCGGCGGCTGCATTCCGGAACAGCACCTCGATATCCAGGTGGATTACGAATCACTCAAAACCGTGGGCGCCATGATGGGCTCGGGCGGCCTCGTGGTCATGGACGAGGACACCTGCATGGTGGACGTGGCCAAGTTTTTCATGGATTTCATCCAGCGGGAAAGCTGCGGCAAGTGCATCCCATGCCGGGAGGGCACCAAGCGGATGCTGGAGATCCTGGAGGCCATCACCCGCGGCCGCGGCCAGGAAACCGGCAATCAGACCCTCGAGCGTTTCAAGGGCGTGATGCACCTGGCCGAGCTGGCCGAGGTGATCCGCGACACCAGCCTGTGCGGCCTGGGCCAGACCGCGCCCAACCCGGTGATCAGCACCCTGCGCTGGTTCCGCCACGAATACGAGAGCCACATCTTCGACCGGAGCTGCCCGTCGAAGGTCTGCCCCGGTCTGCTGGAATACCGGATCGACGCCGAGCGCTGCAAGGGCTGCACCCTGTGCGCGAAAAAATGCCCCGCCGGGGCCATCATGGGCGGCGCCAAGAGTCCCCACTACGTCATCAACGACAAATGCATCGGCTGCGGCACCTGCGTGGAAGTCTGCCGGTTCCAAGCCGTCGCGGTGGTCTGAGGAGTAACACGCCATGATCACATTGCACGCCAACAATCGGACAATCCAGGCGCAGGAAGGCGAGACCATCCTGTCCGCCCTCAAGCGGGCCGGCATCTCCGTGCCCACGCTCTGCCACATGGAATCGCTCCTGCCCGACGGCGCCTGCCGGCTCTGCGTGGTCGAGATCGAGGGGCAGCGCGGCCTGATCCCGTCCTGCTCCTACCCGGTGAGCGACGGGATGAAAATCCAGACCCATTCCCCGCGCGCCCTGCGCGCCCGGAAGACCATCGTGGAGCTCCTGCTGGCCAACCATCCCGATGACTGCCTGTACTGCCATCGGAACGATTCGTGCCGGCTGCGGGCCCTGGCGGCGGAGCTGGGCGTCCAGCAGCGCCGCTTCGGGGGCACCCCGGTGGACCACAAGGTCGACCTGTCCAGCCCGTCGATCATCCGGGATCCGGCCAAGTGCATCCTCTGCGGCAAATGCGTCCGCGTCTGCGAGGAGATCCAGGGCGTCTCAGCCATCAACTTCATCAACCGCGGCAGCAAGACCGTGGTGGGGACGGCCTTCAACGAGGGGCTCAACGTGTCGAGCTGCGTCAACTGCGGCCAGTGCGTCATGATCTGCCCCACCGGCGCGCTGGTGGAGCGGAGCCAGGCCGAGGAGATCCGCGCTGCCCTGGCCGATCCCGAACGGATCGCGGTGATCCAGCACGCCCCGGCCGTGTCGGTCACCCTGGCCGAGGAGTTCGGGCTGAAACCGGGCCAGGACGTCGCCGGGATCCTGAACGCCGCCCTGCGCCGGCTCGGGTTCAAGCGGGTCTTCGACACCAGCTTTTCGGCCGACCTGACCATCATGGAGGAGGCGTCCGAGCTGGCCCACCGGATCCGGACCGGCGGGCCGCTGCCCATGTTCACGAGCTGCTCGCCGGCCTGGGTGAAGTTCATCGAGGAGTTCTACCCGGACTTCATCGACCATGTCTCCACCTGCAAGAGCCCCCAGCAGATGCTCGGCGCGGTCATCAAGAGCTTCTACGCCTCGCGCACCGGCATCGATCCGGCGCGGATCTACAGCGTCTCGGTGATGCCCTGCCTGGCCAAGAAGTTCGAGGCGTCCCGCCCCGAGATGGCCCCCGACGGCCGCCCCGACATCGACGCGGTGATCACCACCCGGGAACTCGCCGCCATGATCCGGATGCAAGGCATCGACTTCAACTCGCTGGAACCGGAGGAAGCCGACCATCCGTTCGGTGAGCGCTCCAGCGCCGGCAAGCTCTTCGGGGCCACCGGCGGCGTGATGGAGGCCGCGCTCCGCACGGCCCACTTCCTGCTGACCGGGCGCGAGCTTGACCCGCCCAAGGTCACCGCCCTCCGCGGCCTCACCGGCATCAAGACGGCCACCGTCCGGATCGGCGACCTCGATGTGAACGTGGCCGTGGCGAGCGGCCTGGCCAACGCCCGGCAAATCCTGGACGACATCCGCTCCGGCGAGCGGCAGCTGCATTTCGTCGAGATCATGTCCTGCCCGGGCGGCTGCATCGCCGGCGGCGGCCAGCCCTACCAGACCGATCCCGACCGCCTGCGCGCCCGCATGGCGGCCCTCTATGAGATCGACCGGCAGGCGCCCGTGCAGACCTCCCACCGCAACGAGGAGGTCGCCCGGCTCTACGAGGAATTCCTGGGCGAGCCGCTGGGTGAGCGGAGCCACGAGCTGCTGCACACCCACTACCACCACCGCGACGTCATGCAATAGCATCCGGAAGACCCATGAGCGAAGCCGCCGCCCGCCACTACATCCAGACCATCCGGGAACGCTGCCGCGTCTGCTACACCTGCGTGCGCGAGTGTCCGGCCAAGGCCATCCGGATCCTGGACGGGCAAGCCGAGGTGATCCCCGAGCGGTGCATCGGCTGCGGCAACTGCATCCGGGTCTGCAGCCAGGACGCCAAACAGGCCGCCAGCTCCATCGACACGGTCACGGCCATGCTGGCGGACGGCGTCCCGGTGGCGGCGATCGTGGCGCCCAGCTACCCGGCCGAATTTCCGGACCAGGACTACCGCCGCGTGGTCGGGGCCCTGAAGCAGCTCGGCTTCGCCTCCGTCCACGAGGTGGCCTTCGGCGCGGATCTGGTCTCCCGGGCCCTGCGGCAGCTCCTCGACAAGGACCCGGTCCGCCATTACATCACCACCGCCTGCCCGGCGGTCGTCGCCTACATCGAGAAATACCACCCGGACCTGGTCAGCTACCTGACCCCCATCGCCTCGCCGATGATCGCCACGGCCCGGGCGCTGCGGCGCGACCGCACCGCCCCGTTGCGCATCGTCTTCATCGGCCCCTGCATCGCCAAGAAGGGGGAGGCCGCCCGGGACGCGCTGGCCGGCGAGGTGGACGCGGTGATGACCTTCCGCGAGCTCCGGCGCCTGCTGATCCACCGCGGTGTCGAGTGCCGGGATGCGGATCCCGCCGACTTCGACCCGCCGCTGGGTGGCCTCGGCACCCTGTACCCGCTCAGCGGAGGCATGTTCCAGAGCTCGGCCATTCAGGAGGACCTGCTGACCGTCGATTACGTGGCGGCGGAGGGGCGGATCAACTTCGTCGAAGCCATCAAGGAGTTCGATTCGGGCGCCCTCAACGCCCGGCTGTTGGAGCTGCTCTGCTGCAACGGCTGCACCATGGGCGCCGGGATGAGCGTCAAGAGCCCCCTGTTCGTCCGCCGCACCCAGCTCAGCCGGTTCGCCCGCGGGCGCCACGAGGGCATGGACTGGCCGGCCTGGGAGGCGGAGATGGTCCGGTACGCCGACCTGGACCTGGGGGTCGATTTCTGCATCGACGATCAGCGCCACACGGCGCCGTCGCGTGACCTGCTCCGGGAGATCATGACCCGGATCGGCAAGCTGGCGCCGGAGGACGAGCTCAACTGCGGCGCCTGCGGCTACGACACCTGCGTCGAGCACGCCGAGGCCATCGCCCGCGGCGTGGCCCAGAGCGAGATGTGCCTGCCCCACACCATCGACCAGCTCCGCCGGGCGGTGAGCGACCTGGCCCAGTCGCACCAGCAGCTCCAGGACACCCAGGAGGCGCTGATGCACTCGGAGAAACTGGCCAGCATGGGGCAGCTGGCGGCCGGTATCGCCCACGAGGTCAACAACCCGCTGGGCGTTGTGCTGATGTACTCGCACCTGCTGCACGACGAGTGCTCGCCCGATTCGCCGCTGCGGGAGGATCTGCGGATGATCACCGAGCAGGCCGACCGCTGCAAGAAGATCGTCGCCGGTCTGCTGGATTTCGCCCGCCAGAACAAGGTCCTCCACCAGCCCATCGACGTCCGGGAGCTCGTCGAGCGCAACCTGCAGGCGATTCCGACCCCGGCCGGGGTCACCGTGCAGGTGGAGCATCAGCTCGACGACCCGGTCGTCGAACTGGACCGGGACCAGGTGTCCCAGGTGATCATCAACCTGGTGGACAACGCCTACGCGGCCATGCCCGACGGCGGCCGCCTCACCGTGCGGACCCGCCTCGAGCAGGACGACCTGGTGATCGAGGTGGAAGACACCGGGATCGGCATCCCCAAGGAAAACATCAAGAAGGTTTTTTCGCCCTTCTTCACCACCAAACAGATCGGCAAGGGTACCGGCCTCGGCCTGGCGGTGTCGTACGGCATCGTGAAGATGCACCGCGGCAACATCGCCGTCGAGTCCAACGCCGATCCCGCGGCGGGACCGACGGGCACCACGTTCCGGGTGAAGCTGCCCCGCCGCGGCCCGCAGGATTAGCCGGTCCGCCATCCGGCCGAGAACAAGGAGACACGCACCATGCAACAACCGAAACACACGATCCTGGTCATTGACGACGACATCGACTTCGTCCAGCAGCTCCAGATTTCCCTGAAGGCGGCCGGCTTCGCCGTCCGCACCGCGTTCGGCGAACAGGAGGCCGAGCAGGCCCTCCGGGAGGGCCGGCCGGACCTGGTGATCTCGGACCTGATGATGGAGCACATGGACGGCGGGTTCGTGCTGTGCCACCGGATCAAGCAGCAGGATCCCACCATCCCGGTGATCCTGACCACGGCCGTCACCAGCGCCACCGGGCTGCGGTTCGACACCATCTCGGCCGACGAACGCTCCTGGGTCAAGGCCGACGCCATCCTGGCCAAACCGGTGCGATTCGAACAGATCATCCGGGAAATCCGCCGCCTGCTGCCGGAGGCATGATGGCTGAAACGATGCGGGTTCTCATCGTCGATGACGAGCCGGGGATGCGCCTGGCGGCTGAGCGCACGCTCCGCCAGTTCCAGGTCGACTTTCCCGACCTGGAGGCGAAGCTGGGATTCGAGCTCCGGCAGGCCGCCAGCGGCGAGGAGGGCCTCGAGGTCATCCAGTCTTTCCGGCCGCAGCTGCTGCTGCTCGATCACAAGTTGCCCGGCATGTCCGGCCTGGATGTGCTGGACCGGATCGTGGAGCGGAAGATCGAGCTGCTCACCGTCATGATCACGGCCTACGCCTCGCTGGAGACGGCGATCCGGGCCACCAAGCTGGGCGCGTTCGATTTTCTGGCCAAGCCCTTCACGCCGGAGGAGCTGCGGATGACGGTGCGGAAAGCGGCGCACCACTATCTGCTCCAGCGCCGCGCCGACGAGCTGGCCCGTGAGAAGCGGCAGATCCGGTTCCAGTTCCTGTCCGTCCTGGCCCACGAGCTCAAGGCGCCCATCGCGGCCATCGAAGGCTACCTGTGCCTCCTCAAGGACCTGCCGGCCGGCATGGAGCCGCAGCAGTTCGCCCAGGTCATCGACCGGTCGCTGCTGCGCCTCGAGGGCATGCGCAAGCTGATCTTCGATCTGCTGGACCTGACCCGGATCGAATCGGGACAGAAGAAGCGCGAGCTGGCCGAACAGGACCTGGTGGCGATCGCCCGCCTCTGCCTGGAAACGGTGCAGCCGTCCGCCGCGGCGCGCCGGATCGAGCTGGTGTTCGAGCCGGTTGGCCCCGTCGTCATGACTGCCGACCGCGGCGAGATCGAGATCATCCTCAACAATCTGCTGTCCAACGCCGTGAAGTACAACCGCGACGACGGCCGCGTCACCCTGACGATCGCCCGCGAGGCGGGCCGGGTCTGGATCCGGGTGGCCGATACCGGGATCGGCATGACCCCGGAGGAAGTGGGCCGTCTGTTCGGCGAGTTCGTCCGGATCAAGAACGAACAGACCCGCAAGATCCTGGGCAGCGGGCTCGGGCTGTCCATCGTCCGGCGGCTGGCCCATCTCTACGGCGGCGAAGTGGCGGTGGACAGCACGCCCGGCGAGGGCAGCATGTTCAGCGTGTGGCTGGATCCCGCCCATGGCGGTGACGCACAGAGCGCGACGGAGCCTGCCGTATGACCCTGGCGGAGATCGAAACCTGGCTGCGCGAGGAAGACGCCGGGCGCCTGGAGCGGCTCTGGGCGATGGCCGACGACGTCCGCCGGCAGCACGTGGGTGACGCCGTGCACCTGCGCGGATTGGTGGAGATCTCGAACCACTGCCGCCGGCAGTGCGCCTACTGCGGGATCCGGGCCGGCCGGAACGAGCTGGTCCGCTACCGGCTGACCGAAACCGAAATCATGGACTGCGTGCGGCTGGCGGCATCGCTCGGCCTGGGCACGGTGGTGCTCCAGGCGGGCGAGGACCCCGGCCTGACCCGCGACGGCGTCGCCGGCCTCGTCCGCCGCATCAAGGCGGAGACGGCGCTGGCCGTCACCCTGAGTCTGGGGGAGCGCAGCGACGACGAGCTGGCGGCCTGGCGCGAGGCGGGCGCCGACCGCTACCTACTGCGGTTCGAAACGTCCAACCCGGAGCTGTACCGCCGGATTCATCCCGCCCGGCCCGGCGAGACCCGCGACCGGCTGGCCGTGCTGGAGAGCCTGCGCCGTCTCGGCTACGAAGTCGGCAGCGGCGTCATGGTGGGGATTCCCGGGCAGACGTACCGGGATCTCGCCCGGGACATCGAGCAGCTCGGCGAGCTGCGGCTCGACATGATCGGGCTCGGGCCGTACCTGCCCCACCCCGAAACGCCCCTCGGCCAGGCCGGCCAGACGGTCACGGACACCGCCGCCGACCAGGTGCCCAACTCCGCGGTCATGGCCACCAAGGCCATGGCGCTGGCCCGGCTGGTCTGCCCGGACGCGAACATCCCCGCGACCACCGCCCTGGCGACCGTCGACCGTGACCGCGGCTATGCGCTCGGCCTGCAGCGGGGCGCCAACGTGATCATGCCCGATCTCACGCCACCCGGCTATCGTGAACTGTATGCCATCTATCCCGGCAAGACGCCGCCGACCGCCGACCGGATCGAAGCCGCCCGCGCCGTCCAGGCGCTGGTGGCGTCCCTGGGTCGATGCGTCGGGCGTGGGCCGGGCGGCGCCAGACACCGGGAGGACGTGACGTCCCGCCCGAAGGAGTGTCCATCATGGTCGAAGTGAATGAATCCAACTTGAGCCGCCATGCGGTCGACTTCATCGATGACGACCGGCTGTCCCGGCTGGTCAGCGGACCGCCGCCGGAACCGGCCCGGGTCCGGGACGTGCTCGCCAAGAGCATGGCCAAGGAGGCTCTCAACCTCGAGGAGACGGCGGCGCTGATCCGGACCGCGGATCCGGCGATGGTGGAGGAGATCTTCGCCTCGGCGCGGCAGCTCAAACGCGACGTCTACGGGAACCGGATCGTTCTGTTCGCCCCGCTGTACATCGGCAACGAGTGTCTCAACGAGTGCGGCTACTGCGCCTTTCGCCAATCCAACCTTGACGTGATCCGGCGCACGCTGCGACCCGACGAGCTGCACCAGCAGGTGACGGCCCTGGAACAGCAGGGTCACAAGCGGCTGATCCTGGTGTTCGGCGAGCATCCCAGCTACGACGCCGAGTTCATCGCCGCCACCACCCGGCAGGTGTACGGCATCCGCGTCGGGCACGGCGAGATCCGAAGGGTCAACATCAACGCCGCCCCGTTCGACCACGCCGGCTACCGGATCATCAAGGAGGCCGGGATCGGCACCTACCAGATCTTTCAGGAGACCTACCACCACCCCACCTACACCCGCTACCACCCGGCCCATACCCGGAAGGGCAACTACCTCTGGCGCCTGGACGGCCTGTCCCGGGCCATGGAGGCCGGGCTCGACGACGTGGGGCTGGGCGTGCTGTTCGGGCTCTACGACTGGCGCTTCGAGCTGCTCGGGCTAATCAGCCACGCCCGCCATCTGCAGAAGCGTTACAGCGTCGGGCCGCATACCATCAGCTTCCCGCGGATCCGACCCGCCTGCGGGGTGCGGGTGGACCCGGCCTGGACGGTCGCCGACGCCGACTTCAAGCGGCTCATCGCCATCCTGCGCCTGGCCGTGCCGTACACCGGCCTCATCCTGACCGCGCGGGAGACTCCGGAGATCCGCCGCGAGCTGCTGGGCTTCGGCGTGTCCCAGATCGACGCCGGCAGCCGGCTCGAGCTGGGCGGCTACACCGAGGCCGGCGACGCGCAGTGCATGGAGCGGGAGCAGTTCGAGCTGGGCGACATCCGCTCGCTGGACGAGACCATCCGCCAGCTCCTGCACGACGGCTTCATCCCGAGCTTCTGCACCTCCTGCTACCGCCTCAACCGCACCGGCGAGCACTTCATGGAGTACGCCATCCCCGGGTTCATCCAGCGCTTCTGCACCCCCAACGCCCTGATGACCCTCGTCGAGTACCTCGAGGATTACGCGTCCCCCGAAACCCGCGCCGCCGGCGAGGCGCTGCTGGCCCGCGAGCTCGACCGCATCGCCGACGCCCCCGCCCGGGGCCGCCTGGAGGCCCGGCTGGCGCGGATCCGCGGCGGTGAGCGCGACATTTATCTCTAAACGGCGCGGGCGGCCCGCCCAATCGGCCGGTAGGTGAACATGAACAAAGCCCCCCGCGGCATGCGGCTGCACATCGGGTTCTTCGGCCGGCGCAACGTCGGCAAGAGCTCCCTGCTCAACGCGCTGGTCCGGCAGTCGGTCTCCATCGTCTCGCCCGAGGCGGGGACCACCACCGATCCGGTGGAAAAGCCCATGGAGTTTCTCCCCCTGGGCCCGGTGCTGTTCATCGACACGGCCGGGATCGACGACAGCGGCGCCCTGGGCGACCTGCGGATCGGCCGGACCCGCCAGGTCCTGGACCGGACGGACCTCGGCCTGGTCGTTGCCGGTTCGGCCGGCTGGGGCGAGTTCGAGGAGGCGCTCCTCGGCGAGTTCGCCCGCCGCGGGGTGGCCGCCGTCGCGGTGTTCAACCAGGTGGATGTCACCGCTCCGGCGGACGACGTCCTGGCCGGGCTGGCGGCGCGGCAGGTGCCCGTGGTGCGAACCTGCGCCCGCTCCGGCGAGGGGCTGGCGGCGTTGCGCGAGGCCATCCTGCGGGCCGCGCCCGACGATTTCATCGATGCTCCCGCCATCCTGCGCGACCTCGTCCCGCCCGGCGAGCTGGCCGTGCTCGTGGTGCCCATCGACAAGGAGGCGCCGCGGGGACGTCTCATCCTGCCCCAGGTCCAGACCATCCGCGACCTGCTCGACGGCGACGCCGCCTGCCTTGTGACCAAGGAGCGCGAGCTGCGCGGCGTGCTGGAGCGCCTCACCCGGCCCCCCGCCATCGTGGTCACCGACTCCCAGGCCTTCCGGCAGGTGGCCGCCGACACGCCGCCGGCGGTGCCGCTGACCTCGTTCTCCATCCTGTTCGCCCGCTTCAAGGGCGACCTGGCCGAGCTCGCCCGCGGCGCGGCGGCCATCGCCACCCTCCGGCCGGGCGACCGGGTGCTGGTGGCCGAAGCGTGCAGTCACCATCCCATCGCCGACGACATCGGCCGGGTCAAGCTGCCGCGCTGGCTCACCGAGCACGTGGGCGGCCCCCTCGAGTTCGACACCGTCCAGGGACACGATTTCCCGGCGGACCTGGGCCGCTACCGCCTCGTGGTGCACTGCGGCGGCTGTATGCAGAACCGCCGGGAGATGCTGGGCCGGATCCTGCGCAGCCGCGCCGCCGGCGTGCCGGTGACCAACTACGGCGTGGCCATCGCCGCGACCATGGGGATTCTCGACCGCGCCCTCGCCCCCTTCCCCTCCGCCCTGGCGGCCTGGCGCGCCGCCGCCGAACCCGGCAGGCCCCTGACGTAGGTTGTGGTCGCCGCATGCAGTTCGGACGGGATATACGTCTAGCACAATGGGCAAAATGAACTGACCGATCATCGGCGTGCGCAAAATACCCTGCGCGCGACATCGGCTGTCTGGCCTCAGCTGGGTGTGCCGGGAGATGCACGATCCATGGGGTATCGACGGCGTATGATCATTCCGGTGCCTCGGTATCCCCCGGCGGCAGATATTCGCTGACGTGATGCCGTGGGGATGCCGCTGAGGATTACGCCGGCGAACGGCCGGCCAGATCTTCGATCATGTTCTGGACGAGCCATGCTCCTGCGGCGGTGAGGGTGAGCCCACCGGTATCCGGATCACTTTCGATCAGGGCGCACTCCTGCCATCGGTCCAGAAGGTCCGACGCTCCCAGACTGCGAACATATTCCACCGGCACCCGGCCGGCCATGAGAGCCGCCTTCGCCGGATACACTGCCCGCTCCCGCGACGACAGGCACAGGCCGCCTTCCAGCACGGGCACGCCGCGTCGATCGGGTGTCAGGTACTTGCCGGTGGTGGGATGGCGATAGACCAGATCGTGGAACAGCCCGTCGGCCGTCGCACCCAGCGCCAACAGGTCCTCGCCCCGGGTGGCGTGGGTGTTGTACAGATTGCGGTCCGGCGGCCGGCAATAGTGATCAAAATGGTTGCGGCGGAATCCAGCCGCACGCAGGAATTGATCGGCTGCCTGCATGAGGACGAAGTCTGCCGTCGCATCCGGCTGGCAGGAGCCGAGCGTGGCCAAAAAACGCCTGTTCCGAACGCTGCGGTTCAAGCGGTAAAGCGAAAAACCATGCACGCCGGACGCCGTCAGCCGGCGCAGCGTGTCCAGCAAACCCCTTACAGTCTGGCCCGGCAGACCGTAGACGATGTCCACCGTGGCGATAAAACCTGACCGCAACACCCGATCGATGCGCTCCAGCACTGTGGCGGTGTCGTCCCGCCGCCCGATCCGCCGGCGCAGTGGCTCTTCCAGGGTTTGAACTCCGATGTGAAGGCGCGAAAATCCCTGCTCGCACAACCAGGCCAGATGCCCGTCGGTCAGCCGGCGGCTGGTGGATTCGAGTGCCCATTCGGTGCCGGGACTTGTGTTGAAGGCGCCACGCAGATCGTGCAGCACCGTTAAAAACGACTCCGATGTCAGAACGTTCGGCGTACCGCCGCCCCAATGGACAGTAGTGACCGGTCGGCGGGAAAGGGACGGGATTTTCGCCCATGCAGCCGTCTCCTCCCGCAGGGCGCTGACGTAGGCGTCCATCAGCGATGAACGAACGTGCCGCACCGGTAACGAGTAGCAGTCACAGAAGCCGCACCGCTCCTCGCAAAATGGAACATGGATGTACACGGACATGGGGCGAATCGGCTCCAGAGCGGGAATGGTCTCCACCAGAAGTTCCCAGGTCCGGCGGCCGTCGAACTCGTAGCTGTGCTCGCGCCACGGCGGGTCCGGCATGCGGCGCCCCGAGACCGGGTAACGCTGATTTGCGGCCTGCCACTGTCGGCGAATGGCGAAAACATCCACTTCCGGAGGCGCATCCACCAGGAAGGCACCGAGTGCATCAGCGGCCGCACCCTCGGCGGCGGGGTGCGCCGGCTGGTCACCCGGGTCAGCCGCCTTGAATGCCGTCGTGTCGACAGAATCAAGCAGCCATGAGGCGATCAGGAGCTGATAGAGGCGGCAGCGAAAGGACGCTGCCAGAGACTCGTCCTGAGCAGCCGCCTGAGCGGGATTTTCACCGACGGCAGGGCAGCGGTCCGGACAGCCGCGGGTGCAGTGGAAAAGGTTTGGGCATTGTTGGCAGAAGTTCGGGATCCGGGATGCGGCCCGTTGCAGGACCTCGATCCGACTCGTGTCCAAAATGTAACGGTCCGATTCAGGATCGAGTTGCCCCACGACCAGGCCATGTGACTGGACTTCGGCATCCCCGGAGCACCGGAAACACGCTGTGGCGAGGCCACCGGGAACCAGGCGGAGCGTGTGGCGCAGCACGTCACAAAAGGGGCCGTGGATCTCGCCCAGGCGAACGCCCGATAATTCAAGAGTCACGCCTGACAACCGCATGAGGCGCTGCGCCCCTAGAAAATTGGCGGCAAAGGTCTCGGCCTGGTCCGGCAGGAACACCGGTTCACTCTCCACGAAGGGCCTGTACACCGGTTCGAACCGCAGGCGCGTCGCACCAAGCTCATCGCGCAGAAAGGAGGCGATTTCAGTCTGGCAGTCCATGGTTGCGGGAATTATGGTGGCCCTGGCCTCCAGGTTGCCGCCAGCGGCGCGAATGGTTTGTGCTGTCTCGATGACCCGGAACGAGGAGGGGCTGCCGTCGGCGAAGGGGCGTAGCCGATCGTGGATATGAGGCGGGCCGTCGCAGGATAGACCGATACAGTCAAAGTTCGTCGCCGCCCAGGCGGCCTGTTCCGCTGACAGCGTACCGTTGGTGGCCAGGTAGCCGCGCCAGGCGACGCCGGCGGCCGCAGCGGCCTCGCGGGTGGCGGCAACGGCACGGCATACCGTATCCCAGTGTTGGGCAGGTTCGCCACCGCCCTGGATGACCAGGTGGAATGGAACACCTTTCCGTGCACAGTGACGGGCTACGAGGCGGGCCGCGGCCCGGTAGGATCGCTCGTCCGCGTCAGCCTGACGGCTGGCGGCGCCAGCGCCCGACGCCTCCCGCCGGCCGCGGGAATAGCAATACATGCAGCGCAGGTTGCACTTGTCGCCGGGGCTGAGGGACAGGCATTCGGGGGCAAAGGGAGCCTGAAACCGCTGCTCCCAGAAAGCCGTGGATTCCTGAGCTCGTTCCACGAGCCAAGCGGCCACCGCACGCGGCGCCTCCGTCTCGGGCATGCGCCCCAGCAGCCATTCCGATTCCAGCAAATCGGCCGCGCGAGCGGAAACCGTCGCCAGGTGTCCGGGCGTATACAGGATCTCCCGGGCCTCGAGATGGCCGATCCGAAACACCGGCCATCGCGGATGGATGCGGCGGAAAAGAGGCATACCTGTTCAACCGACCGAAACGTTTGTGGCCACCGGATCCGGCACCGCGATGGTAGCAATCCCACGCGGTGGAATCAATCCGCATCACGGTCTTGCTCTGCGGGCGCGCGGGCCGCGGTGTGGGTGTTGGGAGAGACCGTCTGTTCATTCGCCCGCAGGGCCGGGTGCTCAGACTTCCGGCTGGTGCTTCATCCGTGCGGTCATGTATTCACGGCACACAGAACACGCCTGACAGCGGTGGTCGCAGGTCAGTGTCTGCTGGAAGAAATCCGCCTCGATGTCCAGCGGGTGGAGCGGTGATGCCGGACCACCGCCGATTTCGTGCGGTTGCATGGGTGTGCGGGCCAGGTATGCGGACAGCACCCGGCGGTAGCGGACCGGATCCTGAAGGGTGACTCGTCCGGCCAGCTTCCATTCATCGATCAGACCGTCATAGAAGTGCAGGTGCTGTGGCAGCACCCAAGCTCCGGTCAACCGCAGCCACGGGTGCACTTTCAACAACGGTTCACAAAGGGAGTGCGGTAAGACCTCCCCTTGACCCATTTCGAAGAAATGCTGTCGGCGATACGGGCACCCGGGTAAGCAAGCCTCGTTGACGATGAGTCGTATCCGCCCGTTGAATGCCTTCCGTAATTCCCGTAAGGCCGGCAGGTTGCGCATCACCTGGCTGGACGGTACCAAAATATCGCAGACACCGTTCAACAGATGGGCCTGCCAGGGAGTGGCGATGTCCATCAGAACCGAGGCAGCGATGATGCAATCGGGAAACTCTTGTCGGATCCGTTCGGCGAGGAGCAGGTCCGCCGTCGTCACTGAGACCATACCGTGTCGGCGTTCAAATTCCCGTAAGGCATGGGCGATGTCCGGCCAGATTTTGTCCAGCGGTTTTGGCAGGACGATGGGATTCACCAACACGTTCAAGGGAAACAGGCGGTGTTCCAGGAATTCAGCCAAGTGGGCCATCGGTTGGCGCGGTCGGCCCGAACCGACGGCTGTTCCGGGCAGCGGGAAATATACGGACAGAAGCTCTGAGTCGAAATCGTCGGCCAGCTGCTGCCAGAATATGAGGGGCTGATCGACGTACGGAATCACCCAACGTGGGGGAGAGGACCGGGCGGAAGCGGCCAGCCGGCCGGGGTCGGCTGTTTCGCGTCGGTTGGTCATGTGGGTGACGAACGGATCGGATGGGGTGTCGTGCGCCGACATCGTGAACGTGAACGGTTGCTGCCGCAGACGACGAATGGCCGCTGCCCGACAACCTCCGCTGCAACAGCCATTGCTCCGGGCACGGCAGGCCGCGCACTCCGGGAAAATACCCAGGGATTCAAAGGATTGCTCAAGGACCGTGAAACGATTTCGGATATCGGCCAGATCGTCGCCGTTGTCGGGACGGAATCGCCCTTTTTTCGCCAGGGGGAAACAGGCGATGACGCTTCCGTCCGGCAAGATGTCGGGAATGGGACTGCAGCGCCGGCCGATCTGGCGGGCCAGCTCCGGCTCCAGTTCCTGGCCGCCGTTCGGAAACATGCAGGGAACAAAGCCGCAGTCCAGATTCACTTCAATACCCAATTGCCGGGCACGATCCAGAAACGCGACCAGTCGCTCGCCCATCATCCGATAGAGGCGAGGGTGGAGGAACGGCCGATCCGCCGCCGCGTGGGGGTGGGCCAGGCCCAGGCGCACCGCCGGAATCAGTCCGTAACGGGAAACATGATTCAGAATGTGATCTGACAAACCGGGTGGGGAGGAGACGTTTAGCCCCAAGGCAATGCGGTTACCCAGCCGTCGGAACAGCCCGTCAACGGAAGGGTCCAACGAGCTGCCGGCGGTAAAGAGGCGTGTGGCCGCATTGACCAGGATGGACACACGTTCCGTTGGCAACTCAGCCAGACAATCGATAACGGAGTCGGACATTTGGCCGTTGGTGAACAGCATGAGATCCAGGCCGGTTTTGATGATGTCCTCTACCAAAGCTGGAAATGCCGGGTGCAGCGTGGGTTCGCCACCCAGCAGCCGAACCTGTCGGATCCCCGAACAATTAAGCAGCTGCAGCGCCCAATCGAACGTAGCTCGGGACATAAAGTCCGGCAGGTTGAAATCATCCGGCAGGGAACGGGCAAAGCAATACTCGCATGCCAGGGGACAATGCTGGGTCAAAGAAATATTAGCCATGAGCGATCGACTCGACAGCGTTCTTGGAGGTCTTCCGGATCAGCCCCGCCGCTGTCCACTCCGCCAGACACCGCTGAAGCAGACTGGTCGCTGCGGCCCCGTCAAGGCCGGTGGCGGCGGACAGGATACTCATCACCCGGCCCCAAGCGTACGGTCGCTGGATCAGAGTCCAAACAGCCGCCTCGGGATGATGGATTCGATGGATGGCTCCATTGGAATTGTCAACCACGATGACACCGCGGTCATCCACGGCCCAGGTGGTCGTGGAGGCGCACTCGTACTGGATGATCCGACCTGGGGCGGCGGGTTCAACCATGGCCACCTGCCATCGTGGGGAAATTCTCCAGTCGGTCGTCGGGATGCTCCGCCAGGACCGCCATTGCCCGGGCATCTGTCAGAACACCGTCGGCTTCAGCGGAATCCCCCATAGCGTCGAGCAAGGCGCACGCAGACAGGAGCCGGGTCTGGCGGCAGAAGTCGTCGTACGCGTCGGGGCAGCCTGGCCAAGTTTGGTTAACGAGACATCCGCCGGCGCAAGTCCACCGGCAGAAGCAGCGGCGACAGCGTGGCTTGTGGGCCGCCGCACGGCGCACCCGCCGGATCGCTCGAGAATCCACACTCAGGTTGGCGCCGTCTACCCGCCCCACTTCCAGCTCCAGGTCGCGCTGTTTCCATTCCCACCGAGGCAGGTAGCAGCTTGCAGCTTGCCCGTCGGGGGATACGATGATGGTGTCGCGCCCCACCGGGCAAAAGGTGTAGCGGGGACCGTCCATCTCCGCCGCTGAGTAAACCGCCTTGATGCCCTGGCTCCTGGCCTGGCGGATGGCCCGGTGACCATGCACGGCAAACTCCGCGGGGTCGGGCGGACGCAGGCCGGCGGCGACGGATTCGGGTGTGGGCTGCAGGGTCTCCAGGTTGATCACGGATGGCCGAAAAGTATGCCCCAACCAAGACACGATTTCTTCCAGGCTGGCGACGTTCTCCTTGCTGACACAGACTCGAAGACACAGTTTCAGTTCCCATCGGCCCAGGCGTTGAATGGTTTCGGCCACCCGGTCGAAGCTACCTTTTCCGGGAGCTGCCGGGCGGTGGCGGTCGTGGACCGGGGCGGGCCCGTCAATGGAGACTACCACAGCGTGAAAGTACGCCCCGATGAAATCGGCCTGGTCTGCGGTGTAGTAGCCGTTTGTGGAGGCTTCGAAATGGGGACGCAACCTCGACTGTTCGGCCATGATCCGGCCCCGAAGGACGGCGGTGTCCACGACCTCCGGTGCGGCAAATGGCTCACCCCCGAAAAAATGGATATCCAATGTTTCACGCGCGAGGCGCCGGGCTTGGTGGGCCATCCAGTCCACAGCGGCCACAGCGGTAGCGAGGGGCATTCGTTCGTCGGGGCTGGTTCGGCTGCCGAACGCGCAGTAGGCACAGGCAAGGTTGCAGGCCCGGGTGGTGATGAGGCCGAGAAACGGGGGGGAAACGGCTGTGTTGGCGGATGGAATCACCTGTTCCTGCGGTTGACTGAGTTCCGCGACAAGCGCGTCCATCTCAGGAGACAATCCGGATGGATGATCTCCGGCGACGAAGATCCGGAATAAAACCATCAACGCCTGGCGGTTCAGTCTCACCGCCAGCCGGCGACGGGGCGAGAACAGCAAAAACCCTTTCGGCAACGGGACCGCGAACAGATCTGAATCAGGAAGTTTGCTCATCGTCCGTTTGCATCAATCTCCAAGGATCACTCCACCATGTTGTTGGGCACGCAAACTCCCAGTCGGACAAGGCAGAAGAACAGCTCTCGGGTCTGGGCCAGACTGGCTTCCGGACTCAACGAGAATTCAGCCGCCAGTTCGTGGGACATCTGCCCCAGGGATGTCTCGCCGTTGATTCGATTGAACAGGAATAGTTGTATTGCACCGGATTCAAACAGGGGCCCTCGGATCTCGCCATTCGGATAACGGGCACCGACACCGTCTGAAAGGCTGACGATCGCCACTCCTGGCGAGATGACAGGTACGATTCGAGCCAGTGCGGTGTCCGTGAGTTCCGGTAAATCGTTCATGGCAAGTTGCGGGCGGCCCGACAGCTCGTCCGCGAATCCCAACAAGTCGCCGGCCAGTGCTCGGAGAAATCGGCGCCGGTTGGTAGTTGGCAGGTGGTGATCCGGTTTATTCATATTATCCATATTACACCGGCATGAAGTCTCGTGTGGCGACAGACGCCTCTCCCCCAGGAAAAGGAGACGCAACCGGTTGACCCCGCCAGCAGCCGTCTCCGCCAACGATTAAGCGGGCCAGCAATTCCCGGGTCAACGTTCGGTTGATCCAACAGCGGATGGAGTTGCGGCCAGTCTTGGTCAGGCTGCGGGTGGCGCAGTCCCCGGCGCAGCTCCAGTAGCAAAAGCAGGAGTGGCAACTGTCTCGGCGGACTTGTTGGTCGGCGGCAAACTGTGTCAACATCGTCTCGTCAACGACCAACGCTCCATCATCCCGGACTTCGCCGATTACGAACGGCGCCGCAAGTTCGTCGCGAGGGTCGGTGATTTCGAAACAGGTCACAATGCGTCCCTCGGGCGTGACCACCAGGGCGCGGGCCGGCGCCTGACAGAAGGCGGCGGTGACGGTCCAGGGTTGGGCCCCCGAATAGAAGAAAGTGCGTCGGTGGGCGGCGGCAATTTCCCAAGCCTGGAGGAATGCCTTGACGAAGCGCTGGCCGGCAGCCCGGGGCAGCTCGGCATACCGGCCCCGAGCCGAGGTGAAGGTAGGTTCCACCTGAACGGACCGGGCGCCCGTCTCCCGGCAGATCCAGTCGACACTGTCGGGCAGACACTTCATCCATTCCGGGGTCACCGTCATCCGGAAGCCATAGGATCGACCAGCCCGGTCCAACAGGCGGATCGTCTCGGCGACTGCATCGAAGGAGTCTCCGCCGTCGCGTCGAGGCCGCTGCGCCGACTGTACCGGCCGCAGACCGTCACAGGAAAGGCTGATGTCATCGATGTGGCGGCGGATGAACTCGCGCTGTGATTCCGTCCACACCCCGTTGGTAGCCAGACTGATGTGGCAGGGCAGGTCTTTGCTCCGGGCATGGATCACCGCCGCACGGAGCACATCCCAGTTGAGCGTGGGTTCACCACCCCCGTGAAAGGAGAGGGAGAACCGGTCGGCTCCCACCTCGCGAGCGTTGCGATGCACGGCGTCGATCGCGTGGCGGGCCAGGGCGAGAGGCATCGAGCGCACCGGCGATTCGCCGGCGTCGGCATAGCAGTACACGCAACGCAGGTTGCAGGCGGAAGTCAGGAGGAGTACGGCGATGGTGGGCCGGTGCGGCCGTGCGGGAGTCCATGCCGTTGGGCGCGGGATTCCCGTCGAGTCATAACCCACCGCTGCCAAAAAATTCTCAACGTCTGCCGGCCGGTCCTGGACGGGAATCCGCGACCGCCGCCGCAAGTACCGGGTCAAGGCCAGATTTCCGGAAAAGGCGAGACGCGACAGGGGCCGGAAGATGATGAAACTCTTCTGGAACTTGATGAAATACGTTTCGTCATCCGGCATGCAGGCATAATCCTGAGTGGAATTCCGGGCGGGCACCTTCCCGGCAGGCCCCAACCGGTCGAGCTAGGTTGGGTACCAGTAATGCCATGAGTGGGATACGGACTGGCACGTACAGATGCTGTTGCAGGTGCAGATGAGGTTGCAGGTGCAGATCCCGGCCGCATTGAAGCTCCGACCAAAGCCTTCGTCAGAGCCGAAACTGCCGGGGACACAGTTGCAGATGCACACGGCCCCCGGCGGAATAGGTGAACCGCATGGCAGCGTGTAAGAGATCGTCTTGCCGTAAACGTCTTTAGCCTCGTACTGGACACCTTTGACTTCTTTGGGATTGGCGGTAATGTCCAGCAGGCAACTGCGCAATTTACCCTGCGGCAGCGTCCAGAGGCGGATCGTCCCTTCTTCATCGCCCGACGCGAGAATTTTTCCGTCCGGAGTCAGCGTCACGGCGTTCACGGCACTGGTGTGACCAGTGAGGGTTTTCACCGGCTTGCCATCCGGCAGGGACCAGAACCGAACAGTCTGGTCGGCGCCGGCGGAGACAAGCAACTTGCCGTCCCGGCTCACCGCCAGGGCTTGGACGTAACCCGAATGGCCGGTGAGGGTCTTGACCGGTGCACCATCAGGTAGGGACCAGAGTCGAATATCCGTGTCGGTGCCGGCGGAGAAAAGCGTCTGGCCGTCGGGACTGACCGCCAGCGCGTTGATGAAACCGGTGTGACCGGAGAGAACTTTCCCCGGAATCCCGTCTGTCAGAGACCAGAGCCGGATCGTCTTGTCGTCACCGGCGGAGAACAGCGTCTGGCCGTCAGGGCTAACCGCGACCGCCCAGACGATACCCGGGTGGCCGGCGAAGCTGGCTCCCGCTGTGCCGTCGGCAGACCAGACCTGCACGGATCGATCGTACATTCCGGCCAGCACAACCGATCCCTGGGGGAATGCCGCCAGTGCATTCACAGTGACGGCCGCGTTGCCCAGTGTTCGAGTCGGATCGCATTCTGGCAGGGGCCAGATTTTACCGGTCTGGTCCCAGCCGCCGGAGAACAGCGCCTTCCCATCGGCACTGACCGCCAGAGCGCAAACCGCTTCGCTGTGGGCTTGCAGGGTGTTGAACAGAGCGCCACGGGGGAGGGTCCAGAATTTGATGGTTTTGTCGGCGCCTCCGGAAAAGAGCGTTTTGCCGTCCGGGCTGAGGGCTAACGCCCGAACCGCCCCCTCGTGAGCGAGGACCCCGGTGCAGCGGTCTTTCCGGGAGGGTTTGGACTGTCCCTTCGCGGATCCGGACGACTGGGCCATGACGGTGGAGCCGGCGGCACCCAGCGTGGCGGCGGTCAGAAAATCCCGCCGGGAAATCGACCAGGCGCCGTTCACCCGGTGCAGACTGTAAACGGCGGGTTCCTCCTCGGCGGGTTGGCCGGCCGGTGCCGGATTCTCGGCGGGATCGGGCGGCGGAGTCAGGTTGTCGTCGGTCATGATCGTTTATCCTCCGGCCAGAGCGGGATGCCTCGGCGAAGACCGCGCCGCGTCCTGGTGACGGCTGCGAAACGCGACTCACGCAAGGCGCTTCTGGACAAGGCTCAGCGGATGAATGTCGTTACCGTTTGTAACATAGTCCGTGTGGCCAGTCAATGGCCGGCCGCTTGCAATCTGGGTTTGCGAAAAGAGGCCCAGGGGTGATATATTTTCGGCATAGATTTCCGTGGAGACATGTCATGAGCAGACAGCATCTGATCTGGATCGGATGGGTTCTGGTTTGTGCATGGATGTGCCTGCCGGTGGACGCGCAACTGTCAGCCAAGCAGCAACGCGGGATCGACAAACTGGTTGCGGAATGCCAAGCCGGTAAGCAAAAGTCTTGCGCCAAACTGGGAAAGATGGCGAAAACCAACAAGTCGGCAGCTGTCCGGAAAGCCGCGACCGAGAAGGTCACCGATCCGGTCATGCTGGCCGGCATCGCCCTGGGCGATCTCGATGACGGCGTGCGGCAGGAAGCGGTAGGCAGCCTGCAGGACCAGGCCATGTTGGCGGATGTGGCAAGGAAATCCGCTCACGGCCCGCTCCGTTTACAAGCGGCTCAGAAACTGACCGACCCCGTCCTGTCGGCGGAACTGGTAAAAAGTTCCAGCGATTCACAGGTTCGCTCCGTCGTCGTGAGCCGGGTGACCGACCAGGCTCTGCTGGTGGATTTAGCCAAGAACGATCAATCCTCCAAGCTCCGCGAGAACGCCGCGCAGGCACTGACGGATCCTGCCAGCCTGCTGGACGTGGCCCGTCAGGGCGGAGACCTCATCGTCCGGATGAAGGCAGCGGAGCGGTTGAATGACCCCGCGCTGCTGACCGAACTGGTCCGAACCGCAAAAGATTCGGCCGTCCGGGTGATTGCCGTCGGCAACCTGGCCGAGCCGACCGTGCTGCAGGATATCGCCAAAAACGGCCCGGATACCCAGACCCGGCTGACGGCCGCAAAGAAGATCAGCGACCCGGGCGTCCTGCTCGATCTGGTTCGCACTTCCGGTGATTCCGAAGTCCGGGTCTTCGCTGTCGGTGCGCTGACCGATCCGGTTGTCCTGACGGACATCGCCCGGAACGATCTCCATAAAGACAGTCGGATCGCGGCCATCGGCAAGCTTTCCGATCCGGTGGTGCTGGCGGAGATCGCCGATCATGCCGCGGACCCCGAGGTGCGACAGGCGGTGGTGTGGCGGGATCCGGCCAGCGGAGCGGATTTCGTCTGGATTTCGGCGGGCCGATTCCGAATGGGTTCTCCCGCCGGTGAAAGCGGCCGTAACGGGGACGAAGGACCGTTGCACCGCGTCGCCATCAGCGGGGGATTCTGGCTGAGCCGGACCGAGGTCACCCAAGCCCAGTGGCAGGCAGTGATGGAAAATAATCCGTCGCATTTCCAGAATGCAGGACGCGACGCGCCGGCGGAGAACGTCTCCTGGGATGACTGCCAAGCCTTCATCCAAAAACTCAACGACAAGCTGGGTCGCCACGCCTATCGCCTCCCCACTGAGGCTGAATGGGAGTGCGCCTGCCGGGCGGGGACGGAGACGGCGTTTCACTTTGGCGCCGACATGGGATCAGGTCTGGCCAACTTTAACGGAACGACCCCCTACGGCAAGGCAGCCAGGGGGACGAACCGGCAGAAGACGATGCCTGCGGGCAGCTTCAAGCCCAACGCATTTGGCCTGTATGACATGCACGGCAACGTGGAGGAGTGGTGCCAGGACCGGTTTGTCGACACCTACTACCGCACCGCCGGAGATGGACCGACCGACCCGAAAGGACCCGACGAAGGCGAAAAACGTGTGCGACGAGGTGGATCATGGAAGAGCACCGGCAAAGACTGCCGTTCGGCCAACCGTGACGGTGGCCTCCCCAATGAAAAGAGCAACACGGTGGGCCTCCGCCTGGTCCGGGAGCCGTGATTATTCGGAGATGCCCGCTGCGGAGGGCGGTGCCTGCCACCGCCTCCAGGCAACTTTTCAGGGACGTTGATTAGTTGATGGCGAACGCCGTCGCCCCCGAAATGTCTTCTCCAGATAGCCGCTGCGGTAGACCGCGGTCAGGCCCCGCAGGTACAACCCGGGGAACAGCCGCTGGCACAGCCAGATCGCCCGGCCGCCCAGCGGGGTGATCACGCGGAACCGCCCGCGGCCGACGG
>JAGOHA010000022.1 GCA_017996395.1 Acidobacteriota bacterium | reverse complement strand
CGCCAGGAACCGGCCGAGGTCCCGGTTGCTCAGGTGGCCCACCCGGCTCAGGACGCGCTGCTTGAGCGGCCAGGGGTAGGGGCCGATCTTGAGCATCTCCTCGTCGTGGTTGGATTCGATGACCAGGCAATGGGACTGCCGGATCCGCTGGCGGACCAGCTCCGTCATGCAGCCCAGATCGGTGACGTGCGCCAGCTGGACGCCCCGGCAGCGGATGATGAAGCCGCAGGGGTCCACGGCGTCATGGGAGACGGCGAAGGGGATGACCTCGAGAGGGCCGATGCCGAATGCCTGCCCGACCTGGAAGTGCTCTGCGGGGGCCTCCGTGCCGTTGAGCGCGGTGCCGGCGGCGGTGCCGGGGGACAGGAATACGGGCACCGGCGCGGATTTCAGGAAGACCGGCAGTCCGCCGATGTGGTCCCGGTGCTCATGGCTGATCAGGATTCCGGACAGGTGGTCGGGGCGGATGCCCGCCTCCCGCAGGCCATGGCTGATGCGCCGGGCGTTGAGCCCGCAGTCGATGAGGATGTGGCAGTCCCCCGAGGAAACGAGGGTGCAGTTGCCGCCGCTGCCGCTGCCGAGGAGACGTACTTTTAACATGTGGTCGGCGCCTGGGTGGTCATCTCAAGCGTGCCAAATTATCACACCCGTCAGGGGCGCGCAAGGCACATTCCGCGACGCGCGGCTGCGCGGGGCGAGTCGCGGCGCGGCTGGCCCGCGTCCGCAGCCGCTCAGCGGGGCGGCGGCGGTACGGTAGGATCTGCCGGCGGCGCCAGCCAGTCCGTGTGGCGGCGGTCCTCCAGCGTCAGAATCACCCGCGGCGCCGCGGGGTGATCTGTGTGAACGACCAGGTGCGTCGGCGGCTGCGTGGGGAGTGCGGCTTCCGGATCCAGGCGGAACGTGATTTTCTGGACGTGGACCGGTTTCCCGCCCGCGGTGCGCTGCAGGGGTTGGGCGACCGCCGACAGCCAGGGCGGCGTCTCGACGCGGATGACGGTGAACGGCACGCTGTCCCACAGGTAGACCACCCGCTCCGGCGGGGTGCTCCGGGCGAAATCGAGCAGGTCCAGGTAGCGGGTGGACGGCTGGATGGGCCCCGTGACCAGGCCGCGCACCGGCACGCGCACTTGCTCCTCCGCCTCCCCCGTGAACACCAGCTCCACCCACTCGTCCATCATCACCTCGGCCTCCGCCACCTGCAGCCGGACGGACACGCGGTAGTGGCGGTCGTCCACGGGCGTGAAGGCAGCCGTGACGGTCGGGGAGGATACGCGCACCGACTGGAGCGCGTGGACGGCGTCGTCGTTGATCTCGACGGCCAGCTCCGCGGTCGCGCCGTTGACGTGCTCTTTCGGCGCCATGCTGAAACTCAGGATGTCCGGTGTGACATCGAGGCGAGTGTACGCATCGCCGACGATGTAGAACGCGGCACGCGGCTGCCGCAGGTCGTCGGTGACCAGCCAGACGCCGTCGTAGAAAGAGCCCCGCTTATCCCGGACGTCCAGCACGACTTCCAGCGACGTGGATTCCTGCGGCGCCAGCCGGTTGGCGCCCAGGCTGAAACGGGCGCACTCGCACATGGGCTCGACCTCGACGATGTTCAGCGGGGCGGTCCCGGTGTTGGCGATGGTGAAGGTGTGGACGATCGGCGGTCCGGCGGCGGGGATGCGGCCCGCGTCGTAATAGCGGTCGGTGGCGGTGAGCACCGGTCCTGCAGCGGCTGGCGCGACCGGCGCCTGGGCGACCAGCGCGCAGCCCAGCCATCCGGCCAGACCGATTCGGATCACCACAATGGCGAGCGGGCGGTTCATGACAATGGCATTGTAACCCGGACCGGAAGCCGCGCGAAGCATTTTCCCATGAGCGGCGGCCCGTCCGGAGGCAGGCAAAAAAAACCGGCTTCTTCAGCCCCCCTGAAACCCGCAGGTCCGGAAAAGGTCTGAAGAAGCCGTCGAAATGAAAAACCCAGATGTCCCAACTCGTTGCTGTCAAATAACCGTGTGTCGGGTCCGGCTCATGCGTCAGGTCCTGGGTTGCCTGAACATGAGTGCCAATATTCAGAGCCCGATCCGCATCCTGCAGCCAGTGTAAGCCGCCAAATCGGGAGCCGTAAATCAGAGATTTCCTGATAACGGCCTTCAAAAACCCTGATGCCCGATCACTGCCGCGGGGATGGATCGGGTAATCGCGGGCGGGTCAGAGCGGCGAGAGCCCTTCGCGGATCGCGTACTTGGTCAGTTCGGCGACGCTGTGCAGGTCGAGCTTGGCCATGATTTTCAGCCGGTATGATTCGACGGTCTTGCCGCTCACGCGGAGGATGCCGGCGATCTCCTTCGTGCTTTTGCCTTCCGCGATGAGCTGCAGCACTTCCCGCTCGCGCGGGGTGAGGGGCTGGGGCGGGGCGGCGGGTCCGGCCGCCGGCGCGCGGCGCAGCACATCCTCGACCAGGACGTTGGCGATGGCGGGGGAGACGTACGCGTGGCCGCCCACGACGGCCCGGATCGCGGTGATGAGCTCTTCGGCGGCGGAATCCTTCAGCAGGAAGCCGTTGGCGCCGGCCTGGAGCATGCCGATGAGGAAGCGGCGGTCCGAATGCATCGACAGAGCGATCACCTTGATCCCGGGGTGACGCGTCCGGATCTGGCGGGTGGCCTCGATCCCGTTCAGGCCGGGCATGGCGATGTCCATGATCACCACGTCGGTGGGCTGGTGTTGGATTGCCTCGAGGGCCGAGCGGCCGTCGTCGGCCTCGGCGACGACGGCCATGTCCGACTGCTTCTCCAGCAGGGAGCGCAGGCCCTCCCGAAGGATCTTGTGGTCATCCGCGAGCAGGATGCGCAGGGTCATGGTTCCCTCCTGGTGTCGGATGCGGCGGGGCGACGGGCAGCGTCAAAGTCACCCTTGCGCCGCCGCCCTTGGCGTGGCCGATCTCCAGGCGGCCGCCCGCCAGACCGAGCCGTTCCCGCAGGTAGAAGAGCCCGAAGCCGCCGGTGGTGGGTGCCGGGTCGGAATCGGTGGCGAACCCCTTGCCGTCGTCCTCGACGACGGCGAGCACCTCTTCGTGCTCCCGTCGCAGCGACACCCGGATCCGGCGGGCGCCCGCGTGCTTGATGGCGTTCACCAGCAGCTCGCGCACGCCTTGGAACAGCAGATCCCGCATTTCGATGGTCAGCGGCTTGGGTTTGGGGTCGGAGTCGAGCGTGATGGCGACGCCCGACTGCTGGCTCAGGTGCTCCACCAGCCACTCGGTGGCGGCCTCGAGGCCCAGCAGGTCGAGGACGGGCGGGCTGATCTCGGAGATGAGCGACCGCGTCTCCCGGATGGTCGCCTCGATCAGGTTGGCTGTCTCCGGCCACGGCCCCCCGGCGTCGGTGCCGGAGGCGGGACGCAGCTCTCCGAGTTTGATCTTGGCCAGCGCCAGCGACTGGCCGATCCGGTCGTGCAGGTCCGAGGCGATCTTGCGCCGCAGGCGGGCCTCGGCCAGCGACAGCTCGTTGGCCAGGGTGCGGAGCTGCGTCTGATAGGCGAGTAGCTGCTCTTCGGAACGGCGCCGGTCGGTGATGTCCTCGACCATGGCGAAGCCGAACTCGGCCGAGCTGACTCCCTGATGGATGACGTAGAGCGTCATCTTGGCCCAGAAGCAGCTGCCGTCCTTGCGGCGGTAGCGCTTGATGAGCGGAATCCAGTTTTGTTCGCCGACCGTGATGATCTCGGCGATGGCATCCTCCTGGGCGATGTCGTCGGGATGGGTCAGCTCCCGCCAATGGATGCCCCGCAGCTCGTGGGCGGAGTAGCCGATCATGGTCAGAAACGCGGGATTGGCCTCGGTGATGATTCCGTCCAGCGTGCAGAAGACGATCCCAATGACCGATCCCTCGAACATGGCGCGGACGCGCAGCTCGCTGTCGAGGAGCGCCTGGTGGGCCCGGATGCGGGCTTGCCGGGCGAGGGCCAGGCTCACGAGATCGGCCATGGAGGCGATGAAGTGCTCCTCGTCGGGGGTCCAATCGCGGGGCCCGCCGTCGTGCTCGCAGGCGAGCACGCCGCGAAAACGGCCCTCCAGGGTGATGGGGGCGAACAACAGAGCGGTGATGCCGTCGTCCAGAAACCGGCGGGCGCTCGCCCGGGTGCGCGGATCAGTCGCCACGTCGGCCACGGCAATGGAGCGGGCGCGCTGGAAGGGTTCCGGGTGGCTGCCGGCGGCGATCAGTTCGGCGATGGGGTGCAGGTGCTCCGGCGGGAGCAGGTCATGGAAGCCGGTGGCGTCCGCGCGGGACGGGAGCCACGACCAGGTTCGGGCGACGTTCAGGGTCCGCCGGATGTCCGCCGCCATGCGGGCCAGCAGGCGTTCGGGTTCGGCGTCGACAAATTCCTCCGATCGGGTCAGCTCCATCAGCGCCTGGCTCATCCGGTGCAGGCGCTGCTCGCTGAGCCGCAGGTCGCGCTCGGCCGTGGACGCCGCCAGGTAATTGCCGATCAGCTCGCTGCTGATCCGGAGGAACTGCACATCTTCGGGCTTCCAGCTGGCGGCCGCCGCCGCGGTGACCACACCTAAAATGCCGCGCAGCTGACCGCTGCTGGCCAGGATCGGAATCCACACCGAGGCCGGAATCCGGCGGTCGGCCAGGTACTGCCGCTCCGCCGCCGCAACGGGCGGCGGAATGGACTGGCCGTCCAGGACGATGATCTCGTTGCGGCAGAGCCGCTCCATGGCCCAGGCGTACGCCGTGAGATCGTGATCCGGCGGGAACATCCGACCCGGTGGACTTCCCGGCGGCATCCATTCGTGGACGGCGGTGATGCGGAGGCGATCGTCCACAAAGCCCAGCACGACACACTCGGCGTCCAGAATGCGGCCCCAGGTCTCGAGGATCCGGTTGAAATCCTCGACCGGGTGGGACATGAGGATCCGCGACGTCAGCGCCAATCCCTCCTCCAGCTCCAGGCGGCGGCGGAGGCGGGCTTCGACGTCGTGGCGCTCCTCGATCTGCCGCAGGAGCATCCGGTTGGCGCGCAGGAGTTCCCGGTTCCGCTCCTCGAAGACTACAGCTACGTCGGGGGCGGCTGAGCCGGCGGATTTGGGCGCGTCGTCGGCCGTGGCGAGGACCCGGTTGACCAGAACGACGCCCCGGATCAAAGGATCGGCCGTGAGGTTGGTGCCGGTGCTCAGCAAGCGGATCCAGCGATCGTCCTTGGTTCGCAGGTGCAACGCCAGCGTTCGCGACGCGCCGGGCCGGTCCAGGACCTCCGCGTGGGCTTCCAGGCATGCGGCCTGGTCGTCAGGATGGATGAAATCGAACGCCAGCCGTCCTACCAGCTCTTCGGGCACCCAACCCGTGGCAGGGGTGACGGCCGGGCTCACCTGTCGGCAGATGCCGTCGCGGTCGATGACCACGTAGATGTCGTCGGTGTGGCCCAGCAGCGTCTGGATCAGCGAGGGGAAATCGGCCGCGGCCACCGGCGGGGCGGGGGGTTCCGATTCTTGGAATTTCGGTCGGTCGGCGGCCATCCCGTGCCGTGCCTCAAACGAGGAATTTCTGGACATCCCCGTGGGGCGCCGGGATGACCACCGCGGCCACGAACAGGCCGGTATGGGCGATGGCCGCCTCCCCGGCCCGGATCGCCGCCTCGACGTCGGCGACCGAGCCGGTCAGGGTCAGGACCGCCTTGCCGCCGATGCCGTTGGCAAGGCGGATCTCGATGAGGTCCACGGCGGCGGCCTTGGCGGCCGCGTCGCCGGCGAGAATGCCCGTCAGGGCCGAGTAGCTTTCCAACACGCCCACCGCGGCCAGCGCGGCGATGGCGGCGGTGCCGGTGAGCGCGGGGAACACCTGCGGGTGCGCGTTGGGGATGATGAACTCGTCGACGACGGCGCCCGGCGCGGCGGCTTGGCCGGCGGCAATGGCGGCCTCGACGCTGGACACCTCGCCGTGGACGAGGGTCATGTATTTGCCCGGACAGATGCTCTTCGACGCGAACACCTCCACCGCGGCCGCCTTGGCCATGGCGTCGGTGGCGAGGATGCCGCGGGCGATGCTGTTGAACTCCAGGGCTCCGATGGCGCTGGCAATCATGCGGTGTCTCCTCCACGGGATCTTCGGGCGCGGGGCGGGGCGGTGGCGATGACCACGACGTCGTCCGCGCGGACCACCGTTCCGGCGACGGGCGCGTGCACGTGGGCGCCCAGGGCGCCGGCCGGGACCCGGCCGACGGCCTGCTCCGCGGCCACCCGCTGCCCGGTGCGGACCGCCGGCTCCGCCGCCACGCCGGCGTGCTGCCGGAGCGGCAGGCAAAGCTCCGCCGGCACCGGCAAGGGCCCGGCGAATTCGGCCGGCCGGTCGTAGGCGTCGAGGCGCAGGTGCCGGATCAGCCGGCGGGTCGGAACGGTGAACAACCCGGCGTCGGCGCGACCGGCGGGCTCGCCGGCGGGCGCGTCCGGGCGGGGGAAGCTCCGGCGCGATTCCATGATGAGCCGTCGCGGCGACAGGTCGAACGGGCAGGCGACCAGGGAGCAGAGGCCGCACCCCGAGCAGTGGAAGACCGTGTCGGAGTGGAGATCGCGGTAGTCCCGGGCCGAGCCGATGAGGCGCATCAGCTTGTGCGGCTCGATGTCGTGGCCGATGAGATAGCGGGAGCACAGCTCGGTGCACTTGCGGCACTGGCAGCAGATGTGCTCGGCGATCTTGACCGAATAGTGCAGCGGCCGGGTGCGCTCCAGGATCGCCGGGTGGTCGGCGGGCAGCGCGATCAGGGCCGCCGTGGTCTTGGTCACCGGCGCGTCCAGGCTGGTCAGCGCGCCCATGAGCACGCCCCCCTCCAGGTAGCGGACGTCGGGCGCCGTGGCGCCGCCCGCGGCGGCGGCCAGCTCGCGGAACGGTGTGCCGATGGCCGCCTCGACGGTGACGGGGCGGGCCACCGCGCCGCAGACGGTGACGTAGCGCCGGGTCAGCGGGACGCCGCGCAGCGCGTCGTGGATCGCCTTGAACGTGGCGGCGTTGCCCACGAAAAAGCCGGCGTCCGCCGGGATGGTGCGCTGGGGCAGCACCCGGCCGGCGACGTCCCGGATGATGAAAAATTCGTCGCCGGAGGGGTAGATGTCCGGCAATGCCGCCAGGCGGAGCGGCACGCCGTCCGCGGTCGGCGCCAGGCGCCGGGCCAGGTCGGCGTGCTTGGCTTTGACCGCGAGAGCCACCTCGGCGGCGCCGCCGGTGCGGGCCACCGCGCCGGCGCCGGCCACGATCTCGGCCAGGTGGTTGGCCAGCAGGTGGCGGTCGGTGGCCAGCAGCGGCTCGCACTCGGCGCCGTTGATGATCACGGTGTGCAGGCTCGGCCGCAGCTTGCGGTGGGTGGGGAAGCCGCCGCCGCCCATGCCGACGACGCCGGCTTCCTCGATGCGACGCTGCAGTGTGGGAAAATCGAGAACCGGCGGACGGGCGGCGGGCATGCGAGCCCTATCGGTCCAGGCAGATGGAGTCGATGATGGCGATGATGGCGGTGTCGACCGGGTGGTCCTTCATGCCGTGGGAGAGACGGGCCGAGGAGCCGCTGACGCACAGGACGCGTTCGCCGGCTCCGGCGCCCACGGTGTCGACGGCGATGATGTACCCGCCCGGCGTCCCGTCGGCCGGGTTCAGCCGCTCGACAATGAGGAGCTTCTTCCCCTCGAGCCGGGGATCCTTGCGGGTGGCTACGACCGTGCCGCACACTCGACCGATGATCATCGCGTCTGTCCGGGAGAGAAAGCCCGGGGGATGCGGCGCACCCCCCGGATCGTGTTATGCCTTGCCCTTGGCCCGGTCCCTGGGGATGATGGGCAGCACATCGTCCAGGTTCGGATGCGGCCGCGGGATCACATGGACGGCAATCAGCTCGCCCACCTTGCGGGCGGCCGCCGCACCGGCATCCGTGGCGGCTTTCACCGCGGCGACGTCGCCGCGCACGATGGCCGTGTTGAGGCCGCCGCCGGTCTTTTCATAACCGACCAGCACCACTTTGGCCGCCTTGACCATGGCGTCGGCGGATTCCACCATGGCGGTGAAACCTCGGGTTTCGATCATGCCCAGGGCTTCCAAGGATTCGCTCATACGATTGCCTCCTGATCCTGTTGCGGGTAGATGATGGTTGGATTGTAAAAGAGCACCGGTGGTTTTTCAATATAAAAGATGGACTTGCGCGTTTGCGCCGGTGATTTCACTTGTCTCGCCGCGGACCGTTTGGGTATAGTGAAAGCCCATGAGCCACACCTACCAGACCCGCGTCTCCATCGGACCGCCCCTGACCCCCGTGGTCAAGACGCTCCTCATCCTCAACATCGCGGTCTACCTGGGGCAGACATTCGACCGCTCCCTGCATTTCTACTGGCTCGATCTCTGGATGAGCCTGATCCCGGTGACGGTGACGCTGGGCGGGCAGGTCTGGCGCCTGGTCACCTACATGTTCCTGCACGGTCCCCAGCTCCTGCACATCGTGTTCAACATGCTCATCCTGTGGATGTTCGGTCCGGAGATCGAGGGCATCCTCGGGCGGCGCCGGTTCGTGGCGTTCTACCTGATCACCGGCGTGGGCGCCGGCCTGTGCAGCCTGGCGGTCAGCCCGTTTTCCGCCGCCGCCATCGTGGGGGCGTCGGGCGCCATGTACGCGATCCTGCTGGCGTACGCCATGTACTTCCCCAACCGGTACCTGCTCGTGTTCTTCGTCATTCCGGTGAAGGCGAAGTACCTGGTGGTGGCGACCATCGTCCTGGAGCTGATGTTCTCGCTTTCGGGGGTGAAAGACGGCATCGCCCACGTGGCGCATCTCGGGGGAATGGCCTTCGGCTACCTCCTGCTCAGGTACCGGACCCTGCTGCCGGACCTGAAATATCGCTGGCTCCGGCTGCGGGGCTGGTGGTACCGCCGCAAGTTCAAGGTGTACCGGAACGACCCGCCGCGGCGGGGCGGTCCGTGGGGTCCCCACTGAGCATCACTGCACCCGAATAGCAACACAGCCACGGCCGGTTACACGGTCAAAATTCCACCCGCTGCTCCCGGACATGAAAATAGGCCGCATGCATCGCCTGCGGCCTTCGGTATCGAACGGGCCCAGCCCGCCCCCGGCGCTCGCCGGGGAGGTCGGGTGATCTCTGGATCGGGATTCACTCCACTTTTGCGTAACCCTCGGCCAATACCACCGCCGACCCCGCGGCCATGGCGTCGTAGTAGCGGGTGAACCGGACGCTTTCCGCGTCGGTCCGGCCGGCCAGATTTTTCGCCCAGCGGTAGCCGATGGACTGGTAATAGAGCCGGACGCTGACGGTGAACGGGCCGGTCGCGCCGGACATGTCCATCGCATAGCGGATCCGGTCGCCGCCGCCGGCGAAGTCGTCGTCGGCGGACGCCGATCCGTGCACCGCCACATCCTTCGGCGCGGTCCGCTTGTCGAAACCCCGCGGCAGCAGCCGGTTGTCCTTCAGGTACGAGACGGCGGTGAGCAGACCGGTGGTGACCGCGCCTGCGGGGTCGCCCAGAATCGGCTCGTACACCTGGACCTGGTCGCCGGCGGTGATCTCGTCGTAGTGCGGCTCGAAACGGGCGGCGTCGGCGTCGTTGTCGTTGCCGGCGATGCGGCCGTCCGGCGAGACAGCGCCGGATTCGAACACAACCGCCCCGCTGCGATCGCGGACGGCGACGTGGAGCCAGGCGCGGCGGGACGGGTAGGCGGTGGGCAGCTTGTGCCCGGCCCGGTTGACCACTTCGACGTCGGCCACCAGGCAGCCGTTGTCCGCCCGGGTGGCAGTCACGGCGATCGTGGCGGATTCGGCGGCCAGGTGCGCCTCGGTGCGCCGGGCGGCCGCATCCAGTTCCTCGGGAAGGGCGGCGACGCCCAACTCGCCGCGATACCGGTTGAAGATGCGCATCATCAGGGTGTTCCCACCGAGAAAGGTATGGGCCGAGACCGCGGGCCGCGGATCGCCGAGCACGGGAGTCACCGCCACCGGCTCCGCCTCGGCGGGCATGTGGCAGGCCTGGCAGCTTTGGACGCCGGCGTAGGCGCTGTGCTCCCACTCCAGGTAAGGGACCTGTTCCGGCAGCTCGCCCACCACCTCGCCGTTCGGGCCCAGGGAGGCGGTGAAGAGCGTGTGGCAACTCGCGCAGACTCCCGCCTCGCTCAGGTGGGCAGCCTTGGCCGGCGTGTATCCCGATGACGAGTGCATGATCCGCCGCCGGCCCGCGTCCACGTCGAACGGACCGTGGATCAGAGGAGCCGCGCCCGTTGCGGGCGCGTCGATGCCGAACCCGGCGGTGAAGGTGGACCGCTGCCCCAGGCCCGCGGCCGACATCTGATGGCAGAGGGTGCACGATACGCCGTCGGCAGCCAGCGGGGCGTGCGCGGCCGCCGCCTGGCCCACCGGCAGGTTGGCGAACACGGCGCCCTGCCCGCCGGCGGTTTTGGCCAGGTACCGGGCCATGGGCATGTGGCAGGCGCTGCACTCGTCTTCGATGGCGGCCTGGTGGGACGGGTGGTCGGTGATCTCCCGGCGCACGCCGGCCATCCAGTACGGATCGCGCGCGGAGTTTGCCATCATGGTCGTCCGCCACTGATTGCCGAACGACAGGTCCCGGCCGGACGGGGTGATGACGCCCGTGTGGCAGGCGAAGCAGACGTCGGCGGTGCCGAAGACCGGTGCGGGACCGGCCGGAGCGGTGCCGGACAGACCGCCGGCTTGGAGCGGGGCGCCGGCGCTGGTGAGCGCCGCCAGCAGAATCAACAATGCGGTGGTGTTTCTCATGACTGCCTCCCTCACCAACCCTGCAGGAATCCGCCGTCGAACCAGTCCCACAACAGGTACATGACCAGTTGGGTCCGGCGCGGCCCGGTGTCGGTGACGGGCAGGCGCACCCCCACGTTGAAGAGGATATGCTGGCGCTGGCTCAGTGAAACCTGCAGCTGGGGGACGACATCCCAGTCGGTGGCTTTGCCCTCCGCCAGCTCCCGGGAACCGAGGAACTCAACCATCGGGGTCCAGCTCCGGCCGCTGATCCCCTGGGTGAAGGTCTTGCCCAGGGCGGTCCGCCAGAAGGCTTCGTTGTCCGCCTCGTCGTCGATGGGGATTCCAAAGCCCCCCTGGAACTGCACGAAACTGTCCGCCGGCAGCGCCTGACCGAAGGTGACGAACGGCTCCACGGTGAAGCAGCCGCTGCCGAAACCCCTGGCCTCGCTGCCGGTGGGGAACACCAGCTCGCCCGTGAGGCTGACGATGGTCCCCGTGCGCCAGTTGGCGGCCAGCACCCGCTTGAAAGCGAAGGCCATGTCTCCGAGACCGCCTTGCCAGCTCCCTTCCGCCCGGGCATGGGCGGCAAACGGGACCACCAGCTCGATCTGGTTCCGGGCGCCCAGCCGTTTCTCGTAGACCAGCTTGTTGGTGACGGCGCCGTCCCCTTCCAAGGCGACCGATGACACCAGCAGGAGCTCATCCTCGGGGAAGGCCTTCTCGGTGATCAGCCCCTTGGGGAAGTTCAGCTCGCCGCGCGGCCAGGCCGCCTCCGGGCAGAACGTGCGGACGTGGTTGAGCGCCAACTGGAGTTCCTCGCCGGACAGCGCATCACCGAACGCCGGCATGGTGCGATGGAACGCTCGCGCGGGACCGCCTTCGTGCATCACCGCGGCCCAATCCGAGTCGGGCTCACGAGGGGCGAACTGGCAATCGGTGAAATCGGGCAGGGGAACAGGCAGGGCCAGCTGTTCCGCCGGGACTCCGCGGCCGTCCACCCCGTGGCAATGGGAGCAGGCGGCGAGATAGATCTGTTCTCCGGTCCGTGTCGCCGGCGCAGCGTTGGCGAACGCCGACGCCGTGACGACGAGCAGCAGCGCCGCGAGGCTGGGGGGCAGCGGTCCCGGGCGTGAAATCCTCAGGCACAATCTGTTCATTCGGTTCTCCATGATGGAATGATTCTATTCATCCGCGCAGGTCGGCGGGATCGTCCAGTCCGCGGGGGATGAGCAGCACCCCGTAAGCGATCCACAGCCCCAGCAGGAAGCCGGCGATTCCGAATGTCAGCTCCAAGGCCGCCAGCAGCGGGGCGGACGGGGTGGCGGCGGGCAGGACGAGCCGGTTGAGGACGGTCTGGATGATGATGCGCAGCGCCAGCAGGAAGAAGCCCAGGCCGAGCACCGGGCCGCTCCGCGCGTGCCGCATCCGCACATAGGCCAACCAGGCCAGCAGCAGATACAGGAGCACCCAGAGGCCGGCATCCGCCAGATACAGGTTGCGAACCAGGGCGTCCGGATCAGCCATGGCTCACCTCGGACTGTCGGTGCGGCCGGAGCGGCCGGGTCAGGAGGGCGATCGCCAGCGCAATCAGTCCGCCGGCCAGGATCCCGATCACATCGATGGCCAGGCCGGACCAGGCCGCGAACAGCCCGAACGACAGCATCTGGACCACGGCCAGCTGGGCGAGGTCGCGCAGCAGCCAGCCGCACCAGCCGACGACCAGCAGCCAGGCGGCCCATGGGCGGCGCCGCCGGCGGGTGAGGATCACGGCGGTCACGCCGGCGGCCAGGACGCCGGCAGCCTGGCCGATCACAGCCAGCAGCTGGCTGGCCTGGTACGCGGTATCCATTCGCATGTGAACACCTTCGCTTGCGCGGCGGACACGGCGGGCTACCGGTCGGCGCGCCAGAATCAGAATCACAGTACCTTGTGTCGACTCGAGGTATTATATCCGCATTGGAAGGCGCCGGCCAAGTGGAAACGCCGGCGACGCCGGATCGCCCTCAATGGGTGGGCAGCGGCAGCTCCATCCGCAGCCCGGCATAGACGGCCCGGCCGGGCATGGGCACTCCCTGCATTTCCTGGTAGTCTTCCCCCAGCAGGTTTTCCGCCCGGACGTACAGCTCGAACAGATGCCAGCGCCGCGCCGCCTGCGCCGCCAGCAGCGTGTAGCGGTCGTCGACACCGGCCCGGACCTTGTGGTGCACCGAGATGCTCCAGGTGACGGCCGGGCCCCACGACCCGGCGAATTGAACCGAGACATGGTGCCGGCAATAGTCCAGCGCGTATTTCGACTCGTAGTCCACCGCCGCCACGGGCGCCAGCTCGTTGTAAGCATATCCCGCCTGGACGCGGAGCCGCTCGCCCAGCGGCGCCGCGGCCTGGATGGCGCCGCCGGCGACGGTGGCCCGGCCGACGTTGGCGGCCCGCCACGGGTCGGCGGGCGCGGTGCGGATCCAGTCGATCATCTCATCGTCCCGGCGGACGAAGGCCGTCGCCGACACGCACGCCCCGGAGGCGCCGTACCAGTCTGCGCCCCCCTCCAGGGTGACCGCCCGCTCCGGCGCCAGATCCGGGTTCCCCTGGTTGGCCGGGCTCCAGTAGTACAACTCCGTGAAGGACGGCGTGCGGAAGGCCTTGCCGACGAAGGCCCGCAGCTTCCAGTTCCCGTCGGGGAGCCAGGCCACCCCCAGCCCCGGCGTCCAGACCGTTCCGTAACCGGTGAAATGATCCGCCCGGAGCGTCCCCTGCACAAGGTACTGCGGGGCGGGGCGCCACTGCGCCTCCAGCATGCCGGCGGCCTGGTCGGTGCCGTGGTCACCCAGGCGGTTGCTCGTCAGGGCGGCGTGACGCAATTCCAGGCCGGCGGTGAGGCGGAAGCGCGGCGTGTCGGCGGCCACGCTGTGCACCTGCAGCTGCAGGGTTCGGTTGTCGTGGCGGTTCCGGTAGAGTTCGGGATGGTCCCGCACCAGGATGTAGTCGTCCTGGTGCAGCCGCCACCACAGGTCCACGCGGGTGGGCGCGGCCCGGAACAGCCCGCCCGTCAGCGCATTGCTCCAGAGCAGGCCGTGGCTCCGGGTGTGCTCCCAGGACGGGTAGGGACCGTAAAATCCCTGGGCGCCGAAGGCGTTGTCGAGGTGGCCGTAGGCCAGCGCCGACTCGCCCAGCCGGTGCGGCTGGGTGAAGCTGGCCCACACCTGGCCGAGGCGGTAGTCCCGGTTGACCATGAACCCGTCGCTGCGGCTCACTCCGCCGTAGATTTGCGCCACGCCGCTCCCCAGGCGCACGGTGCCGGCCGCCGATGCGCCCGCGCTGCCGAAGGACCCGCCGGAGGCCTCCAGGCGGACGCGCTCCGGCCCGGTCCGTCGCGTGATGATGTTCACCACTCCGCCCACCGCGTCGGCGCCGAAAAAGACCGAGTTCGAGCCGGTCTGGATCTCCACCCGCTCGATCAGCTCCGGCGGCACCGGGAGCTCCATGTTGAAGTGGGCCGTCTGCGGGTCGTTCCAGCGCATGCCGTCGACGCACACGACCACGCCCGCGGCGTTGGAACCGCGGATGTGGATGTCGCCGAACAATCCGCCGGCCACCGCCGGACGGAAATCCACCGTCGCCGCCAGAGCCAGCACGTCGGTCACTCGCCGGACGGGCAGCCGGCGCAGCGCCTCGCCCGGGATGACCGTCACGTCGCGCGTGGCCTGATCCAGTTCCGCCGGCGCCAGCGACGCCGAGACCACCACCGTGTCCCGGATCGCCGGCGCGGGCGGGGCTTCCGCGGAGTCCGGTTCCGCGCACCCGGCCGCCCGCGCGGCCGCCAGCAGCAGAATGAGGATGCAGGCCGTTCGGTTCATAAAGGGCGGCATTATAGCACGTGGTCAGTCGGGCCGGGCCGGACATTGCATTGACGCGCGCGTTCCGGTATCATGGGGTCGAAATTCCGGGAGGCGGAGGCGCATGCGGGATCTCCGGGTGATCGAGGATGCCGTGCGGGAGTTCCAGAGCCGGGGCGGCCGGTTCCTCGAAGCCGTCCACGTGGACGGCCGCCGGTTGACGGGCGAATTCGCCGGGCTGACGGATACGCCCAACGGCCGCCAGATCATCCTGAAGCCGCCGCACGGCCGAGAAATCCGCCTCTACTACGCCATGATCCGGCGCCTCGAGGGTTGAGCCCGGCGTCGCCGGCGGGAGCCCTCGCCACATGACACGTTCCCGAACGATTCCGTCATCGGCCGCCGCCACGCTGCTGGCGCTGGCCGCCGCGCTCCTGGCTGCCTGCGGCCCGCCGGCCGCCGCGCCCGCCGCCAGCACCGTTGAGCCGGGCGGCCCGCCGGCGGGTGCCCGGCTCCTGTTCACGTGGGAGGGCTTGGTGGACGGCCGGGATCTGCTCAAGTTTCGCGGCGACCGCTGCCTGGTGGAGCACGAGCGGGACCGCGACATCCAGGCCATGCGCTTTCGATCGTATCACCCGTTGGACCCTTGGGTGTTTCCGGTAATCGTCGTGCGGGAAACGGGCCGGGGCAAACTGGAAGTCATCCGGCAGGGGGACCGCTGGAACGCGTTCACCCTGGTGGTGCGGGTGGACGATCTGGCGACCGGCGGCGCCGGACGCTTCCGGTTCTCCGCCTACCAGGGGAAACGGGAGCGGGGGGAGGCGCCGGTCCTGTCGGTGTACGCCGAGGTGGACGACGAGGCGCGGCTGGAAATAGTCGGCGCGATGCTCCGCGCCCGGCCCGAGGGGGGCGCCGGCGTCCGCGATCTCAAGTACATGTTCCGGGATGCCACGGGGCTGGATCCGGGTGGCGCCTACCGGCTGCAGCAGGTCCAGGGGCGCGGAGAGGCGGTGCTGGCGGGAGACGGATCGGCCGGCGATCCGTACCGGATCGTCGTCCGGGACAAAGCCGCGGGCAGTTCGCTGTACGTGCTGGAGCTCTATCCGACCCGCGGGGAATGACCGGTTCGCAGGATCACTGCTTCTTCGCGCGGAGGAGCGCCATCGCCTCCTGGCTGGTCTTGACGGCGCAGAATTCGCCGCACATGGTGCAGACCTCGCTTTGCCCCTTCGGGGGACGCTCCCGCCGCATGCGTTCGGCCAGCTCCGGATCGAGGGCGTGGCGGAACTGACCGTCCCAGTCCAGGTTTTTGCGGGCCACGCTCATGGCCCGGTCCGGATCCATGGCGCCGGGCAGGCCCTTGGCGATGTCCGCGGCGTGGGCGGCGATCTTGGAGGCGATCACGCCCAGGCGGACGTCCTCCTCGGTGGGCAGTCGCAGATGCTCCGCCGGCGTCACGTAGCAGAGAAAATCCGCACCGTGCATTCCGGCCACGGCCCCGCCGATGGCCCCGGTGATGTGGTCGTAGCCGGGGGCGATGTCGGTGACCAGCGGGCCGAGCACATAGAACGGCGCGCCTTCGCAGAGCGATTTCTCCAGGCGCATGTTCTCGGGGATCATCTGGAGGGGCACGTGGCCCGGCCCCTCGATCATCACCTGCACGCCGGCGGTGCGGGCCCGGCGCGTCAGCTCGCCGAGCACCAGCATCTCGCCGATCTGGGCGCGGTCGGTGGCGTCGGCCAGGCAGCCCGGCCGCAGGCCGTCTCCGAGCGACAGGGTCATGTCATGGCGGCGGCAGATCTCGAGCAACCGGTCGAAGTGCTCGTAGAGCGGGTTTTCGCAGTCATTGCAGATCATCCACTCCACCAGGAGCGAGCCGCCGCGACTGACGATGTCCATGACCCGGCCCTGCTGGCGCAGCAGCTCCACCACCGCGCGGGTGGCGCCGCAGTGGACGGTGATGAAGTCCACGCCGTCGCAGCCGTGGTCCTCGATCACACCGAAAAGATCATCCGCGGTCATCTTGATGAAGGTCTGGTGCGCGTCGCGGGCCCGGACCGCCGCCTCGTAGATGGGCACGGTGCCCACCATGACGTCGGAGGCGGTGATGATCCGCTGCCGCGTAAGGCGGATCTGGCGGCCGGTGCTCAGGTCCATGACGGCGTCGGCACCATACCGGACGGCCACCCGCAGCTTGGCCAGCTCCTCGTCGATGTTCTCGTGCTCCGGGGATGTGCCGAGGTTGGCGTTGACCTTGGTCCGGAGCCCCTCGCCGATGCCGGCGGGCCGGCGCAGCGTCTTGGCGGCGTTCTGAGGGATCACGATTCGCCCCGACCGCAGGCCGGCCAGGATGAACTCGAGATCCCGAGACTCGGCGGCGGCGACTGCCCGCAACGCGTCTGGTATGTCGCCGTGTTGAATCCGATCAGTTATAGTCATGACGGTTCGCTCCGTTTCAGAAAGAATAGTCCGGCGGGGGTTCGACCGGGGAGCGCGCGGACGCGCCGCGCGTCATTCCGCCGGCGGCGTGTGCTTCCAGCGACGGTACCGCACGATTTCCTCGATGCCGATGAGGATGTTCAGAATACCCAGGCCGGAGACGGCGCCGCGGAGGAACGGATTGAGCAGGTAGGGGCGGGCGGCCGGAAAGTGGTAGAGCAGGTAGTTGTTCTCCCAGATCCAGGATATCCAGGGCATGACGGTCAGCAGCGCGCCGACGTAAAAACAGTAGATCATGTACACCACAAAAAAATACTTGTACAGGAAGCTGGGTGAGCGCGGCATGAGGTGGAGGGTCACTTGATCTTGATGCGGAGCGCCTTGATCTTGTCCGCCACATCCCGGTAGTTGATGTCCTCGGCGTAAATCTCGGAGTAGACGTCCAGGGCCTTCTGGTAATCCTCCATCATCTCGTAGGCGCGCGCCATGTCGAACTTGAGCGCCTGGTACTCGTGGTCCTCGTGCCCCTTGCTCTGGACGCCCCGCTCGCACCATTTCAGGGCGGACTTGTAGAGGCCCTTCTCGAAGAAGCACACGCTGAGCATGCTGCAGGCCTTGATGAAGTTGGGCGTGGACTGCTGATCTTTCACGCAGTTGTACGCTTTCTGGAAGGCGGCGATCGAGTCGTCCAGGAGCCCCATCTCCTTGTAGGCGCAGCCCAGGTTGTAGTGGGTTTCGAAGTCGCCCTCTTCCACTTCGTCGCCGACAAAGACCTTGTTGGCCTCCTCGACGATGTCGGAGAAGATGTTGTGCATCGACGACAGCGCCTTCCCCGGCACGTTCTTGTCCTCCACGACCGCATCCTGCTCGGGGGGAACGAAGAGCCCGTCCGGCTTCTGGTGCAGCGATGTTTTCTCCTCGCCGAAGAGGAAGGAATTGCCGAGGATATCATCCGTCTGCAGGTCGGAGAAGGGGTTGGCCGGCGCCGCGTCGGCGGCCGGCGCGCCCGCGCCTTCCATGTTGGGGCTCATCTTGCGGACCTGGTAGCTGCTGCTGGGGCGCTCCGTGTCCTCCTTCATCGAATCGGCGGAGATCATGCTGAAGAGATCGATATCGACCTCTTCCGGAGTGACCTCCTCGACAGCCGTCGACTCTTCCGCGGGCGCGGCGGCACGGGTGGTGTCGGGGCGCGGGATTTCCTGGATCTCGATGCGCGGCTTGAACGCGACCTCTTCCTCGATGGATTCGGGTTCGGGAGTTTCCTCTACGGGTTCGGGCACCGCCAGCTGACTCAGCCGCTCCTGGATCTCGGTGCTGTCCGGGAAGCGCTTCTGGAGCTGGAGCAGTTCCTCGCGCGCGTTGTCGTTGAATCCCAGCTTGATGTAGAAGTCGATTTCCTGGAGGGCGTTCATCACCTCGCGGTTATCGGCCGGTGCCGGAGCGGCCGGCGGCGGTGTGGCGGCCGGCGCCTCGGAGAGGGTCGGCATGTCCTTGAGCGAATTCAGATTGTCGATCGACGCCTCGGCCGCGGTCGGCTCGGGCTCCAGCGATACGCTGTGGGCCGGGGTGCCGGGCAGTTCCAGCCCGCCGATGCCGAGTTTGGTCAGAAAATCGAGATCCTCGATGGACTTGAGCGTCTCTTCGAGGCGGAGGTTGATATCGGAGTCGATTTCCGGCAGCGGCGTGAAGAACTCGCTGGTCGGCGACTTGGCGGGCT
Organism: Acidobacteriota bacterium; assembly: GCA_017996395.1. Classification (GTDB taxonomy): domain Bacteria; phylum Acidobacteriota; class JAAYUB01; order JAAYUB01; family JAAYUB01; genus JAAYUB01. The sequence continues at coordinate 19,589 of JAGOHA010000022.1, read as the reverse complement.
TCTTCTGAACCGGCGGGGGGGCGGGCTCCGCTGCCGGCGGCGCCGGGGTCGCCGGCGCGGCGCTTTTCTTCGCGGGCGGTTCCTCGGGCGCCTTCGGTTTGGCGGTGGGGCGGTCGGCGGGTTTTGCCGGCGCCGTTTCACGCGGGCCGACCAGGATCTCGGACAGGTCGTTCGTGAGGTCGATCGAATCTTCCACTTCCAGGAGCTCGAAGCCGGTGGACGACGTGTCCATCTCTTCGGGGAAGGATATCCCTTTATCCAGCACGCCGGTGGGGATGGAGATGTCTCCGCGGGTCGGATCGAGGCCGCGCCCCTCTTCCAGGAAGGCGGCTGCCCGGTCGTGCTCACCGCGCAGGGTCAGCAGGTTGACGAGTTCGAAGCACAGGTCCGCGGCCTGCTTGAGGCTGCCTTCCTCCTTGTAGAGGTTCTTCAACTTTTCGCGCAGAGCCGTGTCGTTCGGGTCTTCCTTGATTTTTTCCTGCAGCTTGAGCTTGGCCTTGTCCTTGAGCCCGTAGCTGAGCAGCAGCTCGATCTCCAGGCCCACGTCGCCTTGCCCCGGAGTGGTGGTGCCCCGGCTCAACTCCGACGTGTCGAACTCGAACAGGGCGGCGCTCTCCTCCTCTTCCTCGCCCGATCCGCCATAGGGGGTGTACGTCTCGTTCGGGTAGACCTTGGCGAACGCCTCGCGGTGGAAGTTGCGGAGTTTATCGCTGTTCGGCTCCAGATTCAGCGCCTTTTCGAGAACCTGCAGCGCGTCGGGGTACTGCTTGCGCCGCATGAGCGCCTCGACCAGCTTTTCCAGCGTGCTGAAGTACTTGAAGCTGTCCGACAGGGTCTGGTAGACCTCGGCCAGTTTTTGCAGGGCGACGATGTTGATCGGATCCTGGCCGATGATCGCCTCGAGCGTTTCGAGCAGCTTCAGGTTTTCCTTGCGGTTGAGCATGATGTCGGCGACCTTGCTGATGGCGGCGCCGGCTAGCTCATAATGCGTCAGTTTCAGCGCGGACTCGGCCAGATCGTACAGGAGAAAATATTTGGACTGGTCCAGGTCGAAGATCGCCGAGAAGACCTCGAACGCCTTCTGCAATTCCCCCTGGAACATGTAGCATTGCCCCAGCATCTCCATCAGCTCGCGGTTGTCGGGGGTGCGCTTCTGGGCGACCTCCAGCTTGTCCGTCAGCAGCCCGAAATCCTGCAGCTCCAGCGAGATTTTGAACAACGTCTTGAGCGAGCCCATGTGGTAGGAATCGATCTCCAGGGCCATCTTGATGCTGTTCATGGCCTGCTGGGGATTGCCCCGGCGGCTGCTGATGACGGCCGCGTTCAGGTACGATTCGCGGGCGTTGTCCAGCATTTCCAGCTTGAGACTCAGCTCGGCCAGCTTCAGGTGGATGTTGGGATCGTCCTGGGTCAGGTCGGCCAGCTTCTTGTATGTTTTGTAAGCGCGGGGGAAATTGTTGCTCACCAGGTAGGCCCGGGCGATTTCCGCGTAGTGCTTCTTGGCCTCCGAGACCATGCCTTCCTTGATGAACAGGTCGGCCAGGACCTCGAGGTTCTCCATGTTCCGGTTGTCGGCCATCACGATCTTGCGGTAGACCGCGATGGCCCGGCTGTAGAAACCGTCGTCGATGTACTTCTGGGCGACCCGCTTGAAGAAGTTGGTCGCGTTGGCGGGCCGCTGCAGGCTCAGGTTGAGATCCCCGATGGTGTTGAGCAGGCCGAGATCGTTCGGTTCCTGCTCCAGGATCTTCTCGTACTCCTTGATCGCGTTTTCCAGCTTGCCCTGGGCAACGAGCTTCTGCGCGTTCTTCAGGAGTTTCTCTTTGTTGAAGGCGGCCATCTGTGCCTAAGCCTCGTCCAGCAGCCGAAATGATTTCCGGTGCAGGGGGCATTCCCCGAATCGCCGGATGCTGTCCCGATGCCGAGCCGTTCCATACCCCTTGTGCCGATCAAAGCCGTACTGGGGAAATTCTCTCGCCGCAGCGTCCATCCACCGGTCCCGGTGCACTTTGGCGATGATGGAAGCAGCACCGATGTTAACGGATAAGGCATCTCCTTTTATCAGACTTCGTGAGGGGATGTCAAGTCCGGTCAGGACAAGTGCATCCACCAGAACAAGTTCCGCCTGCAGGGGAAGGGATTGAATCGCCCGGATCATGCATCGCCGCGTGGCCTCGACGATGTGGATCCGGTCGATTTCCTCGTTGGACAGAGACGCGACACTCCAGGCCAGCGCCCGCCGTTCGATTTCGGCGGCCAGCCGCTCCCGCTGTCGCGCGGACAGCTGTTTGGAATCGGTGATCCCCTCGACGCAGTTTTCCGGGTTGAGAATCACCGCTGCGGCCGTGACCGGGCCCGCCAGAGCGCCCCGTCCCACTTCATCCACCCCTGCGATGAGCCGGGTTCGACTCCAGTCGAATTCCTTCTCTACGGGAAAACGCCAGTTCTTATCAAATAGCGCCCGTTGCACCCTTTCAACCATTACGAATACATTATAGCAATATCATTGAAAACAAGAGCAAAAAAAAACCCGGCCGGGCCGGGTTGAATCGCCGGATAACCTGCGGAAGCCGGCTACCGGTCCTCGCGGAGCCGGGCGGCTTTGCCGCTGAGTTTGCGCAGGAAATAAAGCTTGGCCCGGCGGACCTTGCCGGAACGGACCACTTCGATCTTGTCCACCACGGGCGAATGCAGCGGGAACACCCGCTCCACGCCGTAGCCGAAGGAGGTCTTGCGCACCGTCATGGTCTCACGGACTCCGCCGTGCTTGCGGGCGATCACCACGCCTTCGAACAGCTGGATGCGGACCTTGTCGCCTTCGACGATCTTCACATGCACCCGCACCGTGTCACCGATGCGGATGGCCGGCATGTCGGTTTTCAGATACTCTTTCTCGATGACGTCGAGTTTATTCATTATCGTTCACCTCGTTGGTTATATTTTTCCTGTTCAACAGGTCCGGACGCCGCTGCCGCGTCCGCTCCCGGCGCTGGTGATCGCGCCACCGCCGGATCAGCGCGTGGTTGCCGGACATGAGCGCTTCCGGGACCCGTCGGCCCTCGAACACCTCGGGCCGCGTATACACGGGGCAGTCCAGGCGCCCCTCCTCGAACGACTCGTTCCGCGTGGAGTCCGGATGGCCCACCACGCCGGGGAGCAGCCGGGTCACCGCGTCCACCAGGATCATGGCGGGGATCTCGCCGCCGCTGAGCACGAAGTCGCCCACCGAGATCTCCTCGTGCACGAACTGCTCGATCACGCGCTGGTCGATCCCTTCGTAGCGGCCGCAGATCAGCACCAGGTGCTCGCGGGCCGATAGTCCGCGCACGCGCTCCTGGTGCAGGGGGACGCCCTGCGGCGTGAGGTAGATCACCCACGGGTCGGGACGGTCGGCGCAGATCTGGCGGATGGCGGCCGCCAGGGGCTCGGGTTTGAGCACCATGCCCTCGCCTCCGCCGAACGGCCGGTCGTCCACCGTCCGGTGCTTGTCCGTGGTGAACTGCCGCAGGTCCCAGCACGTCAGCTCGAGGCAGCCGGATTTCCGGGCCTTCTGGATCATGCCGAAATCAAAGACCGATGCAAACAACTCCGGGAAGATGGTGATGATATCGATCCGCATCACGATTCGAGGTCCTGCAGACCCTCATAGTCCCGGATGACGATCTCCGCCCGCGCCAGGTCGGTCGATTGGACATACGCCTCGACGAAGGGCAGGAGGAACGTGGCCCGGCCGGTGTCGATCTCGAGCATCGGCACACCGGCGGGTTCCTGGATGGACCGCACGCGTCCCACCCGCCGCCCGGAGACATCCACGACCGCGCAATCCAGTATCTGGTAGTGGTAGTACTCGCCCGGTCCCAGGGACGGGAGGGATGAGACATCCATGTAAAGATCCGCGCGCCGAAGCTGCTCCGCTTCGGTCCGGCTGGTCACGCCGCTCAGCGTCAGGAGCACCCGGCCCTGATGCCAGCGGGCGTGTTCCACCTGCAGGCACCGCCAGCCGGTCGCTTCTTGAAAGAGCTGCAGGGACTGGCCCTGCTTGAATATTTCCAGAGAGTCGCTGAGGGGGTCCACAACGAGCTCTCCCCGTATCCCGTGCGGTTTGACGATGGTACCGACGATTACCAGATGATCGGGCGTGGTCAACTGCTTCTATTCCAAGATCTCCAGCACGAACCGCTTGTGCATCTTCATGCCGGCCGCGCCCAGAATGGTGCGGATGGCGCGCGCCGTCCGCCCCTGTTTACCGATGACCTTGCCCAAATCGACCTGCGCCACGCGCAGTTCCAGCACGGTCGTCTGTTCACCTTCCACTTCAGTAACCTGGACCTGTTCCGGGTTGTCGACGAGCACCTTCGCGATCATTTCGAGTAACTCTTTCATGCGCTCCTCCTGTGGTTTGAGCGAGTTCCAGTACTACAAGCGGTAAAAGGGCGTTATGACGACGATTCCGAGGTTTTGGAGGCTGCCGCATTGTCGATCAGTCGCCGGACTGTATCGGAGGGCTGAGCCCCCTTGCTGAGCCAGTATTGGATCCGGTCCAGGTTCAGGGTGACCTGGGCCGGATTGCTTTTCGGATGATAATGCCCGACGATTTCCACGAACCGCCCGTCCCGGGGGGCCGATTTTTCCGTCACCACCACGCGGTAATCGGGCCGCTTATTGGAGCCTCTGCGGGTTAACCTGATTGTGAGCAACGTACGCCTCCGTGTCAAAATGTGCAGACCGCGTATTCAATCACAAGCCTCGGGCCATTGCAAGCATTTTTTCGGCCGATCGCTTTGATAATCCGTACCATAAAAGGGTTTGACATCCTTTTAAAACATGTGGTAATAATTGTTTTCGCCAATAATCCTTAGGAGGTTCCCATGCAGATCAATGAGAAAGAGGTGAACGGGATCACCGTACTGGAAATCCATGGCAAGATCCTCATGGGCGAGGGCGATATTGCCATCAAGAAAAAGATCGACGAGCTGCTGGCCAAGAATACGAAGAGCGTCATCCTCGACCTGTCCAGCGTGCCGTACATCGACAGCTCCGGACTGGGCGAGCTGATCCGTTGCTACACCACCATGCGGAAGGCCAACGGCACCCTGAAGCTGGCCAACGTCACCGACCGGATCGTGGACCTGCTCACCATCACCAAGCTGATCACTGTGTTCGAGTACTACAAGACCGTCGACGACGCGATCAAGAGCTTCTGAAACCTGCCATGAACCCGGCCGCGCCCGCAGCCGGGTTCATTTGCTCCCCCTGCGGCGCTGCACGCGCTGGAGGGCCTCGCGGGCCTGGGTGCTCGCCTCGATTTGGAGCGCTCGCTGGTACGATTGCTCGGATTCCGAATACTTCCCCAGATTCTCCAGCACAAAGCCGCGGAAATAATGGTAGCGGAATTCGTTGCCGAAAGCGCTGCTCGCCTGGTCCAGCGACGCCAGGGCGTTGGCCCAGTCCTTGAGGCCGATCTGGGCCAGCGCGAGATTGAACGCGCTGGCGGCGTCCCCGGGGTTGCTCTGGAGCTGGGCGGTGAACACGTCCCGGGCCAGCGGGTAGTTCTTGTTCTTGAGGGCGGTTTCACCTTCGCGCAGCCGCAGGCGGCCGAGATATTCCTTCGCCGTGGCGTTGTCCTTGTCCATCTGGAGCACGGTGTTCAGCGCCTGGCGGGCCTTGTCGTCCTGGTTGGTCCGAAAGTAGCTCAGGCCGAGGATCAGCCAGTCCTGCGCGCTCCCCGACGCGTACTGGAACGACTGGACCACGGCGTCGGCGGAATCGTAGTACCGGCCCTGCTTGAAGGTGGCGAAGGCGCGGATGCGGTACAGGTTGTACAGGTCGCCGCGCTTGGTGAACAGCGCCTTGTGGCGGTCGAGGGTTTCGACGGCTTTGTCCTGCTGGCCGATCTGGTAATACGACTCGGCCAAGCCGAGGAAGGTGGACGGCTCGGTGCTCTTGAGCTCCGCCGCCCGCTCGAACGCCCGCACCGCCGAGTCATACTCCCGCAGCTTGAAGTAGCACATCCCGACGAACCGGTGGCCGAATTCCCAGTCGGGATTTTTGGTCACGTCGGGCTGGATCCGCCGCAAAGCGTCGCGGTACTTCTGCCGCTTGAAGAGCATGATGGCGTCGTTGTAGTCCGTCAGCGCCGTGCCGGCAGCCAGGGCCAGCGCCACCGCCAGCCAGACGGCGCGCAGGCCGCGGGCCGCGGGCGGAAGAGGATGTCGGATGGTCGGATTTCCCATGGCGTTCACCTGTGTGGCGTCATTCCGAGCCGCCATCCGCTAAGAATCGGATCGGGTCCGGAAGTTTCAGCGCGGGTCAATCGCGGAAATAGTCCTTCCACAGCTCGATGTCGGTCTGGGTCGGGATCGAGATGTTCTGGATGTTGATCTGTTTCAGCACGTCCAGGACCTCGACCGTCACTCCGTAGGGTACCTCGGGATCGGTCCGCAGGATGACCGGCTTGCGTCCCTGGGTCTGTTCCATCTTGCCCTTGATGTATGCGGCGAGCTGCTCCATCGAGCTGACGGGCACAAAATCGAGAGTGATCTCGCCGCTGGCCTTGAGGTGGATGTACACCGATTCCTGGGGTTTGATGTTGGAGGACATCTCCTTCTTGGGCAGCCCGTAGTCGATGCCGTGGATCGCCGTGAAGACGGTGGTGACCATGAAGAAGGTAATCAGCAGGAAGGCGATGTCGGCCATCGAGGACGTGGGGATCTCGGAAGTCAGCTTGCCGCGCAGGGAGACTCGGGATTTCATGGCCTCACCCCTTCTTTTCGGTCAGGAGGGAGATGTTGCGGATGCCGTTGCGCAACATCATTTCGTAGACCGTGTTGAATGAACGGTAGGGCGCCCGCTTGTCGCACTTGATGATGAACTGGCGGCTGGGATGGGTCTGGACGATTTCCTTGAGGATCGACTCCAGCTTGGCCATGTCGGTCACCAACTCGCTTTCCCGGATGCCGTCGGAGATGCGGATCCCCTCGTCGGCGGTGATGGCGATGATGGCGGCATCCTTTTCCACTTTCTGCTGCACGACGGAAGCGGGGAGCTGGACGTCGGTCCGGTCCACGCTGAAGCTCGTGGTGAACATGAAGAAGGTGATGAGCAGGAAGGCGATGTCGGCCATCGATGCCGTGGGAATGACTGCGGTGACTGGCCGGGACCGGTATCGGATGATCATGACCGGGGTTTCGGCTCCTCTTCGATTTCAGCGAACGTCTCCAGCAGCATGGCGGACGTGGTCTCCATCAGCAGCACGAAATTGTTCACCCGGGTGGTGAACAGGTTGTAGGCGAGCTGTACCGGGAAGGCGATCATCAAACCGGTGGCGGTGGTGATGAGCGCCTCGGCGATGCCCTTGGCCACGAGCTTGGGGTCGCCGAAACCCACCGACCCCAGCACGCCGAAGGAGTCGATCATGCCGGTGACGGTTCCCAGGAAGCCGAGCAGCGGGGCGACGTTGGCCACTGTAGCCATGATCCAGAGCCCGCGCTCAAGCCGGGACACCTCGTGGAGGGAGACGCTCTCAATGGCCCGGATAATCTCTTCGTGGGGCCGCCCGAAGCGAAGCAGGCCGGCCTTGAGCACGTCGGACAGGGGGCCCGGCGTCTGGCCGGTGGTGTCCAGCGCGCCCTGCAGGTTGCGCTCCAGGAGCTGGGCCCGCACTTTGCCGAAGAGCAGCTGCGGATTCACCGACATCCGCCGGAAGAAAATGGCTCGCTCAATGATAATGACCAGACCGGCGATGGAGCAAGCCAGCAGCAGCCACATGACGAAGCCGCCCTTGATGAAGTAGTCAACGAGGTTTCCGAAGATTCCAACTGCCACGTGATGCCTCCAGCTGTGGGTTCAAGTCCCGGGAGCGACTCCCAATAGATGACCATTATTCGGAAATGGATCGCCGGCGGTTTCTGAAATGTGAGTCGAAACTGCATCCTGCCGGGATCATCCGGTGCATCCCGTCATCGGAGCGGAGTTCCGGTGACGGCACAAACGGCTGATGATAGTGTGAAAGCGCCCGGCTGTCAAGAAGTGGACTCTCCGGGCGGTGCGCTAGCCGGCGAGCGCCTGGCGGATCTCCGCCAGGATCGCCGCGGCCGCCGCGCCGGGATCGGACGCCCGCAGGATGGGTCGGCCCACGACGATGGCGGAGGCGCCGGCGGCGATGGCGTCACGCGGCGTGGTGATGCGGGTCTGATCGCCGGCGTCGGCGCCGGCGGGCCGGATCCCCGGCGTCACGATGAACGCGTCGTCGTAGGACCGGCGGAGCGCGGCCGCCTCCAGCGGCGATGCGACGAAACCCCGCAGGCCGGCCCGGTAGGCCATGCCGGCCAGGATCTCCACCTGCCGTTCGGCGCTGCCGCCCGCGCCGATGCCGTGCAGGTCGGCGTCGGACATGCTGGTCAGGACGGTGACGCCCAGCATGAGCGGCTCGGGCAGGCGCTCCCGGGTGCAGAACTCGCGCAGGCCGCTCAGCGCCTCGGCCAGCCCCGGGGCGCCGTTGGCGCAGTGCACCGTGAACATGGCGGCGCCGAGCCGCGCCACCTGGCGGGCGGCGCCCAGCACAGTGTTGGGGATGTCGTGGAGCTTGAGATCGAGGAACACCCTTGCGCCCTCGGCCACCAGCTCGCGGACCAGGTCGGGCCCCTCGGCCACGAAGAGCTGTAATCCGACTTTGTAAATACCCACCGAGGCCACCGTGCGCCGCACCATGTCGCGGGCCTGGGTGCGGTCGTCCACGTCGAGGGCCAGGATCAGGCGTTGCCGGGGATCTTCGGTTGTTGCGGTCATTGGCTCACCTCGTCGGCGGAGGGGACGGGGGCCGCCGGTGGAAGGCGCCGATGTATGCGTCGATCCGGTCGATCGCCCGGCGCCGGCAGAAGGCTTCCATCCCCTCCAGGATTTCCATCGTGATCGCAGGCCGGATGTAGTTGGCGGTGCCCACCTGGACGGCCCGCGCGCCCAGAGCCAGGTATTCCAGCGCGTCCGTGGCGGTCATGATCCCGCCGATGCCGATGACCGGGATATCCACGCTTCGGCAGATGTCATGGACCAGCCGCTGCGCCAGCGGCTTGATCGCCGGCCCGCTGAGCCCGCCGGTCACGTTGGCGATGCGCGGCCGCAGGGTTTCGGCGTCGATGGCGATGCCCACAAAGGTGTTCACGGCCGAGACCGCATCGGCCCCGGCGTCGCGGCAGGCGCGGGCGAACGCCACGATGTCGGTCACGTTGGGCGATAGCTTGATGATCAGCGGAAAATCACCGATGGCCCGGCGGACCGCCCCGGTCACCCGGCCGGTCTGGGCGGGGTCGGTGGCGAAATGGATGCCGCCCTCCTTGACGTTGGGGCAGGAGACATTGAGCTCCAGCGCCGCCAGCCCGTCCGCACCGGCCAGCCGGCGGGCCGCCTCGACGTACTCCTCGACGCTGCCGCCCAGCACGTTGGCGATGATGGTGGCGCCGGTGGCGCGCAGCGGCGGGAGCTTGTCGCGGAGGAAGGCGTCGATGCCCACGTTCTGCAAACCGATGGCGTTGAGCATCCCCGCCGGGGTTTCGTAGATCCGCGGCGTCGGATTGCCCGGCCGCGGCTCCAGGCTCAGCCCCTTGACCACGACGGCGCCGAGGCGCGCCAGGTCCAGGTACGGAGCGAATTCCAGCCCGTAGCCGAAGGTGCCGCTGGCGGTCATCACGGGGTTTTTCAGCCGCAGGGGGCCGATGGTGGTGGTCAGGTCCATGCCGGTTTCGCCTCTGGGCCCGCGGGCCGGGGTGCGCGTCCGCGCGATTCTACCAGAACCGTCGGATCCAGTCGAGATTTTCTCCGGCGTCCGGCCGATGGTTTGCATCCCGGGTCGGCTTGGAATCATCTGAATCATGTTGACCGCCCGGGGGTGGTCGATTTTTTGATCGGTGGGAAATTGACTGTGGATACTCTGATCCGAATCGCCGCTGAATTCTGGTCTGTCCTGTGCCGGATGTCGCCGTACCTGCTCTTCGGCTTTGCCATGGCCGGGCTGCTGTCGGTGCTTATCCCGGCGGGGCTGGTGGCCCGGCACCTGGGCGGCGGCGGATTCTGGCCGGTGATCAAGGCGGCCCTGTTCGGCATCCCGCTGCCCCTCTGTTCGTGCAGCGTCATCCCGGTGGCGGCGTCGCTGCGCAAGTCGGGCGCGGGCCGGGGCGCGACCACGGCGTTCCTGTTGGCCACGCCCATGACGGGCGCCGACAGCATTCTGGCGGTGTACAGCCTGCTGGGCCCGGTGTTCGCCGCGTTCACGCCGCTGGCCGCGCTGGTGAGCGGCTGCCTGGGCGGGCTGGGCATGAACCTGTTGAGCCGGGACGAACCGGAGCGGCCGGCGCCCGCGCCGCCGGATCCATCGCCGTGCGGATGCGGCCCGCGTGTCGCGCCGGTGACTTCTCCCGGCTTGTCCGCTTGCGGCTGTAGCGAAACGCCTGCCGCCGCTGCGGTGCCACCGGCCCATCCGGCCTGCGCATGCGGCGACGGCGGCACCCGGTTGGCAGCCCGTCCCGATCCGTTACCCTGCGGCTGCGCGGCGGCCGACGCCGCCCCGGCCCCCCAGCCGGAACTCGGCTGGCGGCAGCGGGCGTGGCGGCACGGTTTCGTGACGCTGCCGCGGGACATCGCCAAGGACCTGCTCATCGGCCTGGTGGCGGCCGGTATCATCACCGCCCTGGTGCCGCCCGATTTTTTCAGCCGGGATTTCGGCGGCGGACTGGCTTCCAAGCTGGTGGTGATGCTGGTGGGCATCCCGCTGTACGTGTGCGCCTCGGCGTCGATCCCCGTGGCGGCGGCGCTGATGGGCAAGGGGCTGTCCGCCGGCGGCGCCCTGGTTTTTCTGATGGCGGGCCCGGCCACCAACGCCGCCACCCTGATGACCATCCGGCACCTGCTCGGCCGGCGGTCGGTCTGGATCTTCCTGGCCGCGGTGGTCACCGCCGCCCTGGTCATGGGGACGGCGCTGGATTTTCTGTATGCGGCCACCGCCGCCGCGCCGATGAGCGAGGCTGCGGAGATGCACGGCGGCTGGTTCGGCCACGCCAGCGCGGTCGTGTTGCTGGGGGTCCTGGCCACTGCCTGCTGGTCCCGCCGGCGCGGTAGGGAATAGGTAGCCGTCCGCCGGCCGGTTCTGCTATAATCACCCAAATTGAATGGAGGAAGGACATGGACACAAGCAGGGCAATTGACATCCTCAAGGGCGCCATTCTGGCCGAAATGAAAGGCAAGGCCTTCTACCAGCACAGCGCCAGCCAGTCCGCGGACGAGACACTGAAAAAAGTGTTCGAAACCATGGCCCTGGAAGAGAACAGCCATATCGATTTTCTGGGCCGCCAGGTGCGCAGCCTCAAAGAGAAAGGGCAGTTCGAAGCCGCCCGGCTGGATGCCAAACCCGAAGACTTCTCCGACGCCGTCGTCAGCCGGGTGATTCAGCGCAAGATCGCCGCGGCCGGCTTCGAGGCGGCGGCCATCACCGCCGCCATGGCTCTGGAGGACGGCGCGGTGAAGTTTTACAGCGAGCAGGCGCAGCAGGCCCAGTCTCCCGCCGAACGGGAACTGTACCAGTTCCTGGCCAACTGGGAGAAATCGCACCTCAACCTGCTGACCGACCTGGACCGCCAGCTCAAGGAAAGCGTCTGGAACGACCAGCAGTTCTGGCCGTACTAGCCCGCGTCGGAAGGTGCGGGGCGCTGGTCCGCCGCCATCAGTGAGCGGGGATTTGTTTTGTCCACGGAGGACCTGATGCAATTCAAGTCGGTAGACGATCTGCTCAACTTTGCCATCGGCGAAGAAGAAGCCGCCGCCGCTTTCTACACGGAATTGTCCGGCCGCATGGACACGCCCTGGATGGTGAAAGTGTTCCAGGATTTCGCCCGCGAGGAACTGGGGCACAAGGCCAAGCTGGAGGGCATCCGCGAGGGACGCTATCTGGAGCCGTCGAAGAACCAGGTGATGGACCTGAAGATCGCCGAATACCTGGTGGACATACAGCCCCGGCCGGGCATGGACTTCACCGAAGCCCTCATCCTGGCCATGAAGAAGGAGAAAGCCGCCTTCCGGCTCTACAGCGACCTGGCGGCGGCCACGGACAAACCCGAGCTCAGGGACACCCTGACCGCCCTGGCCCAGGAAGAAGCCAGACACAAGCTTCGCTTCGAACTGGAATACGACAAGCACGTGCATACGGATTAACGACCCCCGGCCGCCCGCCCGCGACGGCCGATCAACCTAAGGAGTTGTGCGCATGACCGAACGCAAAGGCATCGTGACATTCAAAGGCGGACCCCTGACGCTCGAAGGCCGACCGGTGACGGTGGGGCAGCCGGCCGCCCCGTTCTCGGCCTTGGGGAACAACCTGGCGCCGGTGGCGCTGGAGCAGTTCGCCGGCAAGGTGGTGGTGATCTCTTCCGTCCCGTCGCTGGACACGCCCGTCTGCGACGCCCAGACCCGCCGCTTCAACCAGGAGGCGACGCGACTCGGAGCCGACACCGTGGTGCTCACCATCAGCATGGATCTGCCGTTCGCCCAGGCCCGCTGGTGCGGCGCGGCCGGCGTGGACCGGGTGGTCACCCTGTCCGACCACCGCGATGCAGCCTTCGGACTGGCCTACGGCCTGCTCGTCAAGGAGCTGCGCTTGCTGGCCCGGGCGGTGCTCGTGATCGACCGCCAGGGCCGGGTGTCTTACTTCCAGCTGGTGCCTGAGATCGCGCAGGAGCCGGACTACGAGTCCGTCCTGGCGCACATCCGCACCCTTTGAGCCGACCGGAATCTGAAGGAGGTACTGAGATGACGCACTGTTACGACCGTTCCATGACCATGCTCACCACCGCCCTGGAGATGGAAAGCAAGGGCAAGGAGTTCTACGGCAAGGCCCTCCAGACCAGCCACAATCCGTTGGGGCAGAAGATTTTCACGATGCTGCAAAAGGACGAGGACGTTCACATCCAGCGGATCCAGGCGATCTACACCCAGCTCAAGGGGCAACACGCCTGGACCGATGCGTGGAAGGCCATGACCGTCGGCCACGAAGACCTGGGCAAGGTGTTCCGCGAACTGGCTGCCGCCCACGGCCAGAACATCAAGGCGGACACCGGGGACCTCGAGGCCCTCGATGTGGGCATCGATTTCGAATTCAAGTCGGTCCGCTTTTACGAGGACCAGCTGAAAGTCGCGGAGGACCGGCTGGAGAAGGAATTCATCCAGCACATGATCGCCGAGGAGAAGGGGCACCACACCGCGCTGTCCGAGATGAGACACTTCCTCAGCGACCCGTCCGCCTGGTTCCGGGAGCAGGAACGGTCCGCCTTCGATGGCGGCACCGGCATGGCCTGATCTCCGTCGGCCGGCGGCGTCTTTTTACGGCTATCATCAGCGGCCCGTCTCCGATCTTCCAGATCGCGGACGGGCTGTTCGTTTCTTCTTGGCGGTGCGCCGGTGCAAACCGAGTCGACAGGGGACCGGTCCACAGGATCAGTTTCAGCTTGGTGGGACGGGCCGAGATGTGTTGAAATAGGATTCGGCTGTCATATTCGTCAGGAGGATGCACCCATGAAAAAGTACGTCTGCGCCATTTGCAACTACGTCTACGATCCGGCGGTGGGGGATCCGGACAACGGCATCGCCCCGGGCACCGCGTTCGAAGACATTCCCGACGACTGGGTCTGCCCCGACTGCGGGGTCGGCAAGGAAGAGTTCGTTCCGGCCGACTAGCATCCCCCTGTCCCATCACCCGGTGGCCGTTCCGGCCACCGGGACGCTCCCGCCCCGATATATCCCGTTCCCCTCAGACGCATTCCATAAACACGGGCCAAGTCTTCTGCCATCCATCTATTGCTGGGCGGACGAAAAAATAAGCGGTTGGTCATTCTGTACCCCCCTGAAGATTCGGTTACAAAATGGCCAACCGCTCCTGAGTTGGGAAATAACATCATCTGAAACCACGGTAAGCCGCAAATGTGCGGCGAGCAAGCGTCATAGCACGACACGACGCGACACGACGTTATCTTGTTGTTAGTAAAGATTTTAAATGGGGCAGTCAGTCGGTTGAGTCGGTGTGATTTTTTCGGAAAACAGTGAGCTATCTCGGGTCCACGGACCGTCCGAACCGGTCCAGCAGCAGGCCGTGGCGGAGCCCCCAGCCGCAGACACGCAGCGAGGCATGGCCGGACCAGGCGAGGATCCGGGTGAGGATCAGGGTGCCGCCGAGGATGATGTCCGCCCGCTCGGGAGGCAGACCCGGGAGTTGGCGCCGCCGGGCCAGCGGCAGCAGGCGCAGCAGCTCCAGCAGCTCGGTGACCGTCGCGGTCTCGAGCGCCAAACCGTGGATCGCCGCGCCGTCGTGGACGCGCAGGCCCAGCCGGATTGCGGCCAGCGTGGTGACGGTGCCGCCGATGCCCACCAGTGTCGCGGCGGGTGACGGAGCCGGCGGCAGGACCGCCAGTTCAGCGTCCACGGCGTCGGCCGCCCGCCGGAAGGAAGCCTCGGGCGGCGGATCGCCGGTCAGGAATCGCTCGGTGCAGTGCAGAGCGCCCAGGTGAAGGCTGTGCCGGGCGTCCGGCCCGCCGGGGCCGCCCAGGATGAGCTCGGTGCTGCCGCCGCCGATGTCCGCGACGAGGCAGTCGCCGCGGGCCAGCCCGCCGGCCGCCGCGGCGGCAAACGACAGGCGGGCCTCTTCCTCGCCGCTGAGGACGGCCACGTCCAGGTCCAGCGACCGGCGCACCCGTTCCAGAAAGTCGCCGGCGTTGGCCGCGGTCCGGAGCGCCATGGTCCCGGCGGCCGCCACGTCCGCGGCGCCCGCGCGGCGGGCCTCCTGGAGCAGCCCGGCCACCGCCTCCGCCGCCCGGTCCATGGCGGCCGGGTCCAGTCGGCCGGTCTCCTTGACCCCCTGGCCCAGTCGGGCGACGACGACGCGGTCGGAGACCACCGACCAGGCGCCGGCCGCGTCCCGCTCCATCACCACGGCCTTGATGGAGTTGGTGCCGATGTCCAGAGCGGCGAAACAGGTCATACGCAAAGCTCCCGGGCGGGCGGTTCGGAGCGCGTCCGATACATCCTATCAGAATGCGGCGGGCCTGTCATGGGCGCCGGCTGAAAATTACTTGCAACCGGGGCGGCGCCGGGGGGTTTAACCGGATAACATGATCCCCTGGAGGTAACCATGAAGCGGAATCTGATCCTGATGACCGGAGTGCTGATGCTGGCCCTGGCCGGCAGCGCGTGGGCCGACGATCCCGATTGGGGGGAGCAGCGGAAAACGCTACTCATGGCGGAGCTCAAAACCGAGCTGGGCCTGAGTGACGCTCAGGTGGCGGCGCTGGACACCCTGGCCGTGGCGCACCGCCAGAGCCTGATCGACAAGTACGCCGAGATCGGGGCGATCCTGAAGGAGATCCGCATCCTGCGCGAGGACTGGGAGGAGAATTTCGCTGAGATCGTCGCGCTGCAGTTTGACATCATGGTGCTGGAGTACGAGCGCGGCGAGTTGTGGGAGCAGTTCGCCGCGGCGGTGGCCGCCGCCCTGACCGACGAGCAGGTCGAGTACAAGCGCCTGGTGATGAAGGTGCTCGACGAGGCGTACCACCTCAGCCCGCCCCGCCACCGTCCCGACGGTGACGACGAGGGGGCGGATCTGTCCGCACGCCGCCGGTAGCGCAACGCACGGGTGATGCACCCGCCGCCCGGCCGCCGGCCGTACCCCGCCGGTTGGCCGGGCGGCGCTATTTGATAGCCGGTCCCGCCGTGGTCATGTAGATCGCCGTCTCCTCCCGGCCGTCCACTCCCAGCAGCTTGTTGACCTCCCCGTCGTACAGCGCGGCGATGGCGCAGCAGCCCAGGCCCAGCGCCTCGGCGGCCAGGGCCACGTTTGCAGCGATATGGCCGGCGTCGAGGTAGATGTACCGGTAGGCC
The DNA here is from genome assembly GCA_017996395.1 of Acidobacteriota bacterium. Lineage (GTDB taxonomy): Bacteria > Acidobacteriota > JAAYUB01 > JAAYUB01 > JAAYUB01 > JAAYUB01. The sequence goes on along the minus strand of JAGOHA010000022.1, from coordinate 3,677 downwards.
CGCTGGCCGTACTTCCAACTGCAGCGAGGCACCACCGCCGTCCAGACGAACGTGACGGCGGCCCGGCTCACCATGCCCTGGTCCAGCGCGGCGTGGGCCAGCAGCCGGCTCGCGTCGCCGGCCCGGATCCGCTCCAGCGCCCAGCGGGGGATGTTCAGGTGGTAGATCCCCTGGGCCAGCCGCTCCACGGCGTGGGCGTAGAGGTAGGTTTCCACCGGGTAGAGCGCCCCGGCCGACGGCGCCGTGCGCAACAGGTAGCCGAAGGATCGCTCCGTCACTCCCTGGGCGGCCCACAGTAGCGCCTCCAGGTTGGCGTAGGGGATGGCGCCGGCGGCGAATTCGCGCCGGGAGCGCCGGTGCGCCAGCGCCTGCCAGAGGTTGAACTGGAGATCGGGCCGGGCGGCGGCCAGCGGGATCACCGCGTCCGCCGCCGGGTATTCCTTGAAAGCCGCCGGTTCCTCCGACGGTTGCCGCCCGCCCGGGATGTGGTCGGGGGTGTACTTGGTCAGCTCCTGGAACAACTCGCCGATCTGTTCATGGGTCTGCTCATCCGCGGGATTCATAGTCGCCTCCTCACTCAGTGCGCCGGTCCGATCGCACATCCGGGATCAGTTGTGCCGCCATTATAGCACTGCGGATTCCGGTTGATCCGCCCGGGGGGCCGACACAATCCGGTCGGCACATGGATTTTGGCTCCCACCGCAAGCCGTGCCGCCAGCCAATTTGCCCGAAGATCCGGGAGCGGTCCGCTTGACTCGCGGCTCGTTGTTGCCTATAGTGGTGCCATCTTTCCAGGAAGAGACGGCCTTTCAGCCAGGGTGAGTGATCGTTGTGGCTCGGAGCATGAACGCCGAATGTCCGGGCAGCGCGAGTCGACGGCTTGTGACCCGTGTCCCGCTCGCGTTCCGTGCGGGCGGGCATCCTGTCTTGCCGCTGAGATTGCCCGTCATGCGGGGAGCGGACTGGCGCCGGATCCCCCTTGTGGATCCGGGCTCCAGCGGGCCGGACCAAAAGAACGCCATGACGCGGAGGGTATATGGAAAGCGATTTCATCGAGTCCATTGTCAATTTCCTTTTTCTGCTCGAACTGATCGCCGCCGTTCTGTTCTGGAAAGCCGGCAGCCGGTTCCGACTGTTGGCGGCGGGTTTCTTTCTCTCCGGCCTGAACGGCGGGGTCTGGCGGCTCTTGATCCTGGGCGAACGGTTTGAACCGACCCGGGAACTGTTGAGCGACCTATTCGGCAGTTACGCCGGGAGCGAGTGGCTGCAGGCCTACTCCAGGTTCTCGCCGTTGGTGTGGGGCACCGGGAGCTTCCTGATCCTTCTGGGGGCCATCGCGGTGTTCCGCGGCCGGAGCGGCACGGCCAAGACTGCGGCGGCGGCCGCCCCGGCGGCGAGGGAACTGGAATCGCTGGTGACGGCCCGGAACGAGAGCAACAGTTATTCGCGCGCCGTCGCGCTGCGCGACGAGCTGTATGAGCGCATGGAGACCTTCTGGTCGCAGCCCGGCATCGATGTGGTGGGCTACAAATCGCCGGAAGACGCCCCGGAGATCTGGGTGCATTTCGAGTTCGCGGTGCCGCAGACCACGCGGAACCTGAGTCTGCGCGGATCGCTGCAGGTGACCATCGAGCGGTTCGATTACCACCGCTTCGAGCACCTGTACACCGTGGAATTGCGCACCGGCATCCAGACCCGCGTGGTGTCCGGCGTCATCGAACTCCGCAACCGGGACCTGGACAGCATCCAGCAGTACCTCACCGCCGAAAAGGTTCGACCCGTGCCGCGGTTTTCCCAGGTCCGGCAGTTTGGCTGGGACCTGTGGCGCCCCGCCAACCGGGTCACCTGTTTCGGCCGGGATTGGCTGAGTCTCGGCCTCTCGCTGCTGGCCCTGGTGCTGTTCTTGCTGCCGGTGGGCGTTCCCGTCGGGCAGCTCCTGGGCGTGGGCCTGTTCATCGGGCTGTGGTTTTTCAAGTCGCGCCGCAAGACCTTCGTGCTCACCACCGGCCGGCCGCCTCAGGATCCGCGGACGCTCCTGCGCCTGGATTCCTGGCAGGCAAGCATCCAGAACCTGGGCTCCCGGGCCGATGAGTTCCGTCAGGCGCTGCTGCAGCGGCTGACCGCCGGCGCGGATCCGCTGTTCACCGTGATCCCGGAGCGGATCTGGCACCATGGCGTCGACGGCAAGGTGGAGCGCGAGCAGATCGTGCTGCGCTACCGCCGCGCCGCCGGATTCGTCCACATCGTGACGCACGGCGACGACCTCTATGTGGGGTGGGATACCCATGTGAACGCCGGCACGTGGACCGAGCAGCAGATGGCGAAAGGGATCGAACGGGAAAGCGGGAAAGACGCGGTGGCCAACCGGGTGGTGGCTGCGGTGATGATCCCCAGCGAATATGACCTGATGGACGCCAACTTCCTCACGGAGCAACTGCATCTGGCGGTGAGCAGCCTGGTGCGGCTGAAGATGGAGGAGCACAAGATCGATCAGGCCATCGATTTCACGGTCCAGCGCGAATCGCGCCGGAGTGTTCTGGCCGGGGCCGAGAAGAAGGAGCCGCAGGGAGGCGACCAGCCGCCTGAGCGTCCGGCCGCGTCTCGGCTCAAGCGCATCTCCTGACCGATATGGCTGCCATCTACACCGCCCAATTCGAGCACGGGCATCAGGTGATCAGCGTCGCTGCGGTCAGGCGGCCGCCGGATTCCGCGATGTTGCTGCCGGCCCCCTGGCGGGAGATCCTGCTCCAACCCGGAGGAGGGGGCTTCGCCCTGCGGCTGGATTGCCGTGCCGGTGATCGGGACGTCCTGTTGCTGTTGAACGCGTCCTCGCCGCAGGAGGCGGAGCGACGGGTCGATGCGCTGGCCCGCGCCGCGCCCGTCGCAGGTGAGCCCCGGCCGGTCGCCACCCGGGAGGAATTTGCCCAGGTGGTGGAGGACCTGCCACCCTGCCAGTTCTGGCTCAATCATCAGGGGTACCGGCACGGCGGGATGTCGCTGGCCACCGATTTCCGGCTCTTTCCGCTGATCGACCAGTTGACACCGATGCCGGAGATGGCGGACACGCGGCTGGTGTACCAGTGCAACTGCTGGCCGCTGTCGCCGGACCGGGAACGGGAGCGGGCCGTCCGCAAGCTCCTCGCCGCCCTCAGGCTCGATTCACCCTTTCCAGCGAAGATCGTCGCTTTGCAGTCGGCGCTGGCCAACCGACTCCTGTCTCCCGGTTTCTTCTGCGATGAATTTCTGGGCGTATGGCAGCCGGAAGCAGCCGAAGCCGTCACCACGGCGGTGGAGAGGTATTTTGACGACACCATGGGGCGCTTCGGCTTCCGGGGCTCGCCGCTGGAAGAGGGAGCGTTTGCGGACATGCTGCTGACCGGGCTCCCCTCCGCCGAGATCGCGGCCCGTCCGGAGCTTCTGGCCATGGCGGCGGCGACGTTCGGAGCCAACGAGCTGCATCGCATGCTGGAGCTGCGCCTGCAGGCGGACCGGCCGGTTGCCGCGGCCCCGGGCCCTGGCGGGGAGCCGCCGGTGTTCATCAGCTATTCGTCCACCGATTTCGCCCATGCCTGGGCCGTCTGCCAGCACCTGGAATCCCGGGGAACGGCCTGCTGGATTGCGCCCCGGAACATCCTGCCCGGCGAGTCGTATCCGGATGCCATCATGCGCGGCATCGA
>JAGOHA010000132.1 GCA_017996395.1 Acidobacteriota bacterium | reverse complement strand
CCATGCCGAAACCGCCGATCACGGCGATGACCACCATGGTCAGGAACCAGGCGATGGGAAAGTCGCCCCCGAACCAGCCGGTGAACGCGAACGGGTTGAGCCGGTGGGCTTGTCCCAGCGCTTCCAGTTTGGCCACGATCGCCGCCGGGCCGCCGGCGTGGGCGATGCCCCAGAACGAGACGATCAGGATGGCGATGAAGGCGATGATCCCCTGCTGGAAGTCAGCCATCACCACGCCCCAATAGCCGGCGGCCAGCACGTAGACGGCGCAGGCCGCCGAGAAGGCGGTCAGGCCGATGAACGGGTGCCAGCCGAACAGGTAGTGGCAGATCTTGCCCATGGCGATGCCCACCCAGCCCAGGATGAACATGTTCATGAACACCTGCCAGCCGGCGGTCCACCCTCGGAGCAGGTGGGAGGGGAGGCCGCCGAACCGGAGCGTCTGCCATTCGGCCTGGGTATAGGCCAGCGACCGGCGGAAGATCCGGGCCGAGACGAACGCGCTGATGGCGCACCAGGCCGAGAAGAAGGTGTACCAGAGTCCGGCCAGACCATGCTTGTAAATAACGCCGGACACCCACATGGGCGTGTCGGTGGCGGTGTGGGTGGCGTACACCGAGGACGCCGGCAACCACCACGGCAATCCGCGGCCGGCGAGGAAGAAGTCCGCCTCGGACCGCTTGCCCAGGCGGTAGAACAGGACGCCGCTGCCCACCATCAGCACCAGAAAGGCGACGATCCAGAACCAGTCCAGAAAGCTCAATACAACCATGAGCACCTCGTCAGGAGGCCGGTTTGGGGGCGCAATCCACCGGATGCGGCGGATCGTGCCCGGCTGTCAAATCCAGCGGTCAGTAGATCGTGCCTAGTTTAAACAGGATCCGCAGAAAAGTTGACGGTTTTTTTCTGCTAAAAGAAAATCCACAGCCGGCTACAGCAGGTGGATCTGTTCCCGCCGGCAGCGGTCGAGCACGTGGTCCGGCCAGAGACTGGCCTGAACTTCACCGATGTGCCGGCGTCGCAGCAGGAACATGCACAGGCGCGACTGGCCGATTCCGCCACCGATGCTGTCCGGCAATCGCTCGTCCAGCAGCAGTCGGTGCCACGGCAGGTTCAAACGGTCGCGGCATCCGCGAACGGTGCACTGGCGAACCAGCGCCTCGGCGTCCACCCGGACACCCATGGAAGACAGCTCAAGCGCCCGTTGCAGCACCGGACTCCATACGAGAATGTCGCCGTTCAACCCCTGCCGGCCGTCCCCGGTTGGGGTGGACCAGTCGTCGTAATCCGGGGCCCGGCCGTCGTGGACGCTGCCGTCGGGCAATCGCCCGCCGATCCCCATCAGGAAGACCGCCTGGTGCTGGCGGCAGGCCAGGTCCTCACGCTGGCGCGGAGTCAGGTGCGGGTGTTGGCGGCACAGATCCTCGCTGTGGACGAAGGTGATCCGGTGCGGCAGCAGCGGCGTCATGCCGAGCCGGCGGCACACGGCTCGTTCCGTGCGGCGCATGGCGGCGAAGATGCGCGCCACCGTGTGCTGCAAGGTCGCCAGGGTGCGGTCTTCACGGCGGATGGCCAATTCCCAGTCCCACTGGTCCACGTGGACCGAATGGATGGCGCTGGTCAAGTCGCCCTCGTCGGGCCGCAGGGCGTTCATGTCGCAATAGATCCCGTGGCCCGCCGGTACGCCATACCGGAACAGGGCGTATCGCTTCCATTTGGCCAGCGACTGCACCACCTCGAGATGCCGGTCGCCAAGCTGGGTCGCCCGGAACCGCACCGGGGTTTCCACGCCGTTCAGGTTGTCCTGCAGTCCGGAGTTCCGGTCCACGAACAGGGGACAGGTGACGCGGGTCAACCGCAGCGCCCGCGCCAGCGACCGTTGAAAATGATCCTTGATGAAGAAGATAGCCTGTTCCAGTTCCACCAGTTCGGGAGCGGGTGCAAGGAGTGAGTGCATGTGAACCTTCCGATGATGAATTATTGTTATTGTAGGAATACAAATTTTTTAGTAAAGTAATATTTATATTCTGCCAGAATTATTGTTTATTTAATAAATATATAGACATTTAATTATAGTTGTTGAATTTTTTGAGGTGAAAGATGGACCCGAATTTCGAGATTGACAAATTGGACGGAGAAATTCTGCGCGCCCTCCAGCGGGATGCCCGCCGGCCGTTCCAGGAGCTGGCGCGGGACCTGCTGGTTTCGGGCGGAACGATTCACGTGCGGGTCAACAAACTGAGGGAACAAGGCGTGATCCGCGGGACGCGGGTGGTGATCGATCCGGTCCGGATCGGCTATGACGTCTGCGCGTTCGTGGGCATCAACCTGCACAATGCGCGGGACTACAAGACGGTGTTGAAGCGGCTCCAGGGAGTGCCGGAAATCCTGGAAGCCCATTACACCACCGGCAAGTACAACATCTTCTTGAAGGTGGTGGCCCGCAGCACCCGGGGATTGCACGACCTGCTCATCGAGCGGCTGCAGGCGATCCCCGAAATCCAGTCGACCGAGACGTTGATCTCGCTGGAGGCGCCGATCCTCAGGGAGGTCCCGGTGCCACGCGTCCGGTAGTCGGCAACCGGCTCCGTCAGCGCGGCGGGAGGACGACCCGCAGCGTCTTGATCTCAAATTTCCCGAAGTCGAGGGTGACCGTGGCGCCGGCGGGCGTCAGATCCCGGATCGGGTTTTCCATCAGATCGGTCTCGGATACCTTCGCCGGCGTGACGGGCAGCTGGAGCACGGCCCGGTCGGGCCGGCCCAGCGACTCGTAAAACCGGAAGACCAGGGCGTCGCCGTCCTCGGCCAGCTTGACCGTCTCGAGGACGACGCCGACGGTGTCCAGGGCGGCAAAGCTGTGTGCGGTGGGCAGCTTGCCGGGGTGCCGCGTTTCCGCCCAGGCCCGGAGCGGCGTGTTGAGCTCGGCGCCGCGGCGCACCGTCGCGCCGTCGGCCCAGCTCCCGGCATGGGTGTAGAGGGAGTAAGTGAACGCATGCCGGCCGCGGTCCGCCATGGGATCGGGCCAGGCGGGGGCGCGCAGCAGCGACAGCTCGATCTCGCTGCCGTGGATGTCGTAGCCGTGCTTGCTGTCGTTGAGCACGGAGATGCCGCCGGCGGCATCGGACAGGTCGGCCCAGCGCAGGGCCGGCACCTCGAAGCGGGCCTTCTCGGCCAGCGTCTCGCGGCGGGTGCTCCGGGCGATGGCGGCGAACGGGATTTCGTAGGTGGCCTGGTCGCTGGCGACGGCAACGGGGAAGGCGGCCTTGAGCATCAGGTGCGATTCCCACCAGTCGGCCTCGGTGGCGATGTCCACGCGGTCGAGCGCGCGGTACACGGTGATGGTCTGGGTGAACAACGAGGAGGGAAAATCCTCGGTGGGCGAGTAGCGGTCCTTGTCGGGACCCAGGAAATTGTGGCGCACCCGCAGCACGGCGCGCACCGGGGAGGCGTGGACCAGCTCCACGGCGGCCGCCCGGTTCAGCTGCCACACCCGGCCGGTGAAGCCCAGGTTCCAGGCATCCCAGTTCTCCGGGATGTCCTCGTAGATCCGCAGCGCATTGATCGCCTGGCCGGGCGCGACAAACTCGCGGTCCAGCTTCTTGTTCCGGAAGCTGCGGATCCGGCCGCTCTCGGGATCGACCTCCAGGCGGTGCCAGCGGTTCTCAAGGAACGTCTGGTCGGCCTTGACCTCGAGGACCGCCGGCCCGGGCGTCCCGGGTCGCGCCACGAAGACCCGGTAGCCCAAGGACGGCACGTTCTCGGCCACGAAGGCGACGCGAAGCGCGCCGGTCTCCGCCTCCCGGGTGAATTCGGCGGGCACGGGCTTGCCGTCCACCGTCCACAGCGCCAGTTCGCCGGACGCCGCCGGCAGCTCCGCGGTGACGAAATCGGAGCGTTCCCAGGCCAACGGATTGAACACCACCACGGGGATACCTTCGATCCGGGATGTATCCACCGCGGCGCCCACGCGGCGCAGCGCCTGATCTTCGATCCGGCCCAGCTTGCGCCGGACGGTGGCGTAGGTCTCCAGGGCATCCCGGTAGACCGGGGTGATGGAGGAGCCCGGCAGGATGTCGTGGAACTGGTTGGTCAGCACGTCCTGCCAGAGTGCGGCCAGGTCGGCCTTGGGATAGGCCGCGCCCAGCAGCCGGGCCCAGGTGGCCGCCTTTTCCGCCGCGCCCAGATCCGCTTCGCACCGCCGGTTGTTCTGCTTGACCTGGGCCTGGGAGGTGAAGGTGCCGCGATGGTACTCGAGATAGAGCTCATCGCGCCAGACGGGGATCCGCTCGCCCAGGTCGCCGGGGATCTGTTTCAGGAAATCACCCGCCTTGGCGTGCACGTACTGGGGCGCCACCGGCAGCCGGCCGTAGCGGCGGACGCGATCGAGGATCTCGCGGTTGGGACCGCCGCCGTGGTCGCCCAGCCCGTACAGGATCAGGCTTTTCTGCCACCCCGTGGTCGCCTGGTACTTGGTGATGGCGTCGGCGTTCTCCGCCAGATCCACCCGGCTCGTGTAGCCCTCGGGCGGAAAATACGTCAGCAGGCGGGTGCCGTCGGGACCCTCCCACCAGAACACGAAATGGGGGAACACCGTCGTATCGTTCCACCAGATCTTCTGGGTGATGAACACATCGAGGCCGCTCTTGCGGTACAGCTGCGGCATGTTCCAGTTGTAACCGAAGGAGTCGGGGTTCCAGCCGATCTTTACGTCCACCCCGAATTTTTCCTTGAAGTACCGTTTGCCGAACAGCAGCTGGCGCACCCAGCTTTCGCCCGAAATCAGGTTGCAGTCGGGTTCCACCCAGGTGCCGCCCACCACTTCCCAGCGCCCGTCGGCGATCCGCTGGGCGATCTGCCGGAAGAGCTGCGGGTCGCGCTCCTCGATCCACTGGTATGTCAACGCCTGGCTCTGGGCGTACACCAGCTCGGGGTATTCGTCCATGTTCTTGAGGACGGTGGCGTAGGTGTTGCGGGCCACCTCCCGGGTTTCGGCCATGCGCCACAGCCAGGCGATATCGATGTGGGCGTTGCCGATGAGATGGACCTTGAACTCCTGGGCGTAACGACGCAACTCGGCGGTCTCCGCCAGCGACTGTTTCAGGGAGGCTTCGAGGCGGTCGCGGCCGCCGCGCTTGACGGCGTCCAGATCGAAGGCCTGCACCGCCCGCGCGTACGCGGCGCCCAGCTGGGCCAGGCGCTCGGGGGACACACCGCGGCGATCTTCGATAGGGTAGGGCCGGCGGGTGAAGGTGTAGCGGACGAGCTCCGGCCAGATCAGCCGTTCGGCGGTCTGCAGGCTGTCCACCCAGTCGCGGAGCGCCGCGACCATGGGGCGGGCCTCCAGGTAGTCCAGCTCGGCGCCCCGGATGGCGAAGACGAGTCCCGTTTCGGGCAGCGGATTGCGCCGGGGCGGCCAGAACTCGCCGCGGGGCGGCCGCCGGCCGGCGTTGACCGCCTCGAGGTCGATCGTGGAACCCGTAATCGGGGGCGGGTCGTTGAGGAACACCTCCTTGACGACCTCGGTGCCCTGGTCGCCGCCGCCGTCGATCCGGATGACCTGGACGACGCGGTCGTCCTGCCGCACGGTCACGTCGACCAGGCCGCGGGCGTACAAATTCAATTTCAGGATGGTGGGCGTGCCCAGCACGGGCACCCCCGCCACGACTTCACGGCAGGGGATCCGGGCGCGCACGCCCACCCGGGAGGCATTCAAGCCCTGTCCCAGTTTGTAATCCTCCCACGCCTGGCCGTCGAGCGTCCAGGCCCAGCCATCCACCGTCAGGTTCACGGCGGCGGCGATTTCCTGGAGTCTGGCTTTGGCGGCCGCCGTGTCGGCGGCCGGTTCCTGGGCCGGTAGCGCGACGATAATAACGGCGGCGAGAATCGCGACAAACAGCAACCGGAGTGTGGTCGGCATCCATCCTCCTTCTTCTGCTCGGGCCGCCGGTCGGGTCCGTCAAACGGCCGCGCCGGCGCCGGAAGCGTGGGGTCATGTTGAAGAAACATTCTAATCGAGGGGTGGAATGAACCCAATCCATTTTTTTCTTCCGGGCAACCGGAGCGCGGGCAGCGGATTGTTCAAGCATCGCCGCCGTGGTACTATCCGTACCACTGAATCTCGGCGGGGAGCGCATCGCATGGACACAATCGGGGTGAGGCGGAATATCGGCCGCGGAATCCGCTGGCTGGCGCTGCTGGTCGTCTCGACTGTGATCGGATCCGGCTGCGGCCGGGATTCCAGCGGCATTCCCGCAGAGCAGGCAGCCTCCTGGCGGAAGGCCCTCGACGCGGACCGTGCCGCGAAGGACCGGGAATTCGCATCCGACGCGATGTCGCCCATGGCCGGCGCGGCGCGGTTGACGCTGGCGGCGCCGGGCGGCGGTCTGCGGGTGGCGGCCGGCGCGGTCACGCCCACGGCGCCGTCCGGACCGGACGATCCGCTGGTGTTCAGCCTGGCTGACGGCCAGTGGCGGTGGGAGTCCCGGGCGCCCGGCGGCTGGGCCGAGGTGGCGCGCAGCCCGATTCCGCCCGGCCCGCTCAGCGAGGGGATCCGCTTCCGGCTGGAGCGATTCACCCTCGCGGCGTATCCCGGCGCCGACGGATTGACCCTGATCGTCTTCGATCCCGCCCGGCGCGAGCGCCGCGAGTTCCGCCGGCTTCTGTACTTCCCGCCGGACCGCGCGTTCGCCGTGCCGGCACGGCTGGAGCGGCTGCCCGATCCCGAGACCGTGGTCATGCTGACCAGCCGCAACCTGGAGAAGCGGTTCGTCCGCTATGCCCGGCTCCACTTCACGGTGGATGGCACGGCCTGCGCGCTGGCGGCGTTCAAATCCGCCGCGGGCGCGTCGGACGACCGCACCCTGTTCGTGCCGTTCACCGATGCCACCACCGGAGCCGAAACCTACCCCGCCGGCCGGTTTCTCGATCTGGACGAGCCCGCCGGCGAGACCGTGGTGCTGGATTTCAACCGGGCGTACAACCCGCTGTGCAATTATTCGCCGGCCTACAACTGCCCCATCCCGCCGGCGGAGAACCGCCTGCCGGTGGCCATCCGGGCCGGGGAGCTGACCTACCCGCACTAGAGGCGAGGTAGGAGCGGATGAACGCTGCCTGACCGCCGGCCTCAAGCGGATCACATTCGATTTCGCGGACAAGGCGCCGGCCGGGCGCCGGCGACAGCTGGCGCCCGGCAGGTGGTCCCACACGATCCGGCCAATAATAAAGTGCGAAGACCGCGTCCGCGGTCCGTCTATTCTTCCGTTGCCAGCGGGAGCCGCCCGGGATCGCGCGCACCTTGTCGCCGCCCGCGGTTTGCTGCAGCCAGATTCATACATGAACGGGAGAGTCGCATGAGCACAAATCGCATCGACAGACAGTTCAGTCTGGTATTGGTGGGCGTCCTGGCGCTGATGCTGGGATCTGCGGCCCCGGCCGCCCTGCCGGACGCCGGCGTCTATTTTTCTAAAACACCGATCGATCCGAACAATCCAGCCAGCTTGTCGAAGAGTTTCCAGGCCGGCGACCCCATCTACGGCCTGATGGTGGTGGACAAGACGTGGCGGGAGTTGTACGGGGGCAAGACGGAGATCCCGGTGATGGTGGTCATGGCGATCGACGGCCAGGACATGCTGGAATACCAGTACATCACCATCAAGGGCCCGTTGGTCAACAACAGGTTCATGGTCCTCGACGTAGCGCCGGAACCCGGCCGGATGACCGCCTACAAAGACCCGAACATGGTCTTCGGCGAAGGGAAGGGAAACCGGAAGATCGGACCCATCGGCTTCACCTTCCGCCTGGGCGAGTTGGGCGCCGGCACCCACACCGTGCAGATCTACGTGCGGGACTTCGGCACCAAGCACGCCGAAGGATCGTTCACCATTCAGGGAAGCAATTACGCCTACTACGCCGGCTTGAACCAGAAATATCTCAACGCCGATGCCCAGGCCGCCACCCTGCCCCCGGCCAAGATGACCGACAAGCAGATGGAGGCCGCCATGCGGAAACTCCTGCTCAACGCCGGCTGGCCGGGCGTGTACCGGATCCACATCGTCGACAAGGACTGGTGGTATGACCGCCACTCGGGGGGCGACAGCCCCATCGTGGGTCGCCACATCGCCGCGGCGGCGCTGT
>JAGOHA010000131.1 GCA_017996395.1 Acidobacteriota bacterium | reverse complement strand
GGGCACGAACCCTCAACTCTCAACCCTCAACGATCAACTATCAACCATCAACCGTAACGGGCGCCCTCATTTCCCCTCAACTTGCTTCAGCGTCCGCGCCACCGCGGCCAGCACCGCTTCGACGTCGGCGGCAGGGACGTCCGCGTCACTGCCCACAGCCAGAAAAAGCTTCGCGCCACCCGCGAGGGGGACGAGGTACGACTCCACGTTCCGGGCGCGGGGAATCGAGGTCGACTGCGCGCCGCCGGCCACCGCATGGCCGAGGAACGCCCGCTCCGTCTTCCGGGCGGCCGGGGTCGACAGTCCCATGAACGTGGTCTTGAAATAGCCCAGCAGCTCGTCGTCGTTCATCCCCATGCCGTCCACCATGTCCTTGGGCGCGGCGGCCAGGACGATCTCGATGCGGCCGACGCCCTTGCCGGTGTCGGGCGGATGAGCCAGCGCCACCGCATCGAGGCCGATCTCCGCCGGCGCGGCAAAGGGGACGGGTGTCTCGAAGCTGACGCGCCACCAGGTGTGGCGGAGGCCCGGACCGCCCGTTGACTCTTCGGCCCGCACGGCGCCAACGAGCGCGCACCCGGCGAGGAGACCGATAATCAGGAAATATTTCATGGTGCAACCTCCGCAGTGGTTATGGATTCGATTGCGTCTCAGGGGCAGGACAGGTCCTGCTTCCGGAGCAGCCCGACGGTGGTTCCCCTGGCGCCCTGGAACCGGGCCAGTACCCACTCGCCGCCGGCGTGCAGCGCCGGCGCCACCGCCACGGCGTCGCCCCGGATCACGAAGCCCCGCCGGCGCTCCGGCGGCAGCGGGCCCACGACGTGGAAGTGGGATTTCTCCGCCGTGACCCGGCAGGGGGCCAGCGGCTGGAACTTGTCCCGCCCGAACGCGTCGCCCGGCCAGTTGGCGCCGCAGAACGAGGCGATGCCGCCTGCCGTCTCCATCCGGACGCCGCCGGCGGTGACGAGGAAGGCGATGGTGCCCTGCTCGTCGACGTGCTCGTAGCGGCCGTCGGTGACGAGCCCCGCCACACCCGCCCCGTCGCAGATGTGGGCGGACGGCCCGAACACGGCGGTGTAGGTGAACGACAGGGCGTCGCCCGCCAGCGCCAGGGTCAGCTCGCCGGTCTCGCTGGACCACCGGCCGCTGGGATCGGGCGCCGGCGGCGGGACGGCCGGCGGATCCGTTTCCGCCAGCGCCAGTCCGGCGGCGGCCAGCGCCAGGATCAGCAGGATGCGAACGATGGACGGCGTTGCCATGAAGTCCTCCCGGTGCCGGATGTCAGTGAGACGGCCGGACCGTGATGTTTTATCACGAAAAGAGAATCTTCGTCGAGGTTCGACACGTGACGCGAGGACGGGAGGCGGGTCGGATCCGGATCGGTCAGTTGGGCAGGTTGCGCAGCAGGGCGCGGACTTCGTCGCGGTGGCCCAGCAGCGGCTCGTCCATGGCCAGATACTGCTGGAACAGCTGGCGGGCCTGGCCGAAGTCCCCGATGAGGTTGTACGCCTTTCCCAGGTAGTAAATGGCGTCGGCCTGGTAGCGGGTGTTGCCGGTCTTTTCCTGCATGGTGCCGGCGATGGCGCGGGCCTTTTCCAGCCGGGCGATACCCAGCCGGGCGCGGTCGCGGTCGAGGCTGACCGTCACACCGCCCATTCCCTGCTTGGACAGCTCCAGGTAACAGAGGCCGGAGAAGAAATTGGCGTCGAAATTGTCGGGCTCGTGTTTCAGGTAGCCGGTGAAGTGGCGCAGCGCCTGCTCGTACTGCTTCTGTTCGAACGCCTGGACCCCCGACTGGAACTGGTCGCTCTGGAGGTCGGCGCTCTTGAGCATGTCGAGGCGGGGCAGGTCCAGGTCGTAGCGGTCGTGCTGGACGCCGGCGATGTAGCGCAGCGCGCCGAAGGGGACGGCCACCAGCAGCAGGGCCGCGGCGGCCGCGACCAGGCCGGGGTGCCAGGTCCACATTCTGGTGAAGAAGCCGGCCGGAGCCGCGGCCCGACGGGGAGCCGGGGTGAATGCGGCGGGATTGTCCCGCACGAAGCGGCTGAACGCCAGCAAATCGGCCACCTGGATGTGGCAGTCCGAGCACTCCATGAGGTGATGCTCCACCCGCTTTTCCTCGTCTTCGGGAAGCAGGCCGAGACAGTAATCATGGAGCGCTTGCTGAATCTGCTGGTGGTTATGTCCCTCGCCCTTCATGACCGATCACCTTTCCTGCTTATGGAGTACGCGGGATAGGCTTTTGTACGAAAGATTATCATCTTTTTCCTAAATTTTTCCATGGAAACGTTGAACCGGCTCACCAGGGTCTGCTTGGGCATGTTGAAATGGGCGCTGAGCTGCGCGTACGACCACCCCTGGACGACGTGCAGATGGATCAGTTCCTGGATGTGCGGGGGCAGGGTCTGGAAGATCTCGCGGGCCTGCTGCGACGTCATTTCCGTTCCGGCCTGTTCCTCGGCGTCCAGGATCCGGTGCTCGCTCGACTCCTCCAGCGCCACGACGACCTTTTCCTCGATGGACTCCGGCCCGTCGGAGAGGAACCGGCTCCGATCCTGCTGCCGTTTTCGTATTTCCTTGATGATAATGATTTTCAGGATGCCCAAGGCATAGCAGAACAGGTCCTGGTAGGTGGGCTGGCCGCGGAATTTGCCCCGGTGGATGTTGTCAAAGAGGCTGAAAAAGGTTTCCTGGACCAGGTCTTCGGCCGCGTCGCCCACGTGGCTCTGGGCGACCTGGATCAGGCGCTCGCGCAGCTTCAGGTACAGTTCCTCGGAGAGGACTGATTGCGGCTGTTCGCTCATCCGTCTGACGCGGCAACAGAAAATCGTTCGCTGGTGAACGTCGGGTTGCCGTTATTTTGTGTGCCCGTGTTTTCCGCCGGCGGCCGCCACCCGCGGCCCGCGGTTACTTGTCGGACAGCTTTTTGACGTTGGGAACTATCTTCTCCTCGAACCACCGTGATGTATGGGATCGCACCATCTGCATGAGCGAAATCGTGGCGATGAACGGCTCCGGGTAGCGCCGGGCCTGCTGGTAGACGTTCACCAGGGCGTTGGAGTACTTGTCCAGGTAGACGTTGTCGATCTGCGTGGGATCGCCCATGACGATGAGCTTGGAGTCCTCGCCCAGGCGTGTGCCCAGCGTGCGCATCTGGAAGGGATTGGCGTTCTGGGCCTCGTCGAAGAGCACCACCGAGCCCGACAGGTCGGCGCCGCGGACGTCGGCCAGGTTCATCATCTCGATGACCCCGTCGTCCAGGAGCTTCTGGTAGCCCTGTTCCTTCTCCAGTCCGTTCTCGCCCACCAGCTTCTGGAGCTTTTCCACGAACGGCCGCATCCGGGGAAGAAGCTTGCGCTTCACGGTGCCCGGCAGGAACCCGATGTCCTCGCCCAGCCGCGACTTGGTGATGATGGGCTTGATGAGCTTGATGGATTCGTACTTCTTGCGGAGGAACACCAGCTCCAGCGCCGCGGCCATGGCGATGTGGGTTTTGCCCGTGCCGGCCTTGCCCACGACCACCTGGATCTTGACCTCGTCGTCCATGGCCTGGGTCATGCAGACGGCCTGCTCGAAGTTGTGCGAAAAATTCTTCCGGTCCAGCACCTTGGGCCCCACGCCCAGCACCCGGACGCGGTCGTACTGGGTGAAGAGCAGGGTGTCGCCGCTGCGGTAGCCGAGCCCGAGGTAGTTGCCCGTGTCGTCCTGCAGGATGACGCCCTCGTTGTAGCGCAGCCGGACCCGGTTGAAGTTGGTCAGCTGCCACTCGTTGGGCTTCTTGGCGGTGAACATCTCCTCGATCTCGGCCGGCGTGAGCACCACGGTGCGCAGGGGATCGGCGGCGCCCGTCAGGCTTTCCTCGGAGACGTGGTCGTGGAGGTAGTCCTCGGCCTGCAGTCCCAGGACGTGGCACTTGATCCGCAGATTGCGGTCCTTCGTCACGAGGGTGACGGGCCGCCCCACCTGCTGCTTGAGGTGTATCAGCGAGGCGAGCAGGAAGTTGTCGTAGTACGACAGGTCCAGGTCGCGTGGGAACGCGGCCTCGGCGTACTCGGCCAGGAAGAAGAGGAGACCGTCGTAGCCGTTGCGGATCCGGATCCCGCGGTCCGCCTGGTACGGATCCCCGCCCGACAGGATCTGCTCCAGCTTCTGCGACACGTCCCGGGCGTTGAACCCGATGATGGGGTCGCCCTTCTTCTTGTCCACCTCGTCCAGGCCGTGCAGCGGGATGACCACCAGGTGTTCCTGAAACCGGAACAGCGAGGTGGGGTCGTGCAGGAGGACGTTGGTGTCCAGAACATAGATCTTGCGGGCGGATTCCTGCGCCGCAATCGCGGAGACGACCGAAGCAGTTGTTTCAAAAGCGTTTAGGGCGACGCCCTGTTTCTTGGCATTCATCGTCCCCACCTTACCATCACTGCGACTATCGGACAACAGATATTTCGTCCCGGTTGGACATCGGACATCGGATTTCGGGCAGTCTCGATTCACCACAGAGACACAGAGCTGCTCGTGCTCGTAATCGGACCTGGGCCCCAGGTTCTGGGTCCTGGGTTTGGGATCCCAGGTCCCAGCACCCGAGACCCAGGTCCCATCCCTCCCATTCACCGATTCACCCATTCACCATGCTATTCACTGTTCACTATCTCCTCCCCTCTCCCCCTTCTCCCATAGCCGTTTTCTCCAACTTGTGGTATATTTATCTCAAATTTCCGAACTTAATTATCAGGCAGGGGATATGCGCAGACTCTACCGCAAGTTCAAGAACCGCTATTACACCGCGTTCCTGATCGTCCGGCTGCTGGTGCCGGTGTTCCTGACCGTGTTGCTGCTGCTGCTGCTGATCAGCACCGGCGTGCTCACCGATGTCGTCCACCCCACCCACAGCCTGGAGGTGATCAACCCGTCCGACTACCACATGTATGCGGTGGACTTCACCTGGGACGGCGCCGGGGACGACGTCCTGCAGGGCTGGTACATCCGCGGCAGCAATCAGTCGCCGCTCATCATCCTGAGCCACGGCTACGACACGAACCGGACCGAGGTCCTGAGCCTGGCGTCCCGGCTGCGAGATTACGGCTACAATATTTTCGTCTACAACCTGCGCGGGCACGGTTTGTCCGGCCAGGCGGTGTCGTCCCTTGGACTCAAGGAAGTCGAAGATCTGCACAAAGCGGTCGAGAAGCTCGTCCAGCGCCCCGAGGTGGATTTCAACCGCATCGGCGTCTACGGCTCCTCGCTGGGCGCCTTCGTCGCGCTCAAAGCCAGCAAGGGCAATCCCCACATGCGCGTGCTCGTCCTGGATTCGGTGTACCCCAACATCGAGACGTTCATCTCGATGAAGGTGGAGGACATCGTCGGGTTCCGCACCTCGCTCCTGTCATTCTTCGTCCGCATGCTGTACCGGTTGTACTTCCGGGCGCCGGCCGATCTCGTCTCCGCCGAAATCACGCCCGAGGATTACAGCGGCAAGAGCATCCTGTTCATCACCGGCAAGGACAAGGCCAGCGCCGGCCTGGCCAAGGAAACCCGCCGGTTGTACACCAACTTCAAATGCCGGAAGGAGATCCTCAACCTGGCCAACTCGAGGGAGTCGCTCCTGTTCGGCGAAGAGAAGCACCGCTACGACCAGTTCGTGCTCGACTACTTCCGGAAGGAATTGCCACTGATCGAAGAATCGGTGAAAATCGACTTGGGAAATTCCCCCCGGTGATTTAAAATACCTCTTTTTGCGGCCACGTTCTTCACAACGGATCTCCATGCATGCATCGAATCGAATGCCTGAAAGTTTCCGGCTTTAAATCGTTCCGGACGGCGGTCTCCACCGAGTTCCCCGGCGCGGTCAACGCCATCGTCGGCCCCAACGGGTGCGGCAAGAGCAACATCTGCGACGCCTTCCTCTGGGTGCTCGGCGAGCAGAGCGCCCGCGTGCTCCGCGGCAACCGGATGGAGGACGTCATCTTCAACGGGACCCAGCGCTACGGCCCCCTCGGGATGGCCGACGTCACGCTGCGCCTCAAGTACATCCCCTCGCCGGGCGACGACGAGCAGGCCCTCATGAAGGAGGACATCGAGATCACCCGGCGCCTGTACCGGGACGGCGCCAGCGAATACTACCTCAACGGCAAGCGGTGCCGCCTCCTCGACATCCAGGAGGCCTTCGAGGGCACCGGCCTGGGTTTCACCTCGTATGCCATCATCGAGCAGGGGCGCATCCAGAACCTGCTGGCCTCCAAGCCGCTGGAGAAGCGCGCCCTGATCGAAGAGGTGGCGCGCATCGTCTCCTTCAAGCACCGCAAGAAGTCGGCCCTGGTCAAGCTGGAGCTGGCCCATAACAACCTGTTGCGCATCCGGGACATCATCGCCGAGATCGAGCGCAACCTGAAATCGCTCAAGCTCCAGGTCCAGCGGGCCAAGCGCTATCGTCACCTCCGCGACAAGATGCGCGCCTACCTGCGCATCCGCTACTTCCTCCTGGGCCGGGAGCTGCTGGCGCGGCTCGACCAGAACCTGCAGGAGCTCGGCGATCTGGACGCCGCCGCCCGCGCCGTGGAGGCCGACCTGCAGGAGTGGATCCAGCGGCTGGCCCGCGAGCGCACCGACCTCGAGGGGAGCGACAAGCGGCTCCAGGAGCACCGCGACCGGCTGGCCGGGCTGGAGCTGCACCTGCAGCGGATCGCCACGTCGTCCGACTTCCTGCGCAAGGAGCGGCAGGACCTGGCCGCCCGCCTGGACGGGATCCGGCAGGAGCGCCAGCAGCTCGAGGAGCGCCGGCGGGAATGGCAGGCGCGCCAGGCCGAGCTGGACCGCCAGGCGGAGACGCTCGACGCGCGGCTCCAGGAAGCCAAGGGCCGCAACGACGCGGTGGAGCAGGAATACACCGCCGGCAGCGACCTCCTGGCCCGCCAGGAGAAGGCGATGGAAGACCTCCGCGGCCTCGTGTTCGAGGAAGCGGGGCAGGTGTCGCGCTGGCGGAACCAGGAGATCCAGCTCCTGGAGCAGGACAAGTACACCCAGCGCCAGCTCACCCACAAGGAGGAGGAGCTGGCGGTGCACGGCGCCGCGACCGAGCGGCTGACCCGGTCGGCGGACGGCAAGGCGGCCGTGCTCGACGAGCTGCGCGGCGCCATCGCCGCGCTGGAGGACGAGCGGGAGCGCCTCAGCGCCGACAGCGAGGCCGGCCAGGAGCAGCAGGCCGCCCTCCAGGCCCGGGTGGCCGAGCTGGAGAAGGAGGTCAGCGCCCAGACCCACCGCCTGCGCTCCATCGAGGAGCTGGAGCAGCGCAACGAGTTCTATTCGGACGCGCTCAAGCAGGTCCTGCCCGCCTGCTCCGGGCACGCCGCCTTCCGCGGCACCCTGGCGGACTTCCTGGAGGCGGGGCCGGAGTTCCACCCGGTGGTGGAGAGCTTCCTGCGCGCCGAGCTCGAGACCGTGATCGTGGACGCCCCCGAGCTCCTGGAGCAGGGCATCGAGCTGCTGAGCCGGAAGCGTTCCGGGCTGTGCCACTTCCTGCTGGCGGGCTTCCCGCCGGCGGCCGAGCCGCCGGATGCCGGCGACCTCACCGGGCGCCCCGGGGTGATGGGCCGGCTGCTGGACGAGTTCCAGCTCGACAGCGCCGGCCGCGACTACCTGCTCCGGATCGCGCCGGGCATCGGCAACGTCTGGCTGGTGGCCGACTGGCGCACCGCCGTGGAAACCGCGCGGGCCCACCCCGGCGCCGTCTGCCTGGCGCTGGACGGCGTCGCCGTGAGCGCCGCCGGCCGCGTGTCGGTGCTGGGCGCGGAGGTGGGCAAGGGCATCCTCGGCTACCGCCACGAGCGCAAGACCATCACCCGCACGCTGCAGGCCGCGGAGGCCGATCTCCAGGCGCAGCAGGCCGAGCTGCAGGCGACCACCCAGCGGCTGGCCGGCCTGGAGAGCCGCCTCGAGGACCTGGACGCCGAGCTGCAGGAGCGGCGCCTGGTCCGGGTCCGCGAGGAGGAGGAGCTGCGCAGCCAGCGGGAGGAGCTCCAGCGCCACGAGCAGCTCCTGCGCGCGGCCGCCCTGGAGCGCGACAACCTGAACCAGGAGCGCGCGGGCATCCAGTCCGAGCTCGGCGGCATCCAGGGGCGCATCGCGGAGCTGGAGCAGAACCGCCAGGCGCGGCAGCACGAGTTCGAGGAGTGCCGGCAGGAGATCGCCCGGCT
>JAGOHA010000021.1 GCA_017996395.1 Acidobacteriota bacterium | reverse complement strand
CGGTGAACCGCGACACGCTTTCCGCGTCCGGGGCCGGCACCGCCGGTACCGCCGGCACCGCGCCGCTCACCGTCGTCCGTTTCCTGCGCGAGGCGCGGGTTACCGGCCAGCTGGAGCACCCCAGCATCGTGCCGGTCTACGAGCTGGGCATCCGCGCCGACGGCACCCTGTACTACACGATGAAGCGAGTCCGCGGCCGGACCATGACCCAGGCACTGCAGGCATGCGAGACCCTGGCCGACCGGCTGCATCTCCTGTCCCATTTCACCGACCTCTGCCAGGCGATCGCCTACGCTCACAGCCGCGGCGTGATCCACCGCGACATCAAACCCGACAACGTCATGCTCGGCGAATTCGGCGAGACGGTGGTGCTGGATTGGGGTCTGGCCAAGGTGAAAGGCAAGAAGGACATCCACCGCCAGGAGATGTCGCGGGACATGCAGGCCCTGCAGGACGGCCGCGAGGGCATCACCCTTGACGGCGCCGTGGTGGGCACTCCCTACTACATGTCGCCGGAACAGGCCGAGGGACACCTCGACCAGCTCGACGAGCGCTCCGACGTCTGGGCCCTGGGCGCGGTGCTCTACGAGATCCTCATCGGCCGGCGGCTGTTCAGCGGCGAGTTCCCCGTCCAGGTCATCTTCGAGGTGATGCAGGGCCGCTTCACTCCGCCCCGCCAGCTTGAGCCGTCCGTCCCGGCCGAGCTTGAATCGATCTGTCTCAAGGCCCTCCAGCGCGATCCCGCCGACCGGTACGCCTCGGCGCGGGAACTGGCGCTGGAGATCCAGGCCTTCCAGAGCGGGGCGCGGGTGATCGCTCACGAGTACACATCCTGGCAGCACCTGCGCCGCTTCGCCGCCAAGAACAAGCCCGCCATCATCGCCGCCGGCGTGATCCTCGGCGTGATCCTGGTGGCGCTGATCCTGCTTGGCGCCGCCAACGCCCGCCTGCGCGAGGCCCGGGCCCGGGAACACCAGGAGCATCTGCTGGCCAATTACCATATCGCCCAGGGGTTCAACGAGAAGGCCGCCCGGTTGCTCGAGGAGCAGCAGTACCTGGCGGCCCGGGTCTTCGCCGCCGCGTCGGTGCTGCACAATCCGGCCAATCCGGAGGGGCCGTTCGCCTCGGCGGCATTCGCGCGAGACCATGCGGAGAGCGTGCGGTTGCAGGTCATGGCCCGGTCTCGGGTATTCCAGGCCCGGACGGGTGCGCGGCTGGAGCACCGCCGAACACTCGATGCCGGGACACCGCTGCTGGCCGCCGCGGTTTCACCGGACGGCCACTGGGTGGCCGCGTTGGGCGACGACCAGGCCGTCCGGATTTGGGAAGCAGCCACCGGCCGGCTGGCGCACACCTTGCGCGGATTCCGCCGGGGCCCCCGCGGCCTCGCCTTCTCGCCCGACGGTCGACGGGTGATCGCCGCCGGCGTGTCTGCCGAAATCCACGCCTGGGATCTGCCGTCGGGCGAAGAAACGCTGGCTCTATCCGGTCCTCCGGGTACCATTTTCGACATCGTGTACGCGCCGGACGGGCGGTCCTTCTTCACCGCCGAGGCGGCGGGGACGATCGGCATCTGGGATGCCGCCACGGGTCGGCGGCGAAGTGCCCTGACCGGCCATGGCGCACCCATCCTCTCCCTGGCCGTCTCTACCGACGGCCGCCGTCTGGCCTCGGCGGGACGGGACAGGGTCATCCGCCTCTGGTCGCTTCCCGGCGGGAGGTCCGAGCGGGTGCTGCACGGCCATGAGGGCGTGGTGCGCGGCGTGGCGCTTTCACCCGACGGCACGCGCCTGGCCTCGGTCAGCTCCGACAAGACCCTCCGGATCTGGGAAACCTCCACCGGCCGGCTGCTCGTCACGGGCGAGCAATTTGCCGACGAGGTGCTCACCGTCGCCTTCTCCCCCGACGGCCGCACCGTGGCCGCGGGCGCCTGGGACGCGGTTACCAGTCTCTGGGACGCCCGGTCCGGCCGGCTGCTTCTGCAGGTGACCAGCCACGCCCAGGCCGTCTGGGACGCAGTCTTCACACCGGACGGACGGGAGCTGCTCACCTTCGGCGAGGACGGACGCATGCAGGCGTGGGGCGTCCGGCCGGGATCACCCGCTTACACCGCTCCGGGACAGGAGTACATCTGGTCCATCAGCTTTTCGCCTGACGGACGGCTGGCCGCTGTCGCCGGAACCGACGGCGGCGTCCGGATCTACGACTCCGCCTCCGGCCAGTGGTTGCGCACCCTGACCGCCAGCCGGGATATCACCGCCGATATCCGATTCTCGCCCGACGGCCGGACGCTGGCCGCCGCCGGCTACGATGGCCAAATCCGAATCTGGGATCCGGCATCCGGCCGTCTGGTACGTTCCTGGCTGGCGCACAAGTCCCTGGTCCAAAAGCTGGCCTTCTCGCCGGACGGCGCCGAGCTGGCTTCCTCCAGCAGCGATTGGACCGTCCGGATCTGGCACCCGGCGACGGGCGAGCCGCTGCGCACCCTCGAACCGAAGAGCGGACCGGTGCGCGGCCTGGCGTACTCACCCGACGGGCGCCTGATCGCCACGGCGAGCAACAAGGGCGCCCTGGATCTGTGGGACTCCCGGACCGGCGCGACCACCGGGCGGATCACCGTGAGTGATGCCGACCTCTTCGCCACAGCCTTTTCAGCCGACGGCCGCTGGCTGGCGGCGGCCGATTTCGCCGACCGGCTGGTTCTGGTGGACATGAAGTCCCGGTTGGTCGTCCGCAACCTCGCCTGGACGAGCGGCGGGGTGAACCGACTGGCCTTCGCCCCGGACTCGCGGCGGCTGGCTGCCGCCGGCAATGACGGGTCCACCGCCGTCTGGTCGCTGGACGGCGGCACGCCCGACGTGGTGATCAGCAGCCGCCAGAGCATCACGGGCATCGCCTTCACCCCGGACGGCCGGTCGCTGGCTGTGGGCGACGTCGAGACGGGCCGCATC
Organism: Acidobacteriota bacterium; assembly: GCA_017996395.1. GTDB lineage: Bacteria > Acidobacteriota > JAAYUB01 > JAAYUB01 > JAAYUB01 > JAAYUB01. The sequence continues at coordinate 35,771 of JAGOHA010000021.1, read as the reverse complement.
TACCCGCTCGACTTCTCCCACCTGGGCGATCCGCCACAACATCAACTCCGCGCGGCGGAGTCCGCCGCGGGCGTTGTCCTCGATGGCTTCAACCTGACGCTTCGATCGGGCGGACGCTGATCCCGCCACCAAGTGCTGGAGCGTGATCGGTTCGTCCGCGAAACTGGAATATATCGGTTCCCGCTGGCAGCCAATGTCGGGACGGTTCAACCCGATCCCGCGGGAACCCGGATGCTGTATAAGGAGCCGGTTTGATGAAAAAGATTACCCTGTTTTCAGCCCTCCTGCTGGCCGGCCTGGTGGGTTCCCAACTGCTGCCGGCCTGGCTGGGACCGGACTACGCCACCCTGGCCGAAGCGGTGCGTTTCCTCACCATGTTCGGCCTGGCCTTCATCATGATTCACGTGGGCTACGAGTTCGAACTGGACCAGACCCAGGTGCGCACGCTCGGCAAAGACTACGGGGTCGCCATGACCACGGCGGCGTTTCCCTGGATTATCGCCTCGGTGTATTTCATGTACCTCCTGTTGCCCGCCGCCGAGTGGGGGAACTGGGAGACGTGGAAGGAGCTGATCCTGGCGGGACGATTCGCTGCCCCCACGGCCACCGGCATCCTGTTTTCCATGATGGCCGCCGCCGGGCTGTCGGCCACCTGGACCTTCCGCAAAACCCGCATCCTCGCCATATTTGACGATCTGGACACGGTCCTGCTCATGATCCCCCTCAAGATGCTCATGATCGGCCTGGCCTGGCAACTTGGCCTCATCGTGGTGGTGATGGTCGTCCTGCTGTTCGCGGGCTGGCGGTGGCTGCACCGGGTTCGCCTGCCGGTGAGCTGGCCGTGGGTGCTGGGGTACGCGCTGGCCATCGCCGGCGCCAGCGAGTTCGTCTACAAGTTCACCAAGCTTCTCGATGAAAGTGTCCCGGTGCACATCGAGGTGTTGCTGCCGGCGTTTGTCCTGGGCTGCATGATGAAGCGGCCGGCGGGGTGCGACCCCCACTGCGACGACGCCCGCGAGGGCCACCAGGAAGGGCCCGAGTCGCCCGTGGAGCAGCGCGTGTCCACCATTGTGTCCGCCGTGTTCATGGTGCTGGTGGGTTTGAGCATGCCCGTGTTCGTCGGCTCGGCAGCGCCGGCGCCGGCAGGCGGCGCCGCCACCGTGACCGCCGCCCAGCCGCCGTTGTCGGTGGGCGCCCTGGTGGCGCATGTGGCTGTGCTCACCCTGCTCATCAACATCGGCAAGATATTCCCGGCCTTCTGCTACCGGCGGGAGGCGCACTGGCGGGAACGCCTGGCGGTGGCCATCGGCATGTGCCCCCGCGGCGAGGTGGGCGCCGGGATCATTCTCCTGAGCCTGAGCTACGGCATCGGCGGCCCCGTCGTGGCCGTGGCGGTGCTCAGCCTGGCCCTGAACCTGGTGCTGACCCCCGTGTTCGTGGCCGCTGTCAATTACCTGGTCCGCACCGCGCCGTCCGTGCGCGCCTGACGGGAACGGCGCCGCAATTCCGGCTTCAGTTTTGCCGTCCGCCCGGCTACAATAGCGGGACACACCGCGGTCACCGGGAGAACGGACATGAGCCACAAGCTGTTGCGAACCAAACCCGTCCAGACGTTGCTGGCGGACACCCAGGACGAGCACCACAGTCTCAAGAAGTCGCTCCGCGCCGTCGACCTCGTCGCCATCGGCATCGGCTGCATTATCGGGGTGGGGATCTTCGTGCTGCCGGGCGTCCAGGCCGCCAAAAACGCCGGCCCGGGCATCATCCTGTCGTTCGCCATCGCCGCGGCGGCCTGCGCCTGCAGCGCGCTGTGCTACGCCGAGCTGGCCGCCATGATCCCCGTGGCCGGCAGCGCCTACACCTACGGCTACGCCACTCTGGGCGAGATCTTCGCCTGGATCATCGGCTGGGACCTGATCCTGGAGTACATGGTGGCGGCAATCCTTGTTTCCACCGGCTGGAGCGCCTACTTCGTAAACATGCTGAGCACCGGCGCAGACATCCATCTCCCGACCGCGTACACCGCCTCGCCGTGGGACAAGCCGCCCGGCCTGTTCAACCTGCCGGCGGTGGCCATCGTGCTGCTGCTCACGTTCCTCCTGGTGCGCGGCATCAAGGAGAGCTCCCGGGTGAACCTGTTCATCGTCATCCTGAAGATCGCCGTCATCCTCTTCTTCATCCTGCTCACCGTCTGGCACGTGGACCCGGCCAAGTGGAGCCCGTTCATGCCGTTCGGATTCACCGGGGTCATGACCGCCGCGGCCATCGTGTTTCTGGCTTTTGTGGGCTTCGACGCGGTGAGCACCACCGCCGAGGAGGCGATCAATCCCCAGCGGGATATGCCTATCGGCATCATGGGGTCGCTGGCGGTGGCCACGCTGCTGTACATGGCCGTGGCCGCCATCATGACCGGCATCGTGCCGTACAAGGAGCTCGGCGTGGCCGACCCGGTGGCGCTGGTCCTGAACCGCCTGGACATGCCGTGGGCCAGCGCCCTGGTGAGCGTCGGCGCCATCGCCGGCATCACCAGCGTGCTGCTGGTGCTGCTCATGGGCCAGCCGCGGATCCTGTTCGCCATGTCGCGGGACGGGCTCCTGCCGCCGTTCCTGTCCAACGTCCACCAGCGCTTCAAGACGCCATGGGTCACCACCCTGATCACGGGCGGCATCGTGGCGGTGTTCGCGGCGCTGACGCCCATCGACGTGTCTTCGGAGCTGTGCTCCATCGGCACGCTGTTCGCGTTCATCATCGTCTGCGCCGGCGTGCTGGTGTTGCGCTACACCCGCAAGGACCTGCCCCGCCCCTTCCGCGTGCCGCTCTTCCCGGTGCTGCCGGCACTGGGCATCGTGCTGTGCGCGTATCTCATGCTCAGCCTGCCCCTGGTCACCTGGTGGCGGTTTCTCGGCTGGATGGGGCTCGGCCTGCTGATCTACTTCCTGTACAGCTTCCATTCCAGCCGTCTGAACCGGGAGGGCGCCGCGGCGGCGCCGAAGCCCAGGTAGGCGCGGCCGCGGACCGGCTGTCCGTCTCAACGCGCCGGGAGGTCTTCGCATGGATCCTGTCTGGGCCAAGCTAAACTACGAGGGGCATGCCCCGGTGCTGATGCTGAACGCGCCGGACAGCTTTCGGCCGCGGCTGGCCGACCTGGGCTCCGCCCGGGTGGACCGCCGGCCGGCGGGCGGCGCGGCGTATCCGTTTGCCCTGGTGTTTGTCACCGCCTGCGCCGAGGTGGCCGCGCTGGCCCCGCCCGTGGCCGCCGCCCTGGAGCCCGACGCGGTGCTCTGGTTTGCGTATCCGAAGAAGACATCCAGGACCTGCACCTCGGACATCTCCCGCGACGCCGGCTGGCAGCCGCTGGGCGACCTCGGCTTCGAGGCCGTCCGGCAGGTGGCCATCGACGACGATTGGTCAGCGCTCCGGTTTCGGCAGGCGGGCGCGATCCGGACGCTGAAGCGCGATGCGTCCCGCCGCATGAGCGCCGAGGGACGCCGGCGGGTGGATGGGAGGAAGTGAGGACCGACCACTTCAAGGGGGAAGTGAAGGTTTGAAGGTTTGAAGGTTTTCGCGGAACCTTTCAACATTCCAACTTTCAAACCTTTGAACAATCCCCGAATGGATCCAGCCGGCGTCTCTCCCCCCTACGGCCAGAGGAACCGCTTCAACACCGTGAACGCCCGGTCCACGTGGCGTTTTTCCAGGATCAGCGTCAGCTCGGTGTACGTGGACACCACCTCCACGACGTTGATGCCCGCCCACAGCAACTGTTTGAGGATGGCGTAATACACGCCGGGCATCCCCACCACCTTGGGCGTGTAGCGGATCCCCACCGCAGCCAGCCCCGGCAGGCGCGACACGCGCCGCTCCCCGGCAAAGATCGCCTCCACCCGCTTCTCCAGGCCGCCGGCCGCCAGCACCGTCACCTCGTGCACCCCCTGGGTGACCGCGAGGAACGCGTCGCCGCTGCGGGTCGTCTCGCGGAGCAGGCGTTGGAGGCAGCCGGCGATGCCCGGCGAGTTGAGGTAGGTGAACTCGGCGATGTTGGAGCGCACGGTGATGTCGCGGATCTGGCGGAGGATCCCTTTGGCGTCTCCCGGCGGCCCGGCCAGGCGGGGCGCCAGCCGCTTGAGGGCCATGACGATGGCCCCCTCGCCCGCCGGCTTGAGGGTTTCCGCCGCCACCTGCGGCCCGATGAGGCGGGCAACCGCCGACAGGTTCAGGATGCCCTGCGCCAGCCCCTCGCCGAGGAGCGGCGATTCCCGGACGATACGTTCCACGACTGCGGCGATGGGAATCATGTTAAATAATTAACACTATATTCTTTTTTAGTCAAATATAACCAAAAATTATATTTCGCCGATTTACGGCCCTACACTGGCCCCCAGCTTCGCGATGGGAGGTTGCCCATGATTGACGTTCATCTGTTCAGCAGCCGGTCTGCCGCCGCGGCGCCGGCGGGGAGGTAACGATGGTTCGCATCCTGGATTCCACCTTGCGGGAGGGGGAGCAGTCACCCGGCGTCGCCTTCCCCGCGCACGTGCGCCTGGCGGTGGCCGAGGCCCTGGCCGCCGTGGGCGTGGACATCATCGAGGCCGGCCATCCGGTGGTCACCCCCGAGATCCGCCAGTCGGTGGCCCTGCTGGCCGGCGCCGGCCTGCCGACCCGGATCGGCGCCCACGCCCGGGCCCTGGCCGGCGATATCGACGCGGCGCTGGCCTGCGGTGTCGATTTCCTCGGTATCTATTTCTGCGTCGCCCCCGCGCGGCTGGCGGACCAGGGACTCAGCCTGGTCCAGGCCGTCGACCGCATCGCCGTCGCGGTGGCGCGGGCCCGCGCACAGCGGCCCGGCCTGCTCATCCGGTTCACCCCCGAGGACGCCGTGCGCAGCCCCCTGCGCCACGTCGTCATCGCGGCCGCCGAGGCGGTACGCGCCGGCGCCGACATCGTCAGCATCGCCGACACCACCGGCTGCCTGGTGCCGGGCACGCCCCGCAACATGCACGACATGGTCCGCCGCGTCCGCGACGGTCTGGCGGCGCGGGACGCGCATCCGCTCATCGCCGTCCATTGCCACAACGACCGCGGCCTCGCCCTGGCCAACGCCCTGGACGGCGTCCGCGCCGGCGCCGACATCGTCGACGCCTCGGTGCTGGGTCTGGGCGAGCGGGCCGGCATCGTGGACCTGGGCCAGCTCCTGGCGGTGCTGGCCGGCGACTTCGGCGGCGACGGCCGCTGGGACCTGACCCGGCTGCCGGCCCTTTACCGCCTGGTGAGCCGCGCCGCCCGGCGGCCGGTGCCGGCGCATTTTCCCGTGACCGGCCGCTACGCCTTCACCCACTGCGCCGGCGGCCACGTCCGGGCCGCCCTGGTCCACAACGGCCATTACGCCAGTCTGTCGCCGGAGCTGGTGGGCCGGCGGGCCGAGGTGGCCCTCGGCCACATGTCGGGGCTGGCCGCGGTGCGCCACGGCCTGGACCGGATCGGCGTGGCCGCGGACGACGACCTGGCCCGGAACGTGCTCCAGGCCGTCAAGGCCGCCGGTCAGGGCGGACGTGCGGTGGATGTGGAGGAACTCGCCCTCATCGTCCGCTGCGTCGCCGGCGCCGACAGCGTTCCCACCACTCCCCGGTCCGAAGCGCCGGAGTGCGTCATGGCGTCAATCGACAGTTGATGGTTGATCCTTCGTGCTCGTCAGTCGTAATCGTCATCGTAATCGTGCTCGTAATCGAAACTCGCGGATCGAGGCTCGAGACTCGAGGCTGGCGGCTCGATCCATTTTCCGTTGCGCCTGCCGCTGATCGAGCGGTGTGAGGATAGCTGCCCCTACGACGGATCCCGGGCGGGGTCGGAGGCAGCCCGGAGGAGCAGAGGGCGGTCCAGCGCCTGCATCACCATGGCGGCCGGGTATCCGTGCTCCAGGAGCTGCGTTATGGCCCGCAGGTACTTGCGGATGTGGCGGAAGAATTTCCGGTACCCCTCGCAGAGGTAGTGCAGCCCGGGTTCGCCACGGCCGGACTCGGCGAAGCGGTGCTTGGGGCATCCGCCCCGGCATGCCGCCAACACCTCGCATTCCCGGCACTGGAGCGGCAGCGCGGTTTCCTTCCGGACCCCGAACCCGGAGCGGCGGGAGCGTTCCGCCAGGTCAACGAGGCGGTCGGTCAGGACGTTCCCAAGTTTAAACTGCGGGTACACCCCGTGATCGCAGGCGTAGACGTCGCCGTCATGCTCCACAGCCAGCGTGCGGCCGCACTGCGCCGCGTGGACGCAGACCGGCGACGGGTTGCCGACCCAGGCGCCGAGCGCCCACTCGAAGTTCATCACGAACACGGCGCCCACGTCGTGGCGGACCCACTCCTCGTAGACGGCGATCAGGAAGTCGCCGTACGCCTCCGGGAGGACGGACCAGGGGGTGACCGCCGCCGGGCCGGCGGCCGCCTCCGGCGAGGCGAATCCCGCCAGCCGGAGCCCTTGCGCCGCAGTGTCGCCGTCGGCCAAGCGTTCCACCACCGGGGTGAACTGGATGAACTCCACGCCCTGGTCCCGCAAGAAACGGTAAACCGCCAGCGGTTGTAATGCCGTCTCCCGGGCGACGCACGCCAGAACATTGTATTCGACGCCGTGTTTCTTGAGGAACTCCAGCCCCCGCATCACCGCGTCGAAGGTGCCGCGGCCTTCTCGGTCGCGCCGGTAGCGATCGTGGATCTCCCGCGGGCCGTCGAGGCTGAGGCCCACCGTAAAGTTGTTCTCCCGGAGAAACGCGCACCACCGGTCGGTGAGCAGGGTGCCGTTGGTCTGGATCGAGTTGGTGATCCGCTTCCGCTTCGCGAAGCGCTTTTGAATCTCCACCACCCGCCTGAAGAAGTCGATCCCGAGCAGGGTCGGCTCCCCGCCCTGCCAGACGAACTCCACCTCCGGCGTGGGTTGGCTGCGGACATAGTTGGCGATGAGGGCGGAGAGAACCGGCTCGGACATCCGGTACGTCTCGGCGGGGGCGAACAGCGCCTTTTTTTCGAGGTAGAAGCAGTACGCGCAGTCGAGGTTGCAGGCGGGCCCCACGGGCTTGACCACCACGTGGAGGCCTTGCGGGACGCCGTCCGGCTGCGCGGGTGTCCGATTATCCCCGGTTTGTTTCACCGATTATTCTCTGAGCTGTTCCTGATGCCGCTTCCGGAGGATCTCCAGCAGATCCTCGAAACTCATCGCCGCCTCGCCCAGCCGGAACACCACCTGCCCGAGCTGCCCGGAAAAGCGGTGGGGCACGTCGTAGGACAGGTTCACCGGCGTGCCGGTATCCTCGCCGATGTCGAAGGTCTCATCCAGCGAGACCCGAATGGGGATGGTGGACTCGATGCGCCCTTGGGCGGCGGGCTGGCCGTCCACCCGGAGGATCCCGGCGCCGCCCTTGCCGAAGCCTCCGCCGTCGTATGTGAAGTCGAACTCGATGGTGTGGCGGCCCGGCGCCAAGGACTCGGGCGCGGCGATGTCGAAATGGGCGATGTCCAGGTTGTTGTAGTGGAACGTGGGCTTGCCGTCGGTCATCAGCAGGGCGTACCCGCCGCTGAGGCCGCCCTGGGTCACCAGGACCCCCTGCTCCCGCCCCGTGGACAACTCCACCTCGACGCGGATATGGAAGTCCCGGTTCTTCACGTTGGGCGCGCTCCCTTCCGGGATGCGCCTCACGGGGCCGCCGTAGACGAACTCGTCGCGGCCCCGCCGGAGGCTGGGCCGGATGGAGGGGTTGAGCCGGATGATCTTGCTGTCGTCCAACGGCAGCACGTTGTGCCGGGCGGCCTCGGCATAAAAGAGAAGCTTGAGCTCCTCGAGCCGGGCCGGCTCCTTCTCCGCCAGGTCGACCGCCTCGCTGAAATCGTGCGCGAGGTTGTAGAGTTCCCACCGGTAGCCGCTGATCACGTCCACCTCGGCCGTCATCATGGAATCCTGCCAGGGGGCCAGGTGCGGCGTGGTGCAGGCGACCCACCCGTCGTGGTAGATGGCCCGGTTGCCGAACATCTCGAAATACTGCGTCCGGCGGGCCGACGGCGCCTTCGGGTTGTCGAGGGTATACACCATGCTCACGCCTTCCATGGGTTTCTGGGCCACGCCGTTGACGGTGGCCGGCGCCGCCTGGGCGCACGCGTCCAGGACGGTGGGCACGATGTCGATCACATGGTGCCACTGGTTCCGGATGCCGCCCCGGTCCCTGATCCGGGCGGGCCACGAAATCACCATCCCGTTGCGGGTGCCGCCGAAGTGCGAGGCGATTTGTTTCGCCCACTGGAAAGGAGTGTTCATGGCGTGGGCCCAGCCGATGGGATAGTGGTTGTGGCTTTTCCACGTGCCCAGGTCGTCCCGGTGCCGGAGCACCTCCTGGAGGTCTTCCTCGACGCCATTGAGGGTGGCGAGTTCGTTGAGGCACCCCTGGAATAACCCCTCGTCGCTGGCGCCGTTGTCCCCCGCGATGTAGATGACCAGCGTGTTGTCGAGCTGGCCGAGCGCCTCGATGGCGTCCAGGACCCGACCGACGTTGTGGTCTGTCTGGGAGAGGTAGCCCGCGTAGATTTCCATCATGTCGGCGTAGAGCCGCTGCTGCTCGAGACTGAGGGTGTCCCACTTCGGGACGTCCGGGTGCGGCGCCGTCAGCCGGGTGTCGGCGGGGACCACGCCGAGCGCCTTTTGGCGGGCGAAGGTCTCCTCCCGCATGCGGTCGTAGCCCTGGTCGAAGCGGCCCTTGTACCGGGCGATCCATTCCGGGCGGGGATGGTGGGGGGAGTGCGTGGCGCCGGGGGCGTAGTAGAGGAAGAACGGCTTGTCCGGCGCCACAGCCTTCTGGTTGCGCACCCAGCGGATCGCCCGGTCGGCGATGTCGTCATCGAAGTGGTAATCCCGCCGGCCGAGGTAAGGTTCCACCGGGGTGGTCCCTTCGTAGGCCGCCGGGCGCCACTGGTTGGTCTCGGCGCCGACGAAACCGAAGAAGTGCTCGAATCCCAAGCCCGTCGGCCACAGGTCGAAGGGTCCCGCCTGGCTGTTCTGCCAGTCGGGCACGTTGTGATTCTTGCCGAACCAGGCGGTGTTCCAGCCCCGCTGCCGGAGGATCTCGGCCACGGTCGCAGTGTCCTTCCCCATCTGGCTGTTGTAGCCGGGGAAACCCGTGGCCTGCTCCATGATCACCCCGGTGTGCACCGAGTGATGGTTGCGGCCGGTGAGCAGCGCCGCGCGGGTGGGCGAGCTGAGGGCCGTGGTGTGGAACTGGTTGTAGCGCAGACCGTTGTTGGCCAGCCGGTCCAGGGTGAGCGTCTCGCAGGGACCCCCGAACGTGCTCGTAGCGCCGAAGCCGACGTCGTCCAGGATCACCAGGACGACGTTGGGCGCCCCCTTCGGAGCCTGGATGGGCTGGGGGAAGTCGGAGCGGGAGTCCTTCACGCTCAGCCCGACCTGGCCTTTGAACGGCGCCGGCGGGGCAGGGAGAACATCCTGCGCGGATGCCGCACCGCCGAGCGGGCCGCAGCCCATAACGGTCAAACCCATGGCCGTCCACGCCGTATGACGGCGGAATTCCCGGGCTGTCTGTCTCATGGTGATCCTCCTCTGCACACGTGGCTGTCCCCCGGGCGAATGCGGGAGTGGATGGAACCGGCCCGTTGATCCTCGATCTGAGTGATTGGTCAAACAAATTGAATGTATTTGAATCAGGTGACGGTTGCAAGGGGATTCTCCCACCGTCAGGCGTTTGATGAAGGTTTGATGTTTGATCTCCCAGGTTTGGGAACGGTTGATGGTTGATGGTTGATCGTTCGCGTTCGTAAGTCGGAACCGTCATCGTAATCGAGGCTCGAGACTCGAGGCTAGCGGCTCGTTCCCGCGATGCGGACATCGGAATTCGGACATCGGACCTGGGACCTTGGTTCTGGGTCCTCGTCTCCAGCTCCCAACTCCCCAATATTCTCAATCCGGCACCCCACTGATCGCACTCCAAATAATCAATAAGATATAAACAGTCAGCGATAACCAATAAACATCCGATTCACCGTTTAGCCGTTTCGCTGGTTCGCCGACTCGCCGATTCGCCGACTCGATCGCGCCGATCCTATCGGTCATTCACGATTTCTTGATGATCGGGATAAGATCGCCTACAATCGGTCCATCAACACCTGCGGGGGCCGGCATGGATTTTCCAATCTTCCATCTGGATTGGCTGGGCAACCGGATGCTCATCGCTGTGATCGCGGTGGTTCACGTCCTCGTCAACCACGCGCTGGCGGTGGGTTTCATCCCATTTATCACCTTCATCGAGTACCTGGGATTCCGCCGCCGTCAGGACGACCCCGAGGCGGCCCGGGCGTGGGATGATCTGGCGCGCCGGATGATGGCCGTCTGTTTCGTGCTGACCACCACCGTGGGCGCGCTCACCGGCGTCGGGATCTGGCTCTCCACCGCCCTGGTCAACCCGGATGCCATCGGCAGCCTGATCCGGGTGTTCTTCGGCGCCTGGTTCACCGAGTGGATCGTCTTCGTGCTCGAGGTGGTATTTGTCATCCTCTACTACTACAGCTGGCGCCGTTCCAACGACTCCGACGCCGCCAAGCGCCGGCATATCCACTTCGGCGCTGCGCTGAGCGCCTTCTCCTGGCTGACCATGGCCATCATCGTGGCCATCCTCGGCTTCATGATGGACCCCGGAGCGTGGCCGGTCGCCCGGACTTTCCTCAGCGGCTTCGCCAATCCCATCTACATTCCGCAACTCTATTTCCGCACCGCCCTGGCCATGATGATGGGCGGGGCGGTGGGGTTGCTCCTGGCGACGCTGCTCACCGGCCGGGACAGCTCCGTCCGCTGGCCGGCGGTCCGCTACGCCGCGCTCTGGCTGCTGGTCTGGGCGCCGCTTACCGCGGTGGGAGCGTTCGTCTACCGCGCGGTGATCCCCGGAGAGATGATGCGCAACATGCCCACCGCCGTGTCCACGCTGGTCTTCAGCCAGTGGTACGATTCCCTGGTGGCGATCATCGCAGGGTCGCTGGTCGCGGCCGCCGCGGTGGCGCTGTGGGGCTTTGCCCTGCCGCGCTGGCTGCCGCGGGCGGCGGCCGTCGTGCCCATCCTGTGCCTGGCGTTTTTCGTGGGCAGCTTCGAGCGAGTGCGGGAATTCATCCGCAAGCCGTACGTCATCAAGGATTACATGTACGCCAACGGCTTGCGGGTTGCGGAATACCCGCTCTATCAGCGCGACGGCGTGCTGCCCCACGCCGCCTTCGCCGCCCCCGGCGCCCACCGCCTCGCCGCCGGGCGCGACGTGTTCATGATCGCTTGCAGCCGCTGCCACACCGTCACCGGCATCAATTCGGTAACCGACAAGTTCCGTCGCCTCGCTCCGCCCGGCCAGACGATGGGCGTCGCCGACATGCGGGACTACATCCTGCGCATGCATAAGGCGTGGTACTTTATGCCGCCGTTCCCCGGTAATTCCGCCGAGCTGGACGCCCTCGTCGCCTACGTCCAGGCCGTGGACCGCCGGCCCGAACCGCCACCTGGCGCCCAGGACGCCGGCGTCGCCGTCAACCCGTCCCGCCGGCTGCCGGCACCGGTGCCAGCCGCCCCGCGGAAGGGGGTGTGACCATGGCTGTCCTCGCCACCATACTCTTCATGGCCCAAACCGAACCCTTGCTGCGGGACATCCCCTTGCCCCTCCCCCTGCCGGCCGTTGCGCTCGCCGCCATCCTGGTGCTGGCCTTCCTGGCGCACATCCTGTTCGTGGACCTGCTCCTGGGCGGCGCGCTCCTGACCCTGTGGGCGGAGTTGCGCGGCCGGCGCGAGGCGCGCTACCTCGGGCTGGCGCGCGCCGTGGCTGCCACCGTCACCGTGAACAAGAGCCTGGCGGTGGTGCTGGGGGTGGCGCCGCTGCTGGCCATCAACACGCTGTATCCCGTTTTCTTCTACCCGGCCACCGTGCTCACGGGCCGGATGTGGATCAGCCTCGTGCCCATTCTCATCGCCGCCTTCCTGCTGCTGTACCTCCACAAGTACCGCTGGGAGCAATTGTCCCGCCGGCCGGCGCTCCGGCTGGGCGTGCTGGGGCTGGCGGTGGCCCTGCTCCTGCTGGTGCCCCTCGTCTTCCTGACCAACGTGAACCTGATGCTCTTTCCGGAGCGCTGGAGCGGCGTCCGCGGCTTCTGGAGCGCCGCGCTCCTGCCCAACGTGCTGCCCCGTTACCTGCACTTCGTCTGCGCGACGCTCGCGGCCACCGGGCTGTTCCTCGTGGGCTGGATGCGGCGGCCCGCCTACCCGGCCGCCGAGCGCGTGCCCGGCTTCACCCGACCGGAACTGCTCCGCTTCGGCTACCGCCTGGCGCTCGTCGCCTCGCTCGCGCAACTGGCGCTGGGACCCCTCAATTTCTTCACCCTGCCGTGGCACGGGGTGACCTGGGAACTGGCGGGGATCTTCACCGCCGGCCTTGCGTTCGCCCTGGTGGCCATGCACCAGATCGGGCGGGAGCTGCGGGGGCCGGACACGGGCGTGGGCCGGAGGTTCTGGGCCGTCGTCGCCCTGATCTCGGTCACGGTGCTGTGCATGGGCTGGGGCCGCCACGCCTACCGCGAGAACACTCTGGCGCCCCACCGCGCCCAGATGGTGCAACCGGTTGGGCAACCTGTCCAAACGGACGTTTCCACCGCGGACCGACGCCCGTAATCACGCACATCGCCCCAAATATTCGCCTCTCGCCCACGGACCGCGACTCCGCGGGCCGTCCGCTGGTCAATCCTGCGCATCTCCCCGCCCGCAGGTTACGCCGTCGCGGAACGGGCAGCGTCCTGCCGCGTATTAGCTGGCAACGGAGGTCCTCATGATCAGAACCATCATCATGATCGGATCGGTTTGCCTGGCGATGGGTCTCAGCGGTTGGTCGGACGGGCAGCAGGCCGCCGCTCCCTTCACCTATCCGGAAACCGAGATCGGGCGGCGCGTGGCCGGATACGTACGCGCCTTCAATGATCCCAACGAAGGGGCGCTGCGCGCGTTCCTCACCGACAACCTCGCGCCGGCGGCACTTGCCCAGCTGTCTGTGAAAAACCGGCTGGAGACGCTGCGGCGGATCAAGGAAGACACCGGCACACTCGAGCCGGTCCGGGTCCAGGCCGCCGGCGCGGCGACCATCACCCTCACCGCCCGCACCGCCAAAGGCGAATGGCTCGAAATGGCTTTTGCGTTCGAGCCCGAGCCGCCGCACCGGCTGCTGGGCGTCCGGTTCGGGCTCCAGGACAGCCCGCCGGGCCCGGACGAACCGGAGACGCCTATCACCGAGGCCGAGCTCGTGGAGAAACTGGAACAGCTTCTCGTCGATCGCACGAGCCGGGACGAGTTCTCCGGCGTCGTCCTGCTGACCCGGGGCGCCACACCCGTCTTTCAGAAGGCCTATGGCTTGGCGAGCCGGGAGTACAACGCGCCAAACCGGCTGGACACCCGCTTCAACCTGGGTTCCATCAACAAGTTCATCACCCAGATCGCCATCGAGCAGCTCGCCGGAAAGGGCAAGCTTCAACTCGACGCGCCCATCGGCATCTACCTGCCCGATTACCCGAACCCGGATGCCGCGGCAAAGGTCACGGTGCGGCACCTCCTGGACATGACGGGCGGCATCGGTGACTTCTTCGGCGAACGCTATGCCGCCACCCCCAAGGATCGCATCCGGAACCTGTCCGACTACCTGCCGTTGTTCGCCGCCGAGCCGCTCCGCTTCGAGCCGGGCGCCCGCCGCGAGTACTCCAACGGCGGCTACGTCGTGCTGGGGCTCGTCATTGAAAAAGTGTCCGGACAGAGCTACTTCGATTACGTGCGCGAGCATATCTACGGGCCCGCCGGGATGAGCGACAGCGGCCATCTTGAAACGGACATCCCCGTTCCGAACGTGGCCAGCGGCTACACCCGCCTCTGGGGCGGCGGCGAGCACTCCGGGGAGCCCCGCCGCAACAACCTCTACACCCGTCCCTGCCGGGGCAGTTCCGCCGGCGGCGGCTACGCCACGGCGGGAGACCTGCTGAAGCTGGTGGAAGCTTTGAAGGCGGGCCGCATGGGCGCGCCGGAGCGATCCAGGCAGATCACCGAGGCCGGTCTCGGCATTGCCGGCGGTGCGCCGGGGATCAACGCGATGGTGGAAGTGGACGCCGGGAAGGGGTACACCCTGGTGGTCCTGTCGAACTACGATCCACCTGTCGCGATGGAAGTGGCTCGACAGGTCAGGAGCTGGCTGGCCCGCCTGGCGCCTTCCACCCCCCCGGCTGAGTGATGGCCGGGGGACGAGGACGCGCCGCTAACGGACCGTCCGGACCAGCCGGAAACCCGTGGCGGCACCGTCGCCCACAGGCGCAGGAACGGGCGGCCGTCGGCGCGGCCGGGCCCGCAGGCAGAATCCGTCCTCCACTGCCGGCGGCAAGCCGCGCCGACTTGAAGCAACAAGGCTTGAAAACCATATTAGCGGGAAATTGGCATTCTGCGTGTATAAGTGTATAGTACGGCGATCGATACCAATTGTCGAAGAATATGGCCACTCTCATATTGAAGTCGGTAGGTATGCTCCGGTTCCAGCGGGAGGTGCGCGATGGGATGTCTGGGAGTGGTGGTCAGCTTGATGCTGATGCTGGTTGTGGGTCTGGCGCCGGACGGGTTGCGTTCCCTGTTGCTTCCCTGGCTGAACTGGGTGGCCGATAGCCCGGTGATAGCGATTGCCGCCTTCCTGCTGGGCATGCGGGGACTCACTTTGGCGGCGGAAATCCTGACCCCAAAGCAATTCTATAACTACAGTGACGAATTCTTTGATTTAGCACAGCCCAGCTTCCGCACCTGGTTTGTCCCCCTGCTGCAAGCGGCGGTCGTCCTGGTCGCCAGTTCGCTGCTTCCAGTTGCCGGATCCTTCCAGTTATCGCATTCGGTCCAGGTCGGAAAACCGGAGGTCCAGGAATTGATGGGTTTCCAATACACGGTGACCCGATACCGGAATGTTCTGAGCGCGGAGGCCGTGACCGCTCTGTTCGTGGCCGCTGTCCTGGCGCTGTCGCTCTGGCTGGCGATGGTCGCGGTCAGTCTGCTCGCCCGCAGGTGGTTCAGCCGGCGCGCCCCCGACGGGTATCAGCTGGGAGAGCTGAGGAAAACCTGTCGGTCGTTCCGGTCCCTCAATCTGGACAATGACGATGTCAAGTACCGGGTCCGGGAGGCGGTGGCCGGCGGCGTCGCCTTTTTCTTCCTGTGGGGCGAAGGCGGCCCCTTGAACATGACCTTGCTCGCCGGCTTTGCGGCCGCGCGCCTCCTCACCTTGCCAATGGTGGAGTACCTATCGGTTCGCGCTTTCGTGCGGGCGGACAGACAACGGGCGGCGACCGCCCCACGGTGACAAACGATCAGCGGCAAAACGTCCGCCTGATGACCATTCCCTGCCGGCCAGCTTCCAGCGAGGCGGATTCCACGGGTCCGGCTGGCCCGTCTGCAGCAGCGTTTGGAATAACTTCTTGACATCACCCCGGAGGCGAAAATAGCATCGATCATAATCGGTATAGATGAAACGCGTAGGGAGGAAACGTCGATGAGAAACCAGATCCTTCGCTGGGTCAGCCTGGGGTTCGGGTCAGTGCTGCTGCTGATGGTCGGGGCTGTCGCACCCCTGGCCGCTCCTGACGATGCGCCGGCCACTTTGCCGGTGGCCGGTCTCCGGTTCGAGGTGTTCAAGGCGGAGGCAGGAGCGAACACCCTGTCTCGGAGCTCGATCCTGCTGATGTGGTCGATGGGAACCGGCGTGGACGGGTTGAAGGGCGGCACGTTTGCCTGGCTGGAGGGACCGACGGATGAATACCCCGGGTGGGTCAGCCCGGACGGGCGGGTGATGTCCGCCCTGGCTGGCGGTCATTTTTCGCGGAACATGATGGGCCACCCGATGCTCGAGTTCGCCGAGGTCGAAGGGGCGGTGCTTTACCAAGCCAAGGCCGGCGAGGAATATTTGGAACGGATATCCGGCAGCATCGTCGCCACCGAAGTCTCATTCGAACATGAGGGGACGATGCACAAGGGCAAACACCTCGTGTTTACCGGAAAGGATTGCAGCAGTGAATCTCAACGGCTCCTCCAACTCTTCGGCGTGGCGGTCCGGGGCCGGGCCGGCCGGGTGAAACTGTTCAGGGAAAGTGGGGAGAGAGGACGGTTCTCTTGTCCGGCCATGGTCGGTCTGGACGGCCGGGTGGTCAAAATTCTCGGCGATCACTGGTCGCTCGAAATCCCCCCGGTGGAGAAGTAGCGGGCGGGCGGCAACGCGACATCGACTTCCGTTGTCCGACGCAGAGGAGCGAATGCTAAAACCTGGGCGAGAATGAAGGCGGCAGGCAATGGGCGGCTTGCTGCCTATACGCACTGTCGCGTGTTTGGGACGATAACAGCTTCGGTACCGGGGTGCAAAACGAGTATGTGGAACACACTGAAAATCTTCCTGGCCCAACTGATCCTTATAGGAATGATCCTGCCTGTGCACGGGCAAGGCGATCGGCTCCAGGAAACGGCTATCCAGGTAAAACCGGGGCAGGGCGTGGCGGTGGCCGCCGCATACGACCCCAAGGTTCCTGGCCCTCACCGGCTCGTGTTGCTCGACGCATCCGACCAATTTCACGCCTGGAACAGCGAGCTTCCTACCGACTGGAAACCCGACCGGGTGGCCGAACTCGAACTGGTGGTCCGCCTCGACAGGGAGCGGAAGTCATTGGAAACCGTGCAATATCAGGGCGGGCCCCCCATCACGAGCTTCAAGTATGACCTGGACATTCAAGTCCTGGAGGCGCGTACCGGCCGGCTGCTGGACTCGTTCGTTCTGCGGGGATCAGAGCCAAGGCGTTTTCCCAAGAAGGCACCGGTCCACCAGATAAGTCTGGACGGGCTCCCGGTTGTCTACCTGGAACTGGAAGAGGCGCTCCGACAGTTTGTGAAACCGTTGGAACCGCCCCCGGACATGCGGTTTGTCCGGATTGAGCCGGGTATTTTCACCATGGGCTCGCCCTCGTCGGATAAGGATCGCGGGGTTGACGAGAACCGGCACCAGGTGACCCTGACCCGAGGGTTCTGGATGCAGGCGACGGAAGTGACGCAGTGGCAGTGGCGATGGGTCATGGGCTCCAATCCGTCCAGGTTCCGAGGAGACAACCGGCCGGTCGAGATGGTGTCGTGGGACGATTGTCAGGAGTTCATCCGCAGACTGAACCGGCAGGATCCCGGGAAGAACTACCGGCTGCCCACTGAGGCGGAGTGGGAATACGCCTGTCGGGCAGGAAGCGGCGACGGAATGTATGGAGAACGGGACACGATCGCCTGGTGCTGGGAAAACGCCGGCGGCAAATCACACCCCACCGGTCGATTAAAGCCGAACGCATGGGGTCTGTATGACATGATCGGCAATGTATGGGAATGGTGTGCCGACCGGTACGGCCAATATCCCGTCCGCCCGGTGACCGATCCGATCGGGCCGAAGCGCGGCAAGGAACGGGTACGGCGCGGCGGCGGCTGGTACGGCGTATCTTACTATTGTCGAGCGACCCAGCGCAGTTCCTACGAGCCGGTTGTTTACCGGGACGATACTGGATTCCGGCTGGTGCGGCAGGATGCCGCCGACCTGGATGCGGCCCGGGCCGCCGAAACAGAGAAGCGGTTGAAGCAAAACCAGTTGGAGGAAACTCGAAAGAGGGAGGAACAGCGGCAGGCCGAAGCGGAAACAGCCAGAAAATGGGAACAACAGCGACGTGCCCAAGCCGAAGAAGCCAAGCAACAGGCTTCAGAAACCGAGAACACGCGGCTCCGCTGGCAGGCGGAGATCGCCCAGATGGTTCTCGAGGACAGGGCGGTTGCCGACAAATTGGGCCTGACGTTCACCTGGATCCCGGCCGGTTCTTTTCTGATGGGATCGCCGGGTGTGGAACCGGGACGCAACGCCGATGAAATCCAGCACCCGGTGACCCTGACCAGAGGATTCTGGATGCAGACAACGGAAGTTACCCAGGCCCAGTGGAAAGCAGTCATGGGCGACTATTCTGCGGATTTTCAGGGAGACCGATTCCCGGCCGCCGACGTGTCATGGGACGACTGCCAGGAATTCATCCGCCGGCTGAACGAAACGGACCCCGGGAAGAATTACCGCCTCCCCACCGAAGCCGAGTGGGAACATGCCTGCCGGGCCGCCGCGACAACGGTTTATTACTGCGGCACCCGGCTGGACGTCAAGGAGGCGAATTTCGAGAGAGATCGGATCTCGACGACGCCCGTGGGCAGCTACCCGCCCAACGCGCTGGGGCTGTTCGATATGGCCGGTAACGTGTCCGAGTGGTGCGCGGACTGGTATGGCCCCTACCCCACCGAGGCGGTGACGGATCCGACCGGCCCGTCGTCAGGATCCAAGCGAGTCTCGCGTGGTGGATGCTGGCAGGATCGCTGGTGGTATTGCCGATCCGCCAGCCGCAACGCGTATTACCCTGATTTCCGCTATTCCGGCCAGGGTTTCCGCTTGATCCGAGACCGATAATGCCTGGAGCCAGACTAAAACAACTTATCGAATTCTAAAAAATTGGAAGGGATTGGGCAGATAGTTGAGGACATTCGATTGAACTTTTTGACCTCGGATGGAGCATTGGATCAGCCCCATCAGGCGAATTGACAGGAATGAAGTGCACGTCGGATTTCAATTGCAAATGGGGACATCCATATTTCTCCCCGTGTCATCAGCTCTGTCCTTTTTCCGCCGCTCTGTCCTTTTTCCGCCGCTGCGGCGCGGCTCGTTTTACCTCGCGCTGCTGTCGTGCACGAGTTCAGCCACGACAGGATCGAGTACCTCGCGCACTCCGTGCGCGAGTTCAGCTACGGCAGGATCAAGCAGTCTGCCGAAGCAACCGCCGTGCAGCATCCGGGATTTGCCACAACGTACCGCTGGAATCCCTCATATCCTGCCCCTGGAATCCCCAACCTCTTGCAGATGGAACTCGCGGCCGGAGGCCGTGAAGTACTTTCGGCGCGCATTCATTTGGATGAAGCTGCCTGGCGCGCGCGCGATGATTATGGACGTGAGCCGGCATCACCGCCAACTCCACCAGGCGAAATTCATATCGCGCGGCTACTTCTCGAATGACATGAGCCACATACCGTCCCATTCTTCCCACCAGCACAAGCCAGCGGGTTTTCGGGCATGGCTATAATCAATGAGCGATTAGACTGTGATCGATTCAAAACGAATCGGCGCTTTCGATCATGATCGAGACGCCCTGCCCGACGCCGATGCACATGGTACACAGCGCGCGGCGGTGCAAGCGGCCGGCAATCTGGTGCGCGGCGGTTACAACCAGCCTGGCACCGCTCATTCCCAGCGGATGGCCGAGCGCAATGGCGCCGCCCTGGGGATTGACGCGCGGATCGTCGTCCGTGACATTCAGTTTTCTCAGGCATCCGAGTGCCTGCGCGGCGAACGCTTCGTTCAGTTCGATCAGATCGATATCGCTGAGTTTCAGGTTCAGCCGGGCAAGCAATTTCTCTGTCGCCGGCACCGGTCCGAGTCCCATCACACGAGGCAAAACGCCGGCGGCCGCCATCCGGCTGATTCGGGCGATAGGCTTCAGATTGTACCGTTTCACGGCGGATCCGGAAGCGATGATGAGCGCCGCGGCACCGTCGTTCACTCCCGAGGAATTGCCGGCGGTAATGGTTCCGTTCTTGCCGGTCAACGGTTTCAGGGCGTCCAGTTTTTCAATCGACGTAGCGCGCGGATGCTCATCGGTTGTGACGGTCAGCGGATCACCCTTGGGTTGCGGGATGACCACCGGAACGATTTCCCGGGCGAGCGAACCGTTCTTCTGTGCCGCCAGGGCTTTTTCCTGGCTGCGCAGGGCAAAAGCGTCCTGGTCCGCGCGGCTGACTGACATGTCCGTCGCGATGTTCTCGGCGGTCTGCATCATCGATTCGGTACCGTATTTTTCGTCCATCGCCTTGTTGACAAACCGCCAGCCTATGGTCGTATCGTACAGCATGATATTCCGCGAGAACGGTTCTGTCGCCTTGTCCATGACGAACGGCGCGCGTGACATGCTCTCCACCCCCCCGGCGATCACGAGTTCGGCGTCGCCGGTACGGATCATCCGTGAGGCAATCCCGACCGCCTCCATGCCGGAACCGCACAGCCGGTTGACCGTCACGCCCGGAACGGTTCCCGGGAAATCCGCCAGTAGAAGAGCCATGCGGGCCACGTTGCGGTTGTCTTCACCGGCCTGGTTCGCGCATCCGAAAACGACGTCGTCGACCGCATTCCAATCGATCTGCGGATTCCTTTCCATCAGCGCCCGGAGCGGAACCGCCGCCAGGTCGTCCGTACGTACGGAGGATAGCGCCCCGCCGTAACGCCCGATGGGCGTGCGGAGCGCGTCGCAAATAAATACTTCGCTCATAATTGTGTCACACCGTTTGATTGTGGATGCGTTCCAACGGGGGTTTGATCATGCGGAAACCACTCTCGAGGGCGCTTGTCAGCATATCGATTTCCTTTTGCGTGGTAACGGTCGACAGCATGGCCGAAAACGTTCCGGTCATGATCACGCGCTGTTCATAGAGATGATCGAGCATGGCGGTGACCAGCCGGGATATTTCCTTGGATTCGAATGTATCCCGGTAAGAGGCCGGTGGCGTCGCGCGCAGGTGAATGCGGAACATCGATCCGGAACCGGTAATGCAGGCGGGCACCTGGACGGTTTTGATGACGTCGTTGATCTGCGCGACGGCGTTTTTTGTCAGCGCATTCAGACGATTGACCGTTTCCTGGTCGTACATTTTCATCGCCACGTGGCCGGCGGTCATGGTGACCGGGTTCGCCGAAAATGTCCCCGACAGCGGAAACAGCAGTCTGCTTTCCGTCGGGTCGAGCACTTTCATGACGTCCCGCCGTCCTGCCAGCGCGCCGACCGGGAAACCGCCGCCGATGATCTTGCCGATCGACGTTATGTCCGGCTTGGTAGAATAACATTCCTGGGCGCCGCGGTAATTCAACCTGAACGATATCACTTCGTCGAACGCCAGGAGCGCGCCGTTTTTCACCGTCCATCGGCGCAGCGCCTCGATGAATTCATCGGTCGCCGTAATCAGTCCCACACGGTGCGGACAGGGGTCGATGAGAACGCAGGCGATATCCCCGGCGCGGCGGTCGAGAATTTTCAGCGTGCGCTCGATATCGTTGAACGGAAAAATGATGACATTGTCCGTGACGGCTTTGGGCGTTCCGTGAGCCAGAGGCACGCTGTTCGGCGCGCCGATATCGCCCCAGTTTGCCGGATTCGGCAGCTGGCTGACTTCGGCAAAATCGTAACCGCCGTGATAGGCGCCTTCGGCTTTCGCGATCGCCGGCCTGCCCGTGTATGCCCGCGCCGCCTTGATCATGTACATCACCGCTTCCGTTCCGGAATTGACAAAGCGGATCTGCTCGAAGGACGGCACCCGTTCGCACAGCAGTTGCGCGTACCGAATTTCCGCCTCGGTAGCCAGCGTGAATCCCGTACCGCTTTGGATTTGTTCCATCACGGCTTTTACAATCGCCGGGTGAGAATGGCCGTGGATCATTGAGGCCATGTTGTTCGCGAAATCCACACGTACGACGCCGTTAATGTCGGTAATATAACAGCCCGACGCCTTCATCGCGTAATGCGGATGCGGCTTGCGGAATACCGCGTTCCGGCTGATGCCGCCCGGCAGGACTTGCCTGGCTTGCCGATACAGTTCTTCCTCGTTCGCCGGAGAAATGGTTTTTTGATCGGTGCTCTGCATGAAAAAATCGCTTTAGTTATCGATGATGATATACGTTGTTAATGCGGCGTTTGCATGACCACCATCAGGCCGGCCGATGAAGCTTTACTTCCGTCCGTTCCTGCACCTGCTCAAAACTCACGCCGGGAGCGGTTTCGCGGACATATAATCCGCCTTCTTTCACATCGACCACGGCGAGATTGGTATAGATGCGGTTCACGACGCCTTTTCCGGTCAGCGGATATGTGCATCGTTCCACAACCTTTGGTTCGCCGTTTTTCGTCGTATGCTGCATCACAACCAGCACGGTCTTGACGCCGGCCACAAGATCCATCGCGCCGCCGACGGCGGGCACCTCCGACGGATCGCCGGTCGACCAATTCGCCAGATCGCCTTCCGATGAAACCTGGAACGCGCCCAGAACACAAATATCAACATGTCGTCCGCGAATCATGGTGAAACTGTCGGCGTGATGAAAGAAACATGCGCCGGGGATCGCCGTCACGCATTTTTTCCCGGCATTCACCAGTTCCGGGTCCTCTTTCCCCGGTTCCGGAGCGGGCCCCATTCCCAGCAATCCGTTTTCGGTATGAAAGATAAATTCTTTGCCCTGCGGTACATAATTGGCCACGAGTTCCGGAATGCCGATGCCAAGATTGACGTACGCGCCGTCCGGAATGTCCTGCGCGACTTTCTGCGCCAGCTCCTGGTTGGTCCAGCCTTTTATATTGTCTCCGGTTACCATGGATACCTCCGGTTTTCGGCATTGAGTTTGGATTCTTCCAGAGGCTCGGGGACTTCAACGACACGGTGAACGAAGATGCCCGGCGTGACGACTGTTTCGGGGTCGATTTCCCCGAGATCTTTCAGCGTGCGGCACTGGACGATCGTGATGTTCGCGGCGGTGCACATCACCGGCCCAAAGTTGCGGGCGGTCTTGTTGTAGACGAGATTGCCGTAGCGGTCGGCCGCCCGGCATTTGACGAGCGCGAAATCGGCTTTGATCGCGCGTTCCATCACATACGTCTGCCCGTCGAACACGCGGATTTCTTTTCCTTCGGCGAGCGGCGTATGCAACGACGTCGGAGTGTAAAACGCGGGAATGCCCGCGCCTCCCGTCCGGATGCGCTCGGCCAGCGTACCTTGGGGAACCAGTTCCAGCTCGATTTCTCTTTTGGCGTACAGCTCGGCGAATACCGTCGAGCCGACCGTCTTCGGGAACGAACAGATCACTTTCCGCACCCGCCGGTTTTCGATCAGGGCGGCGAGCCCGACATGCCCGCTGCCGGCGTTATTGCTGATGACCGTCAGGTTTTTCGCGCCCTGGTCGATGAGCGCGTGGATGAGTTCGATGGGGCTTCCCGCCTCGCCGAATCCGCTGATCAGGACGGAGGAACCGTCGGATATGTCCTTGACCGATTCCGCGGCGGTTGGAATAATTTTATTGATCATAACCAAATCCGTTTCAGTTGGTTTTGTTCTTTTGACGGGACTCAAGCGCCTGATGAAGTTGCCGCTCGATTTCGATCAGTTCGTCATGGTAAAAATATTGTTCGGCGCCGTATGGTTTGAGCTTCTCGATGGTATTTTCTTTTTCATCGTATTTTGCCAGAAAGACGCGGTCCATCCATTCCATATTGCGCGCTTCGTTAAATTTCAGCACAAACACTTTTTCGCCGTTGATCTCGGTCGTGCCGAGCAGCGATATCTTCCCGGAGGACGACGTCATGGATATGTAGCGTGACGGGCGGCTGATGGAAGGCAGTGAACGGTAAATTTTACTGAACACTTTGTCGATATCCGCGAGCGGAGCGGTGAAATAATGATGTTCGCCGGTCGGTCGGGCGCAGTACATGGAATGGAAACCCACGGAAAGCATCGCGAGGAGGTTGCCGAGATCAATCCAGTTCTGCGCCGAGCGGTCGACGTCCACTGTTCCGTTTTCATCGGTAAAGAGGCTGATATGGTTCATGATGGGACTCTGACTTTTCACTGTGACGCCATGCGCTTTGAGCCGCCGGATCGCGGCCAGCGTGCTGGGATTGATCACCTCGCGCGGCGTCGAAAAATGCGCCATCCAAAGTATCTGGACGCCGCCGTTATACACCTGATTGAACAATGACAGCATATTGTTGTATCCGGAACTGATGATCATCTCCGGATTAAACGTCAGCGCGCGGGAACCCAGCCGGACGGTGCGAATATGCATCAATTCGGGATCCTGTAAAATCGGTAGAACATACTCGCGAAACCGCTCATAGGGAATGAATCCTGCGTCGCCTCCGGTAATCAGCATATCCGTGATTTCCCGGTGCCGTTTCATGTAATCGTGCACCTGGCGGATATCATCCTGCAAAAACATATCCTCGTCGCCGCGGACCTGCGCGTGGCGGAAGCAATAACTGCAGAAAGTGAAGCAGTTTTGTGTCGTCTTATCGAAAATCAGCTGGCATTGCGGGTATTTGTGCTGGCCGCCCTTCAGGATCTCGATTTCTCCATGATCGTTCTCGAACCACGGCTTGTTTAACTTCTGCTTGCCGTCGTGTGGATTCGTTCTGGTCTTGTACGCTTCGGCAATATCTCTCCTTTCCCCGGCGGTTTTGGCGTTTTGATACGCTTTGACGACATCGTGGGGGATCATCCCGGGCTGCGGAAATACCAGCTGAAAGATGGAATCATCGGTAAAATTGTTCCAGTTGATCATATTCAGGATATGACGGGTTGCCAGGAACCGGTAAACTTCGATGAACAGCTCCCGCTCCGGGATATGGCCGATGTCGATGCCGGCCCGGTTCAGAAGTTCGGTAATTGCCCGGAATCCTTTCAGTCCGCTGTACTGTGTCTTATCGTTGAAGAGAAAAGGTCTCGTTTCCAGAAGGTTGGAATATTGCGGATATGCGCCCTGAATCCGGTTCAGGAGACCGAGAGGCAGCAGGTTTTCACTATCGATAATATCCACCATATCTTCAGGATAGCCGCACCGTTCCATCATTTTGATCACATCGGACGAATCGATGAACGATTTCCTGATATTCCCTTCCGGGTCTGGCGTATGAAGATTGGCCGGTTGTTCGGATGGATTCAGCGTTGCGCTCATATTAAAAAAATCTCCTTATATCGGAATCACCGTTTCAAAGCATCGGATTCGTGGAAATCCATAACAGCATGGACTCCTCAGGCGAATGATTAATGATGGTGTGCGGTAATCCGGAATGATAAAAAAAACTGTCCTGCATATCCAACGAATAATCCTGCGCTCCCATGCGGATGATGAAATGTCCCCTGAGCGCGAAATAAAAGCTTTGTCCGGGCATGGGCAGGATCAGTTTTTCGGAAGTGGTTCCCGGAGGAAAAACGAGCAGGTGAGGTTCAATGAGCTTCTGCGGATCATGCAGAGATAGTAAAAACAAGGCAACGCCCTGTTCGTTCGCCTGCACAAATTTTTTTTCTGAAAATTTCTGGACTGGGTTTCTCTCAAACGATTCGTTTTCGCCGATCAAATTGCCCACCGATGTTTGCAACGCGGTCGCGATTTTTTTCAGCGTTACAATTGAAGGAAACGCTTTGGCTCTTTCAATCTGTGATATCAGGCTGGCTGTAACTCCGACAGCATTCGCCAAATCATTGACTTGAATCGCCAGTTGCTTCCTTCTGTTTCTGATTCTTTTTCCAATTTGATTCATAAACACATACACTCAAGACAAATTAAGCAACATTTAATAAAAATTAAAAATAATTTAATTCACAAATCAAGTCAAGAAAAATCGGATATTTTCATTGACAGGATGATTCTGCAGGAAGATCAACGTGAAATCGCTGGCAACGATCATCAGCCCGTGCCCGTTGAGGCAGGAGGCGGCCTGTTCGCGGGACGAACCGCAGCCGAGATTCTCATCGTCGAGAGTCACGATGTCCCAGGGAATTTCCCTGATTTTCAGTTATTAATTCCGGTGCCGCTGTCGGAGTTCCGCTGTATCTTCCCCTGCCCGATGCTGGCGCGGCTTCAATCCGTTTCATAATCACGGCTTCCCCGGACCTCCCGGCCCGGGCGATCCGCCGCGGCCCGTTGAATCTCGCGCTGCTGCCGCGCGCGAGTTCGGCCACGGCAGGATCAGTCGATCTGCCGAAGCAACCGCCATGCAGCATCCGGATTCCGTCACAACGTGCCGGCGAACATCCATTATTCTACTGCTTGGATCCCGCGCACGCTGCCTTCCGAATCTCCTCGATCTTGCAGATGGAACTCGCGGCCGGAGGCCGCGAGGTACTACGATCTTGCAGATGGAGCTCGCGGCCGGAGGCCGCGAGGTACTTTGAAAGTACCTCGCGCACTCCGTGCGCGAGTTCGGCTACGGAAGGATCAAGCGGTCTGCGGGTGCATCCGCCGCGCAGCATCCGGATTCCGTCACAACGTGCCGGCGAACATCCATTATTCTACTGCTTGGATCCCGCGCACGCTGCCTTCCGAATCTCCTCGATCCTGCAGATGGCACTCGCGGCCGCCAGGCCACGAGGCAATTCCGGCGCACGGGGCGGGCAGTCCGTCAGCTCGACTGCGGTCATCCTTCGCCTGCGGGACGGCTCTTTTGGGCGGCGGCGGCAAGGGCGAATGCGTAAAAGTACGCGCGCCAAGATTGTTCCGTCGAGCAGAACTCGTTGTCCCCCCCAAAAAAGTCCAGCAGCGCTTCCCGCAGCCGGGTCATCTCCTTGAGTCGCAACCGGTGCCGGGGATCGGCGATGGTGAGTCCCAGCAGCTCCAGCGCCCGCTCCACGGCCAGTCGGCTGTATTCCGGGTGGCCTTTTTCTCTCCAATTCAGGGCCCGTTCGACCTCGCTGCCGACATGGGCCAGCTGTTCCATGAGGGAGAACGTCCGCCAGCGCCCGGCCGCCAGAGATGGGTGTGCAACGGCTGTCATTTCACCAGTTCCTCGACGATTTTCAATATTGCGTCCCGGATCTCCGGATTGTCGACGCCGCGCGATCTGTTCCCCTGCGAAGGCCTGATGTTGATGACCGAATCAAATTCGATGCGATCCGGCATTCCCAAATCCGGGTAGATATTGATCCCCCAAAGATCTTCCTGTTGGGAGCCGGATTCGAGGAGGAGCGCCTCTTCGTCGGCATGAAGCTCGCCGTTGACAGCCAGGATCTTCCTGTTCACGTCCACCACGGCTTTGACAAAATTCCCAAACAGGCCTTCAGCCATGCGTTTGAAGTCGTCGAGTGACACCGGCGCATCGATGATTTTCATGTGTTCTTTATACCACAGTCCACGCGGTCAGCGGATGTGCAGCTCCCACCAGGCGCGCAGCCGCGCCCGGTGGCGGCCCGGCACCAGCACCAGGTGGTTGCCGAGCGGCGCGGTCAGCAGCTCCGCCGCGTCCGGCGGATCGATCCGCAGCGCCACCTGGGTCCGGCAGAGCCCGTCGGCCGTTCCGGCGGCGGTGATCTCGCCTTCGGCCAGCCAAAGCGCCTCTAGATCCCGCCCGCCCACGCGCAGCAGCGTCACCGGGCCGGGCCGGAAGGTTCCCTGGACTCCGACGCCCACGCCCGACTCGAAGTGGGTGCGGAGCCGGTAGCCGTCCACCAGGCGGAACGGCACGGTGCAGTGGGCCAGGCCCAGCTTCCCGGCGGCCGGGACGATCCGGTACGGGTTGGCCATCCAGGCGCGGCGCCCCAGCAGGCGGTCGGCCAGGAGCAGGCCCAGGGCACTGCACAGGTCCCCCTCGCACCCCGCCACGATGCCGTCGTCGGCCAGCCAGGCCAGGGCCAGGCAGCCGGTGACCGACCGCTCACGGATCAGGTCGAAGCAGCGCACGGTGAGCGCGTCCAGCCGTTCCTCCTCAACCAGCGCGGCCAGCGCGGCCCAGACCCGGGCGGACGCCCCCACCGCCGCCTCGTCCGGCTCGCCGGCGCCGGCGGCTCCGGCGATTGTCTTCGCGGCCCGCTCGGCGCCCGCGTCCGGCGGCAGAACGGCCAGGCGGTCATAGAGCCAGTCCACGGGCAACTTCACCACCGTCGGCCCCCAGCGGCGGCGCATCGCCGCCGGATCGGGGAAGCTGGCCACCAGCCATTCCGACGGCGCGCCCAACAGTCCGATGCGGCACGCCGCCAGCGCCCGGGCCGCCCGCACGCCCGCCAGCGCCTCCGCCACGTACTCCCAGCCGATGGCGTCGCCGGCCCCGTCCAGAAACAGGATCCGCCCCCGGAGGCCGTCCGACTGCAGGCGGGCCAGCGCCTCGAGCGCGGCCGGCAGGGAGTTGTGCCCGGGGTGCGCCAGGAGCAGCACCGGCCGGGCCCGGTCGCCGGCGCCGGTGCGCGCCGCGAGTTCCAGAACCGCGTGCTCGGTGCCCCCGGTGCCCACCAGGATCAGCGCCGGCGCCTCATCGGTCACGGCCTCGGGCAGGCTCGGCTGGCCGCCCATGGCGTCGAGGGCGCGTGTGAAGGCCGACACGGCCTGGTGCAGGGCGGTGGCGTCGTGCAGCGGTGACGCGACGACGGTGTAGACGAACGGCTGGCTCATGCTCTCTCCACATCCGGTGATGGCGCCATTGTCCGACATCCCCGGCTCCGGCGCAAGCCGGATGCGCGTCCCCTGTGCGACGGCCGCCTCGCCCGGCCGGCTGACGGCGCCCCCATTTTTTGACCCGCTTCGCTGCGTGTGATTGACTCCCCGCCGGCGCAGGATATAATCGCCACAGGCCTGAATCCACACGGCGGTGCCACATGGTCAAACGCCTTTCGGTCATCGACACCGAGCGGTGCGTCGGCTGCCAGTCCTGTATGTTCGCGTGCGTGCGACGCACGGGCCACGGCGGCCTCGGCGGCGCTTGCATCGGGGTGCGCTCCGCCGGCGGCATCCGGCGCGGCTTCCTGGTGGTGGTGTGCCGCGCCTGTCCCGATCCGCCCTGCGCCAAGGTGTGCCCGGTGGACGCGCTGTCGGCGCGGCCCGGCGGAGGAGTCCGGCTCAAGAACGAGCTGTGCATCGGTTGCGGCAACTGCGCCCGCGCCTGCCCCTTCGGCGCCATCTTCTGGGACGACGCGGCCGACAAACCGCTGGTCTGCGTGTACTGCGGCTACTGCGCCGGTTACTGCCCCTACGGCGTCATTGCGCTCGAGGACATGGAACCGGAGGTGCCCGTTGAACGCTGACACCACCCTCCACCGCGTGCTGTACATCGACCTGGCCCGGCGGCGCTTCGAGGTCCGGGAGCGGCCCGACGTCTTCCGCGACGGCCTCGGCGGCACCGGGGCCGCCATCCGTCTTCTGGAAGAAGAGTGTCCGGCCGGCGCTGATCCGATGGGGCCGGACAACCCCATCGTCATGGCGGTGGGCCCGCTCGTGGGCCTCTTCCCGCTGGCGTCCAAGACGGTGGCCATGTTCAAGTCGCCGCTCACCGGCAACCTGGGCGAGAGCCACGCCGGCGGCCGCAGCGCCGTGGCCATCCGTTCCGCCGGCTACGGCGCGCTGGTGATCCGCGGCGCCAGCGCCTCGCCGGTCTACCTGTCGGTGGACGGGCACGGCGTCCGCTTCCGCGACGCCTCGGCGCTGTGGGGCATGCGCAGCGCCGCCACCGTGGGCACGGTGATCCGCGCCCGCGAGGCCGGCGCCGGCGCCCGCTCCATCATGCGCATCGGCCGCGCCGGCGAGCGGGGCGTGCGCTACGCCTGCGTCGTCACCGAGACCTACCGCCATTTCGGCCGCCTGGGCCTGGGCGCCGTGTTCGGCGCCAAAAAGCTCAAGGCGCTGGTGGTGAGCGGCCGCCGCGCGTTCGACGTCCCCGACCGCAAGGCCTACCGCGACGCTTACGACGCCGTCTACCACGCGGCGGTGGATTCGCCGCTCATGAAGAAGTACCACGACCTGGGCACGGCCATCAACGTGCTGCCCCTTCACGCGTCCGGCGGCCTGCCCACGCGGAACCTGCAATCGGGCCAGTTCGAGGGCGCCGAGGCGATCTCGGCCGAGGCGCTGGCCAAGGGGTACCTCGGCCGGCGGATCGCCTGCACCCACTGCCCCGTGGCATGCATCCACCTGGCGACGCTCCGCCTGCCTTATCCCAACGATCCCTACTTTTTCAAGACCCTGATGATCGGCTACGATCACGAGCCGGTCTACGCCATGGGCAGCATGCTGGGCATCGGCGACCCGGCCGGGCTGCTGCGGCTGCTCGACGAGGCGGAGATCCACGGCTTCGATGTCATGAGCGCGGGCGTAGCCCTGGCCTGGGCGACGGAGGCGCTGGCCCGCGGGCTGATCTCCACCGCCGACACCGACGGCCTGGCCCTGGCCTTCGGCGACGCCGACACCTACATCGCCGCCATGGGCCGGATCGTCCGCCAGCCCACCGACTTCTACCGGGCGCTGGCCCGCGGCACCGCCCACGCGGCCGCGGTTTACGGCGGAGCCGATTTCGCCCTCACCTTCGGCGGCAACGAGATGCCCGGTTACCACACCGGCCCCATCGGCCACCTCGGCTACCTCGTGGGCGCCCGCCACAGCCACCTGGACAACGCCGGTTACAGCGTCGACCAGAAGACCGCCGCCAAGGGCGAGCACCTCACGCCGGAGCAGGCCGCCGACGCGCTGCTCGAGGAGGAACGCTGGCGCCAGGTGCTGACCAGCCTGGTCGTTTGCCTCTTCGCCCGGGGCGTCTACGATTCCGCGACCGTGATCCGGGCGCTGGCCGCCGCCGGGGTGGAGACCACGGCCGAGGCGCTGGCCGCCATGGGCGCCGAGACGCTGCGGCGCAAGTTCGCGTTCAAGCGGCGCGAGGGCTTCGACGCGGCCGCTATGCCCATCCCCCGGCGCATCGTGGAAACGCCCTCGCCCGCCGGCCCGTTCGACGAGGAGTACATCCGCCGCGGGATCGCGCACTACATGGCCCGGCTCTGAGGCGCCCGTGGACCGCCATCTCGTCCTCATGGATTATCTGGCGGGCTTCACCTGCCTCGGCACCGCCTGTCCGCACATCTGCTGCATCACCGACTGGATCATCGAGATCGACGACGAGCACTACACGCGCCTCCGCGCCGCCATGGCCGCCCACCCGGCCGACCAGCGGGCCCTGGACACGCGCTTCCCCGCGGATCCCGAGGCCGTGCCTCCGGTCCACCGCCTCGTCGCCGCGCCGGGTAGCCGGGAGTGCCCGTTCCTGCGGCCCGACCATCTGTGCCGCCTGCAGGTCGAGTACGGCGAGGATCTGCTCCCCCTCGTCTGCCGGAAATTTCCCCGCCGCTACATGCCCACCGCCCGCGGCCTGCTAATGCGCGACACCCTGGCCTGCCCCGAGTCGACCCGTCTGGCCCTGGTGGCGGCGCCGGAACCGACCATCCTCCGCCTGACGACGGCGTCCGGCCCCGGCGCCCTGGCCGACCCGGCCTCGCGGTGGCGGAGCGCCGATGAGCCGGATCCCGCCGACCGGCACGCCGCCCGGATCCTGGAGATCCTGTGGGAGCTACTGGAGCCCGGCCGGCACGCCGTCGATTTCGCCCTGTTCCTGGCGGGAACCTTCGCGCAGCGCCTGGCCGCGACCGCTCCAGCGGCGGATGCCGGTTCGGCCGCCGACCGGGTGGCCGCCGAAGCCGACCGCGTGGCCGATCCCGCCTGGCTGGACGACCTGCGGCAGTCGTTCGCCGTTTCGGCCCTGGTGGGGCATTCGGCGCTGCACACCGCCTGGACGCTGCTGGCCTGGTCGGCGCGGCGCACCGACACGCCGTACGGGTCGTTCATCCGCGCCGCGCTCGACAGCTATCCCGGCACCGAGTCGCGGCCCGTCCCCGGCATCGACGGGCGGGTGAACGTTCACTGGAACCGCGACGGCGCCGTCCCGTCCCGGTGGCCCACCGCCGCCACGCTGGCGGGCTATCGCCGGCGCCGCGCCGCCATGGAGGCGGTCTGCCCCGGCCGCGTGGCCGGGTACTGGCGCCGCTACAGTCGACACGCGCTGTTCGGCGCCGCGCCCCTGAACGAGACCGAGTTGATGGGGCATCTGCAGATGCTTGCGGTGCACCTGACGACGTTCAGCGTCCTGCTCCACGGACTGCCGGTGGTCTGCGCCCTGGCCGGCGAGAGCGGACCTCGCCCCGCCGATCCGGCCGCCGCGCTCGATGCGGCGGTCACGGAGGCCGTCACGCAGCTGTCCCGCTGCACCATCCACAACAAGGCCCTGCGGACGGAGATCGCTTCATACGTGTACGGCCTGGGCGCATTCGGTATGCCGTTTCTGCTGACCCTGCTCTATTTCCTAGACGTCGGCGACGAGGCCGCGCGGAACCCGCATCCGGCCGCGGAATGATCGGGCCGGGTTACCCAGCGGTGGCAAATGACACCATGAACCGGTGTCGGCGCCGCCGGATCACGGTATAATGTCCGCGCCGGTGCGGCCGACCCAGCGGGGCGGACAGCCGCCCTCCCGTCACCCGCGCCCGGACCGGGAATGCCGACGGACAGTGTGCACCCATGAGTGAACCCGCGACCCCGACAACTCCCGCCTCCCTCCGCCTGCCTCACACCCTGGTCATCGTCATGGCCCTGGTGGTGCTGGTCCTGGCGCTGTCCTGGCTGCTCCCCTCCGGCGAGTTCCAGCGCGTTGAAAAGGCGGGGCGGCAGGTCACCGTGCCCGGCACGTTCCGGCACCTGCCCAAGGTCCATCTCGGACCGGAGATGCTGCTCCTCGCCCCCGTCCGCGGCTTCGTCGACGGGGCGCTCATCATCGCCTTCCTGTTCGTCATCGGCGGCGCTTTCAACGTCGTCCAGGAGACCGGGACCATCACCGTCGCCATCCGCCGCATCACCCGGGCCATCGCCGCCCGGCCGTATCTGGAGAAGCTGCTCATCCCGCTGCTGATGGTGATCTTCTCGCTGGCCGGCTCGGTGTTCGGCATGTCCGAGGAGACGATCCCGTTCGTGCTCATCTTCATCCCGCTGTCGCTGGCGCTCGGCTACGATTCCATCGTCGGGATCTCCATCCCGTTCCTCGGCGCCGCGGCGGGTTTCGCCGCCGCCTTCTTCAACCCGTTCACCGTGGGCATCGCCCAGGGGCTCACCGAGCTGCCCCTGTACTCCGGGCTGGAGTACCGCCTCATCTGCTGGGGGATCGGCACCGCCGTGGTCATCGCCTACGTGATGGTCTACGCCGCCAAGGTGAAGAAAAATCCGCAGCTCAGCCCCGTCTACGCCATCGATCGGTCGCGCGAATCCGCGGGCGGCGGCGAAACGGCCGCCGACGCCTGGACCGTCCGTCACATCCTGGTCATCGCCCTGTTCGTGCTGACCATGGTCGTGCTCGTCTGGGGGATCCTCGAGAAGCAGTGGTACATCGAGGAGATCGCCGCCCTGTTCCTGGCCATGGGTCTGGTGCTGGGCGCCGTGGCCGGCCTGGGCCCCAGCCGGATCGCCCGGGGCTTCGTCACCGGGGCCAAGGACATGGTGAACGTCGCCTTCATCATCGCCTGCGGCCGGGCGCTGCTCATCATCGCCAAGGACGGCCAGGTGCTGGACACCATGCTGAACGCCGGCGCCGGCCTCATCTCCGCCCTGCCGCTGGTGGTGGCCGCCCAGATGATGTTCCTGGTGCAGGCGGCGATCAACTTCTTCATCCACTCCGGCACCGCCCAGGCGGCGCTGACCATGCCCATCATGGCGCCACTGGCCGACCTGCTGGGACTGACGCGCCAGACTGTGGTCTTTGCCTTCCAGCTCTGCGAGTTCGTCAACCCCATCCTGCCCACCTCGGCGGTGACCATGGGCGTGCTGGGCGTGGCGCGGGTGCCGTGGGAGAAATGGGCTCGCTGGTTCCTGCCGCTGATGCTCATTCTGATGGCCCTGAGCCTGGCGCTGCTGGTGCCGCCGGTGCTGCTGCGCTGGGGGCCGTTCTAGCCGCCCGACCAGCCGCGACCGCATCCACGGAGGAGGATCCTGTCATGAACAACAGATGCTGGCTGCCCCTGGTGCTGGGCCTGGCTCTCCTGGCCGCCCCGCTCGTCGCAGCTTCGCCGGCGGTGGAGGAACCACCTCCGACGGTCCGCCCGGACCGGATTCTGGGCATCTTCGGCGGCATGGGTCCCGAGGCCACCGCCAACCTGTACGCGGAGATCGTCCGGCTGACGCCGGCCGCGCGGGACCAGGACCACATTCCCACCCTGATCTACAGCCTGCCCCAGGTGCCCGACCGGACGGCGGCCATCCAGGCTAACGACCCGGCCATCATCCCGTGGCTGGTGGAGGGCGTGACGCGCCTGGAGAAGGCCGGCGCCGCGTTCATCGTCATCCCCTGCAACACGGCCCATTACTTTCACGACCAAATGCAGGCCGCCGTCTCCATCCCCATCCTGCACATGATCCGCGAGGCGGCCGACGAGGTGGTCCGCCGCCATCCGGAGTGCCAGACCGTGGGCCTGCTCGCCACCACCGGCACACTGCAGACCGGCTTGTACGCGAAAGAGTTCGCCGCGCGGGGAATCGGAGTGGTGACGCCCGACGAAGCGGTGGAGCGCGACTGCGTCATGCAGGCGGTCTACGGCCACATCAAGGCCGGCACGGGACGCCAGGAGGCCGAAGACCTGCTGGCCAGGGCCGGCGACCACGTCGAGACCAAAGGCGCCCAGGTGATCGTGCTGGGCTGCACCGAGATCCCGCTCGCGTTCAATCCGGCGCGGGCCCATGTGCCGGTGGTGAACGCCACCCGGGTCCTGGCCGAGGCGGCCATCCGCGCCTACCGGCAGCCGAGGCGGCAGCCGCTTCCCGAACCGGCCGTCGCCCCGGAGGCGCCGGCGCCCGCCCGGTCAGCTGAATCGGTACCGGTCGGGACGGTGTCTAACAACGCGATCATGAGATGACAACCAGTCGGCAAGCTCCCGGCATGAGTGCGTGGCGAACAGATGAGTGGGAGGCTATAATCGATCCAATGCCACGGTGAAACGCAGGCTGAGATGACCAACCTGATCCATCTGATTTACTGCAGTGCGGCGGCGCGCTCCTTCAGCCGGGAGGAACTGGCTGCGCTGCTGAGCCGGGCGCGCGCCAACAACGCCCGGCTCGGGATCACCGGCATGCTGCTGCACATCGAGGGCAGTTTCTTCCAGGTCCTCGAAGGCGCCCCGGACGCCGTCGACGGCCTGTTCGACGCCATCCGCCGCGACGCGCGCCATCGCCAGTTGACCGTCATCATCCGCGAGCCGGTGGCCGCCCGCACGTTCGGCGAGTGGACCATGGGCTACGCCGACATCACCCCGGCGGAACTCGACGGGATTGTGGGGGCGAACGACTTTTACGCCGGCGGCGAGTCGTTCACCCGCCTCGGCGAGGGGCGGGCCAAGAAGCTGCTGGCGGCCTTTCGTGACGGCCGTTGGCGGTCGGCCCTGAGCGACCGGAACGCCGCCCCGGACACCGCCTCCCGTCCCGCGCCGGAATCGCCGCCCCGATTCACCTTTGCCTTTCAGCCGATCATCCATGCTCCGAGCCGGTCCGTGTTTTCCTATGAAGCCTTGCTGCGGGGCCGGACCGGCGAACCGGCCGCCACGGTGTTGCAGGCGGTTCGTCCGGCCGGAGCCAGTGCCTTCAACGAACAGTGTCGCCTCACCGCCATCGATCTGGCGGTTCGGCTGGGAATCACGACCCGACTCAACCTCAATTTCATGCCATCGGACTTGAAAATGTCACCGACCGCGGTGACATCCCTGCTGGAGGCGGCGCGCCGCGGCAACATCCCGTCCGGTCGCATCATCCTGGAGATCCTCGAAAGCGACATCATCGAGGGAATCGAGGATTTCGCCGCCGCAATCAACGCCTACCGCGCGTCCGGATTGACGTTCGCCATTGACGACTTCGGCTCGGGGTATGCCGGTCTGAATCTGCTAGCCGAGTTCCAGCCGGATTTCGTCAAGCTGGACATGCAGATCGTCCGCGGCATCGAGAGCAGAGGCCCGCGCCAGGCGATCGTCCGCGGCATCCTCCGAACCTGCCGGGATCTCGGGATCGACGTCGTCGCCGA